>JAAEKA010000462.1:0-3190 GCA_014155705.1 Anaerolineae bacterium clx_CAG2 | reverse complement strand
GGCTGCCGCAGCGGGCGACTTCCGAAGTCTCTAGCACACACCATGTCCCACCCCCAAGGCCCTTCCACCCAATCCGTCCACGCCGGTGAGCAGCGCGCCAAGGCGCACGACAGCATCACGCCGCCCATCGTCCAAAGCTCGACCTACACCTTCCGCGACACGGCCGCGCTGGTCGGGTACATGGAGGAGCGCATGTTCTGGGATGCGCCGCAGCGGGAGGAGTATGGCCGCTACGGCAATCCCACCGTGCGCGCGGTCGAGGCGCGGCTGGCTGCGCTGGAGGGGGGCGACGACGCGGTGCTGGTGGCCAGCGGCATGGCGGCCATCACCGGCGTGCTGTGGGTCTTCCTGGGCGCAGGCAGCCACCTGATTCTGACCGGCGACAGTTACCGCCGCACGCGCGACTTTGTCCACGGCTTCCTGGCCCGCTACGGCGTCGAGACCACCATTACCCCGCCCGGCGACCTTGAGGCAGTCGAGGCGGCCATCCGTCCCACCACCCGGCTGATCCTCTCCGAGTCTCCCACCAACCCCTTCATGCGCTGCCTGGATTTGGGCCGGCTGGGCGAGATCGGCCGGCAGCGCCGCGTGCGCACGGCCATCGACAGCACCTTCGCCACGCCGCTCAACCTGCGGCCGCTGGAGCACGGCATCGACCTGGTGATTCACAGCGCCACCAAGTATCTGGCCGGCCACAATGACGTGCTGGCCGGCGTGGTGATCGGCCGCGATGGACTGACCGCGCCGTTGCGCCAGATACAGGGCGTGCTGGGCAGCGTGATCGATGCGCAGGCCGCCTACCTGGTGGGCCGCGGGCTGAAGACGCTGGCCCTGCGCGTCGAGCGGCAGAACGCCAACGGCCTGGCCGTGGCCTGCTTCCTGGAGGAACACCCGCTCGTGCGGCGTGTCTGGTACCCCGGCCTGCCCAGCCACCCGGAGCACGCCATCGCGGCCAGCCAGATGGCCGGCTTCGGCGGCGTCGTCACCTTCGAGATCGACGGCGACTCGACCGCGGCCAGCCGTTTCGTCGATGCCCTGCGCCTGCCCTACATCGGCCCCAGCCTGGGCGGCGTCGAGAGCCTGGTGGAGCAGGTGGCGCTGGTCAGCTACTTCGACGCCGACCCGGACAAGCTGGCCGTGTTGGGCATCTCGCCGTCGTTGATCCGTCTGTCGTGCGGGATCGAGGATACGGCGGATTTACTGGCGGATTTGGAGCAGGCGTTGGGGACGCTTGGCGGCTGAGCAACGCTACTGAGGAAGGGCAGCGTGGATTTGCCGCTGGACAGCGCTGGGGAAAGGCTGGGCCATCTCTGCCAGGCGATCATAGTCGAGCCGCAACAGATCAAGTTCCTCCCAAAACAGACTGGCCAGACCGCGCGATGCCAGATAGCACTGGTCCAGAAGCGCTTTCTCTGGCTCGGCTACATAGAGACCATCGACCAGCGTGTAGCCGAAAAACAGCTCCGCCTTCAACTGATGAAATTCCACAGCCGTATCGCCCAGCGTAAACTGCTGGCTGCGTTTTGACGTAGCAAAGGTCAGGACATACGGCGCCTGGCTGAGAACGCCAAAGCGCGCGAGAGCCGACTCGAACGACAGATAGGAGGGGTAAACCAACGCATTGGCAATGCGCGGCAACGCGGGAGTCTGCATCGCTGCCTGATAAACGCCGCGGCGCAGTCGGGTCAGCACGCCATAGTTGACCAGCCGGTTGAGCGTCACGTACAGGCTGGGGCGTTGTTGGCCCAGAATCTTCTCCAGATCGCCCAGGGTGAAATAGGGTTTGCGCAGGTTCAACAATTGCTGAATTAAGGCCACATCTCGGGTTGTCATCGTGTCCACATGTCGATCACTTGCCACTGATTTGCCGGCAAGTATTTACGTAACTCGCGCTTGACGACCTCGCGATCCAGCCCTGTGAGGTCGGGCGCGAACGGCAGTTGCTGCTTTTGGGCAATGAACCACAGGTCATACAGGTCGCGTGGCTGGCCGCGCCGGGCGAAGGCATCCTGTTTGTCGGCCCACATCCACTCAAGGGAGGCGACCTGAGCCAGAACTGATACCGGCGTGGTGGGGCTTGTAAGCAGGCGCAGCTCGAAACGCTGCTCCGACGTCGCTGGCTCTGAGCGCGTAGACACCTCGACCTTGATGGAAAAGGGATAAGGGAGGAAGGATTGGCGTATCCGGTACAACGCAAACAACGTGAACTGCTTGGCAAGCGCCTCGACCAGGTCAGCCTGGACCAGAGCTTTTGCCGTCGTTGCAGCGACCGAGATGAACTCATCTTCGTTCACGGGAGACAACAGCGAGAAGTCCAGGTCATCCGAGAAACGGGGCGAGCCATAAGCCAGGCGCAGAGCAGTGCCGCCCTTGAAAATCAGCGCTGAGCCAATAGGACTTTCCATCAGCTCGCGCAGGATCAGGATTTCGTATTCCTCTCGGACGACCTGCTCTGGAGAGATGCGAAGCTGCCGTGAAAGACTTTCTGCCAGTTGTTGATCCATTTTGAAGCCATGTTTCTAAACAGAACTGTTAAGTTTCTATGAATGATATCATGAATTGGGTGGCGTGTCAAGGCCGGAATTGACGCCAAAGGCTCTGCTAGATATGATCGGTTTATGATTCGTTCTGACCTCTCCCGCTACGTCCGCCAAATCATCTTTTCCGACCTGGGCGAGGCCGGTCAGCGCCGGCTGCTGGACTCGACCGTCGTCCTCGTCGGCTGCGGCGCGACCGGCACGGTGATCGCCAACCACCTGGCGCGCAGCGGCGTCGGCCGCCTGCGTATCGTCGACCGCGACTTCATTGAGCTGAACAACCTGCAGCGCCAACTGCTCTTCGACGAGCAGGACATCGCCGATGGCCTGCCCAAGGCCGAGGCCGCGCGGCGCAAGCTGAGCCGCATCAACTCTGCGATCACGATCGAGGGCATCGTGGCCGACGTCACGCCTGACAACATCCTGGACCTGCTGGCCGGCGCGGATCTGGCCATGGACGGCGCGGACAACTTCGAGACCCGCTTCCTGCTCAACGACGCCTGTGTGCAACTCGGTTTGCCTTGGGTTTATCCCGGCGTCAGCGCCAGCTCTGGCAGGACGAGGCCCATCCGGCCGGGGGAGACGGCCGGCCTGCGCTGCCTGTTGGGTCAGATGCCCGCGCCCGGCACGGCCCCAACCTGCGACACGGCCGG
>JAAEKA010000461.1 GCA_014155705.1 Anaerolineae bacterium clx_CAG2 | reverse complement strand
CGAGGGACGGCGGCTGCACCTGGTAGGGACCGGCGGCCCGCGGCTGATCGGGCTGATGGCCATGTCGGCCGCGACGCTGCTCTTCGACCACCAGGACCGGCTGTGGCACCTGTTCACGCCGCGAGCGCTGCGCGCAGAGGCCAGCGGCGGCGCGATCCTGCACGTGGGGCCGGAGGCCGGCGTGCGGTTGATCCAGGTGCCCATGGCGCCCTGGGGCGCATATTTTCCGGCGCTGCGGCTGCTGGCTTCGGCCACCTCCAGCCAGGTGTTGGAGGCTCAGGCGCACTGGATGGACGAACACGAGCGGGCCCGCTGCCGGGCCGCGGAAAGCCGGCTGACCGGGCGGCAGGTCGAGGTGCTGCGCGCCTTTGCCGCCGGGCTGAACCCGCAGGAGGTGGCCGAGCAGTTGAGCATCACCCTCAAGACCGTTGACACGCACAAGACCGCCATCATGGACGAATGCCGGGTGGCGTGGAGCCTGGCGGAAGGTGAGCGCCTGACCTACCACGACCTGCGCCAGCGCTTCGGGCGCTATTACGGCGCGGCGTCCTGAGTATAGCACAGAAGGCCGGCGGCGGCATCAGAGAAGACTCTCAGAGAGACCAGAGAAGTCTCCGAAGACATGCCAGGCCGGCCATGTTACAATCGAGACAACCCACCCCTGCGCCCGGCTTGGGGGGGACGCACGCCCTGCCGGCGTGTGGCCGGGTGTGGTGGTGGGGGTGGAAAGGCCTTTCGATCATGTCAAGGAGGCATGTATGAGCTATCTGTTCGAATGCGCCATAGGGCCCGTACAGGACTTCATCGCCACAGCCAGACGCAGCCGTGACCTCTGGTACGGGTCATGGATGTTGAGCGAACTATCAAAGGCGGCAGCACTGGCTATCGCCGACAACGGCGGTCAACTGATCTTTCCGGCGATCACGCAAGCGGCCGACTTGGCCGCTGCCGGCAAATTCAACGCGCCGAACAAGGTTGTGGCCGTAACGAATGACTCGCCAAGCGGCATGGCCGATATGGCGCAAAGTGCGGTGCAAAGGCGGCTTCATGAACTGCGTGATGACGCCTTCAAGCCGTTGACCAGCGAGCCTCTATTCGACCGCGCACTGGCAAGCAGACAGATCGACGACCTGGTCGAGTTCTACTGGGTGAGCGTGCCGTTTAACGATGACCAAGGGTATGCTGGCGCGCGCCAGATGGCAGAAGTGCTGCTCAGTGCACGTAAGGCAACGCGAGATTTCGGACCGGTAAGTGGCGCCTATATCCCCAAGTCGTCGCTGGATGGTGTGCGCGAGTCGGCTATCCATGAGGACGCTTACCCGGCGCCGAATGTGAACGACGACGAGAAGCAGAAGAAGAGCAAGCGGCTGTATGAGAGTTTTCGGGCACGACCAGCCGAACGTCTTTCCGGCGTGGATGTTCTAAAACGCCTTGGCGCGAGCAACTCAGCCTCCTTTCCCAGCACATCTGACATGGCTGCCCGGCCGTTTCTCAAGCACGTCGACAGTATCAAAGAACAGGGCAGTGAAAGGCTACTCAACGAGATCCGTTCGCTTTTCGCAGATAGCGACATCCCTGACAATGAGACTGACGGAGCCGTGTTGTTTCCATCGCGGCTGACCGAGCTGATATCCGACGACGACAAACGGAAAGAAATTGCGGACCAACTTGAGAAACGACTCGATACTTACGCCGGCAGTGTGCGTCCGCAGCCTTATTACGCGCTGTTGGTCGCCGATGGCGACAACATGGGCAAGGCCATCGACTGCTTGACGAGCCTGCCCAATGCCCAAAAGCGCCACGTTGAGCTTTCGCTTACTCTCAGCCAGTTTGCAGCGCAAGTCAAGGAGTTCGTTGAGGATAGGCACCAAGGTGCGTTGATCTACTCCGGCGGCGACGACATCATGGCCTATCTGCCGCTGCACACTGCGCTGGACTGCGCACACGAGTTGGCCGAAGAATTCGCCAAGGCTATGGAGAGGTTCAAGACAACTGACGGCGCTTCACCCACTCTGTCAACCGGCATCGTTGTTGCGCACCACCTGGAGCCGTTATCCGACACACTGGACTTGGCGCGGTCCGCAGAAAAGGCAGCCAAGACGGTACACGGAAAACATGGCTTGGCGATCACCGTCAGCAAACGGAGCGGAACTGACCGCACCATCAAAGGCAACCGTGAACAACTGAAAGAACGCTTGCAAAAGATGGTCGAATGGCGACGCAATGGAGCGATCTCCGCAGGCGCGGCCTACGAGTTACAGGGATTGGATCGGGTGCTGGGCAAATCTAAACTACCGAAAAAGGCGATAATCGAGGAAACGTTGCGCATCATCGACCGAAAGCGCGAAACTGGCGGCGGCAACCAGATCGGCGCTGAAGTGCGAAAAGCCTTCGAGCAGTGGTGGATCAAGGACGACAAGATCGAGCTACAGGAACTGACGCTGGAATTGATCGTCGCTTCCATGTTTGCTGACGCCATCGATATGGCAGAGGGCAAACTCAAGGAGAAGACCCTATGACCGTCTGGCTAATTGAACCTCGCGATCCCGTTATCTTCCGCGATGGTCGCCCCTTCAACGCCAGCCCTGGCGCGCGGGCCAAGACTCTTGCCTTTCCCTTGCCCGCCACCACGGCTGGAGCGACGCGCACCCGCGCCGGTATGGACGCCAGCGGACGCTTCGACAAAGGACGCATCAAGGAGCTGCTGAACAAGCAGGTTCGGGGGCCTCTGCTAGTCGAGCTTGGTGCAGACGGAGCAGTGAGTCACTGGCTTTTTCCCGCCCCGGCTGATGCGCTTTTTCTCAAGCAGGAGCCTTATGACGCTAAGAGCGCTCACATCGTGCCTTTGACCGTGGTTGAGAGTCTGCCGGAGATCGTTACCAATCTGCCGGCGCAACTAGCCCTGGTTGCACCCATCCAGTATGCCAATCAAAAACCTCATCCAAAAGCGCCAGGCTTCTGGCGCTGGCAATCGTATCAGGACTGGTTGATATCACCGAGTGAACAGACCAACGTGCCTTTGACGAAATGGGGATTTGCTGGCCCGGTGCATGAAAGCCGTACGCATGTTAGCGTCGAGACCGCCTCGCAGACGGCGCAGGACGGCGCGCTGTTTCAAACCAGCGGCCTCGAGTTCATCAGTCTCTTGGCGACAGAGGACGCCTCACCCCCTGTCCTTTCTGAGGCCAGAGTGTTGGCCCTTGTCATCGAAACGGACGCAAACCTGGAGCAAGGTCTCGGTTTCCTGGGTGGCGAGCGTAGGTTGGCAAGCTGGCGGCCAAGCCCTGAAAGTCTGCCCGGATGCCCCGAAACCGTGCGCGCAGCGATTGTCGCCAGCAAGCACTGCCGGCTCATTCTGGCAACACCCGCGGTCTTTGCGCAAGGCTTTCTGCCCGATGCCGCCAGGTTATCGCGCGCGGGTGTGACTGTTACCGTGCAGGCCGTGGCTAACGGCCGCTATCAGGTCGTATCGGGCTGGGACTATGCCTATGAGAAAGATGGCAAACGAGGACGTCCAAAGCCTACGCGCCGCCTGGCGCCGGCCGGCAGCGTGTACTTCTTGAAACTGGAAGGCAGCGCTGAAGCCGTCGGCCACTTCATCGACGCCGTCTGGCTGCAGACTATCAGCGACGACGAACAGGATCGCCGCGACGGGTTTGGCCTGGCGCTGCTCGGCGCCTGGGACGGCAAACCCAAGCCTTTGATCTACCGAGCGGAGATGAGCAAATGAGAACACCACCGAACACACTACCCGACGTGATGAAACGGACCGATCTTGATCTGATCACCGAGACGCGGCGTTACAAGGTGATCACGCCCCTGTTCGGCGGCGGTGTGACGCCTGGCGAAGCCGATCCAGTGACCGTGGTGCGCGCCACCGAAGTGCGCGGCCACTTACGCTTCTGGTGGCGAGCGACGCGCGGCGGGCAGTTCAACGGTGATTTGTCGGCGATGAAGGCTGCAGAGGAGCGGATATGGGGATCGGCAGGCGCTAAGGATAAGGCTGGTCCGTCATCGATTGCTGTAATAGTTTCTGACGCACACGCTGGCCCCATTCGGAGTAAGGTCGAAGTCGAGGGGCGGTACGGGACGCGACAAGTTGACATTGGCGAACCTTTCTCACCGTACAGCTATGTGGCCTTTCCTTTGCGAACAGAAAAGGGCAAGCCGGCAGGAGCAGTTAGAGACGATGTCGAGTTCACCTTGACCATTCGATACCGATTGGAGCAATCCGAAGATGTGGCTGCTGCCCTTTGGGCATGGGAGACATTTGGAGGCATCGGAGCACGAACCAGGCGAGGATTTGGTGCACTTACCTGCATTGAAGTGAATGAAGTGCATGTTTCCAGACCGAGCACTGCATCGATTAGTGACGTCATCCAGCAGGAGTTGAACAGATTCGCCGCAAATGGTGTTTGGCATCGCTCAGTGCCACACCTTATCCGGGAGTTCAGAGTGGCTCCTGCGGGTGGCAAACCAAACGCTGATGAAGCCTGGAAATATCTTTTCAAAAAGCTCCAGAGCTTTCGCCAGGCGCGTTTTCCAGACAGTCAAGGAAGATCTTACGGTCGAAGCAAATGGCCAGAGCCAGATGCGATACGCGCTCTCACCAAACAAGCCGCCACCAAGCACTCCAAGGCACGGGTTAGTGTGATGAAGTTTCCAAGGGCAGCCTTTGGGTTGCCGATAATCTTTCAGTTCAAAGACAGCGAGCTTGGTGACCCTCAGCAGACCTCGTTGGAAGGCACACAACACGACCGGTTAGCGAGTCCGCTCATCCTGCGTCCCCTGTCCTGCGCTGACGGTAAGTACGTCGGATTGGCTGCCATCCTCCAAGCGCCGACCGAACCGCCGAACGGCATTCGACTGAAAGGCGCTCCTGACGATCCGGTCGTACGATCCAGCCTATCGCCTGTTGAGGCGAAACGAATCGAACCATTGGACGGCAACACCGACATCCTGCAAGCTTTTCTGAATTGGCTCTAGAGGAGTACCCGTCATGCATGCTAAGATACTGTTCGTTCATGCACTCTCTCCCCTCCACGCCGGCACCGGCCAAGGCGTGGACGTGATCGACCTGCCCATTGCCCGTGAGAAGGCGACGGGCATCCCCTACATACCCGGCTCGACCATCAAAGGCGTATTGCGCGACGCGTGCCAGGATGACAAGAAAGTGGCGATATTCGGGCCTGAAACCGCGAACGCGTCTGACCACGCCGGTTCCGCCCAGTTCAGCGACGCCCGTCTGCTCTTGCTCCCTGTGCGCAGCCTGGCCGGGACCTTTGCCTGGGTCACGTCGCCCTTGCTGCTGCGACGCTTCCTGCGCGACGCTCAGAACAGCCAGGATGTGCATCCGCCGGCCAGTGTTCCAGAACCAGCTAACGGGACCACTTGTTTTGTGGCAAATCAAGACTGCGCGCTCCTGCTCCAGCAACAGAATGCGCAGCGCGTGGTATTGGAAGACTTGCTGTTGGCGCCGACTCCGCATGCAACTATTGCAACCTGGGGCAGTTGGCTGGGCAACCACCTCTTTCCAACCGAGACCTACTGGAAAGAGACGCTTAAGTCGCGTCTTTGCATTGTCCATGACGACGTGTTGGGCTTCCTCTTGCAGACTGCCACCGAAGTCACTGCCCGTATTCAGCTCGAACCTGACAAGAAGACGGTCAAACGCGGCGCACTGTGGTACGAAGAAGCGCTGCCCGCTGAGACGATTCTGTCCGGTTTGGTAGTGGCAGCCCCAACCCAGCAGTCTGGGCTGGATGCCAAGGCAGTATTCGAAGCTATTGGACAACTGACGACAGCTACTTTGCAAATCGGCGGCAACGCCACTGTTGGTCGTGGGCTGTGCCAACTGCAGCTAATCTGACAAGGAGTGTTTCCCATGCAAAGCCGAGAACAAGAATACGCGGCCAAGGTTTACGTCCGCGTGGAGAATTTCAGAGCACAGCATCCCGACGAAAAAGACAAGGACCGGAAGCGTTATGGCTCCATGGCGCACAAGTTACCTATCCTCGTGCGTCAGGCCGGATTGGTGCAGGCACTGGCCTTTGTCCAGAGCCGGGACAAGGTCCCGACCAACCAACTGCTAAGCGATCTGGCGCAGACTGTTGACGCAGGCAGCGCAGCCAACTTGCTCGATCGCAGTCGTCAGGCCAACTTGCCCGAATACATCTACCTCACCGACCAGGTGATGCTGGCCCTCAAGTGGTACAAGCGCTTTGCCCAATCGGTGCTCAAGGTTGATCCCACCGAGGATGCGGAGGAAAGCAATGATTCAGAGTCGTCGTAACGATGTACAAAGGATGGTTCTGGTTCATGATGCCACCGCCCACGCAGGGTTGTGGCTGGACAAGTACTTGGGCGGACAGTTGATGAGAGGTGAGGTCGTTGCTGCTAGTAAGGCAACCCCACGGACGACACTGGTCGACGAGGTTGCCAGCCTAGGCGAGCCTGACATCTATCGGGGCTTCTTCAATCTTTGGGAGCAATCCTTGCAGCAAATGGGCATCATTTGCCGGAAGGCCGAGGTTCAAGGCCGGCTAAGCGTCGGCCTGGGCGGCGAGGCAGTGTTAGAAACGGCTATCGCCCTGCACCGCACCTACGGCGTACCCTACATCCCGGGTAGCGCGCTCAAGGGGCTGGCGGCAAACTATGCCCGCAACAAGCTCGATCGCAACGCGTGGGGTGTGAGGTCTCACGCGTATCAGATCATGTTTGGAAACACAGAATCGGCCGGCTACGTGACTTTCTTTGATGCGCTCTATGTGCCTGACAGCGGACACCGGGGCAAACCATTGTGGCCTGACATTATCACCGTTCATCACCCCAGATACTACCAGGACGCTGAAGCGCCAGCCGACTGGGACAGCCCAACCCCCGTACCATTCCTGAGCGCAACCGGCAAGTATCTGCTGGCAATCGGCGGCCCCGCAGAGTGGGTCGAGAAGGCTTATCAGATCCTGGCGCTCGCGTTGAATGAAGAAGGGATTGGCGCCAAGACGTCCAGCGGTTATGGACGCATGTCGATCGATGGCATCTCGGGTTCAACCATGTCAGCCGAGTCTTCACCCGCTGCAAACTCCGCCGCGGACACTGAGCAATCCATTGTCGACCTGTATCTCCTGGAAATTCAGAACATGTCTCCTTCCGATGCTTCGAAGTTCGCGACTTTAGCGCAACGATGGCAAACTCTCGAAATCTCTCCAGAGCGGAAGCTGCTCATCGCGCAGAAATTTCTTGACAAGTTGGACGAGACGGGTCGCACCAAGAAAGTCCAGGGGAAAGCCTGGTTCGCACAGTTGCTCAGTTACGTGTCTAGCGGAGACCAGCCATGACGAAATCCAAATCGACTACGATTCTTGCGGTCACCGTGGGTGGCTCTTGTCAACCTGTCGTAACAGCAGTGACGGACTATCAACCACACCATGTCGTGTTCATCGCATCTGATGGACCTCATGGAAGCAGACCAACAGTGGACGGCGCCGGTAAACCCTGTAAAGGACGTGACCCAGAAGATACAAAATCCTCAATCGTTGCCCAGACAGGCTTGGAAGAATTACAGTTCACAATTCATCCCATTGAGGATCCAGACTCACTGCAAGCGTGCTACGCAGTGGCACGCTCAGCGTTGACCGAGGCCACCCAACGATTTCCTAACTGCCGCTTTGTCGCTGACTATACCGGCGGCACAAAGACGATGTCAGTGGCATTGGCCATGGCCGCTCTGGAGACAGACTGGGAGCTATCGCTGGTCAAAGGCGCACGCACCGATTTGGTCAAAGTAGTTGATGGAACAGAGGTGGCCGGACTCGTCAACAGTTGGGAGGTTCGTGCCCGACAACGCATGGAAGAAGCTCGCCGGCTGTTCGATGACCACCACTATGCCCCGGCAGAAGCCCTCGCCAGCAGCATCCTGCAGACAGGACCGTTATCTACGGAACTACAGGCAACACTGCGAGAATGGGTGGGACTGGCGCGCGGTTTTGACGCGTGGGATCGCTTTGATCACGACCGTGCGTTGCAGATACTTAAACCCTACCAAGCCCGTATCGTGGCCAGCTTCATCTTCCTTAAGCAACTCACAGGAAACGACAGG
>JAAEKA010000460.1 GCA_014155705.1 Anaerolineae bacterium clx_CAG2 | reverse complement strand
GGCGCAGCCGACGACTCGCACGCCACCGGCCTGTTGGAGTACCCGCACTACACCCGGCCGCCCGAGTTCCGCGGTTGGCAGGCGCCGGAGATCCTGCTCTCCGGCCACCACGCCAACGTCCTGCGCTGGCGCCGCCAGCAGGCGCTGTTGCGCACGGCCCAGCGCCGGCCCGACATGCTGGAGACAGCCTGGCTGACCAAGGACGATCTGGCCTTTCTGGAGCGTCTGGAGCAGGAGCCGGAGTTGGCTCAGCGCTTACAAGCTGACCTGTGAATTTGCCTCGGCTTGGCGTCTATGTTATACTGCCCCTTCGTCAGCCTGGCAGACGACCCTAATCCCGCGGCCCTGGTGCGCACGAAGTCTCGCTAGCTGCGGTGTGGATCAATAAAGGCAAAACCATCGTTGAGGAAGGTATAACATGCAGCACGCATTGCTTGAATCATTAGAGCCGAAGGAACACGCGGGCATCCCTGCATTGCGCGTGGGCGACACCGTCCGCGTGCATGCTCGCATCGTCGAGGGCAGCCGCGAGCGCGTTCAGGTGTTCCAGGGCCTCGTCATCCGTATGCGCGGCAAGAAGTCGGCCGGCTCCAGCTTCACGGTCCGGCGCATTGCCTCCCACGGCGTCGGCGTCGAGCGCACGTTCTTGCAGCATTCGCCGCGCGTCGACAAGGTCGAGGTTCTGCGCAGCAACAAGGTCCGCCGGGCGAAGCTCTACTACCTGCGCGATCTGCGCGGCAAGGCGGCCCGTCTGAAGGAAGTCAACACCAGAAAGTAAGCTGGTGGGGCGGGGTTTCCCCGCCCTTTTCGCGTGACGGGGTTTCCCCATTTTTTACCAGCCTGGGCGGCGCGTTCCGCCCCCCGCCGCGGCGCAGGGAACTCCCTGCGCCGTGCTGTTTGTGGAGCAAACCGGGCGTGGAGCCAAGACAAGCCAGGCAACAGCCGACCCTGGTCGAGGAGCTGGCGCTGTGGCAGGCCGGCTATGCCCGCGTGGCCGGGATTGACGAGGCCGGCCGCGGGGCCTGGGCCGGGCCGGTGGTAGCCGCAGCCGTCATCTTGCCGGCTGATCCGGCCATGGCCAGCCGGCTGGCCGGCGTCACCGACTCCAAACAACTGTCGGCCGGCCAGCGTGAGCGACTGTATGCTGTCATTGTGCAGGAGGCTGTCGCCTGGGGCGTGGGCGCGGTTCCGGCTGCACAGATCGATGCGCAGGGCATTGCCGCACAAGCCAAGGACACGCCATCATGACGACCATCGCCAGCGAGCATTTCAAGCAGGCCCTGCTCCTTGTGCTGGACGAGACCTTCGCCAACGTCCAGGGCATCTATCTGGACCACGGCACGTCGCTCTTCGAGACGCTGGCCGGCATCCCTGCCGCAGAGGCGTCGATCCCGGTGGGCAGCCAGTGCGCAACGCTGGCCGCGCAGGTCAAGCATGTGGCCTTCTATCTGGACATAGTCGAACGGGTCGTGCGCACGCAAGATGACTCGCCGGTGGACTGGGACGAAATCTGGCGCACGGTTAGCGCGGTCACCGATGGCGAATGGACGGCGATCCAGGCCGAGCTGCGCGCCAGCTACAATCGCATCATTGCGCTGATCCACGAAGCGCCCGCCTGGCCCGGCGAGCGGGAAATCGCCGGCGCTATCGGGATAATTGCGCACACGGCGTATCACCTGGGCGAGATCCGGCAGGCCCTGTGTACGCTCCGGTAGGAATGCGCATGGGCAGGAGACGCGTAGCGGAGACGGTTCGCACGTAGGTGTGCGAGCTCCGCCTTAACCGAACCAGCAACGTGCGCCCGTGATCGGGGTTGTAATGCCAGACGAAGCGCCCGTTGCGTTTGTGATCGCAGCCGGCTGTGCCGCGCCGCGCTTCAGTAGTTACCTGGAAAAGAATGTGTCCAACAGACGCCTTCTGCTGAGAGTCGTAGAATGGTATTAGTGAAGCAGACGCAATCCAGCGGATTGCGTTACGATAGTAGGGACCAACCGGCGTAACACAATCCGCCGGATTGTGTCAGAAACAACTCAAACGACCTGATTCTAACGTTATTTTTTCCGAGGCACACATGGCAAGAAACATTACCGAACCCGCGTACACCCCTGAGGTCCAGGCCGTCGAGTCCGAGGAATGGCGCGAGTCGCTCAACTACGTTTTGCAGCAGGGCGGCCCCGAGCGGGTCATCGCCCTGTTTGAGGACCTGAAGAAGCACGCGGCCCGGCTGGGCGTCAAGGAGCCGTTCACGGCCAACACGCCCTACGTCAACACCATCCCCCCGTACGACGAGCCGCGCTTCCCCGGCAACCGCGCGCTGGAGCGGCGCATCAAAAGCCTGATCCGCTGGAACGCAATGGCCATGGTGGTGCGGGCCAACAAAGAATCGCCCGGCATCGGCGGCCACATTTCCACCTACGCCTCGGCAGCGACTTTGTATGAGATAGGCTTCAACCACTTCTTCCGCGGCCGCAGCGATGACTTCGAGGGCGATATGGTCTTCTTCCAGGGCCACAGCGCGCCGGGCATGTACGGCCGCGCCTTTCTGGAAGGACGGCTTTCGCAGCAGGACCTGGTCAATTTCCGCCGCGAGCTCGCCCCCGGCGGCGGTCTGTCCTCCTACCCCCATCCCTGGCTGATGCCGGAGTTCTGGCAGGTGCCGACCGTCTCCATGGGCCTGGGACCGATCATGGCCATCTACCAGGCGCGCTTCCTGCGCTACCTGGAGGACCGCGGCCTCAAGGCAGCCAAAGGCGCCAAGGTTTGGGCTTTCCTGGGCGACGGCGAGACCGACGAGCCAGAGACCCTGGGCGCGATCTCGCTGGCGGCGCGCGAGAAGCTGGACAACCTGATCTTCGTCATCAACTGCAACCTGCAGCGGCTGGACGGCCCGGTGCGCGGCAACGGCCAGATCATCCAGGAGTTGGAGCGCAACTTCCGCGGCACCGGCTGGAACGCCATCAAGGTCATCTGGGGCAGCGACTTCGATCCGCTGCTGGCCTCCAGGCACGGCGAACTGCTGGCCCGGCGCATGGCCGAGGTGGTGGATGGCGAGTACCAGAAGTACATCGTCGAGGGAGGTGCATACATCCGCGAGCACTTCTACGGCAAATATCCAGAGTTGCTGGAACTGGTCAAAGACTACAGCGACGACGACCTGGCCAAGCTGCGGCTGGGCGGGCACGATCCCCAAAAGGTCTATGCGGCCTACTACCATGCGGTCAACCACAAGGGCGCGCCGTCGGTGATCCTGGCGCGCACCGTCAAGGGTTACGGCCTGGGCGAGGCTGGCGAGGGCAAGAACATCACCCACAGCCAGAAAAAGCTCAATGAAGCCGAACTGGTGCAATTCCGCTCCCGCTTCGAAATCCCTCTGTCGGAGGAAGAAGTCACGCACACGCCCTTCTTCCGGCCGGCCGACGATAGCCCGGAGATCCAATACCTGCACGAGCGGCGGCGGGCGCTGGGCGGCTACCTGCCGCGGCGCGTCGCCAAGGTCGAGCCGCTGCCGGCGCCCGGCGACGACCTGTTCGATGAGTTCCTCCAGGGCACCGACGGCCGCGAGGTCAGCACCACCATGGTCTTCGTGCGCATCCTGAGCAAGCTGTTGCGCGATAAGGGTATCGGCAAGCAGGTCGTGCCCATTGTGCCCGATGAGGCGCGCACCTTCGGCATGGAGGCGCTCTTCCGCCAGGTGGGCATCTACGCGTCGTCGGGCCAGCTCTACGAGCCGGTAGACTCCGACAGCTTGCTGTATTACAAGGAAGACAAGACCGGCCAGATCCTGGAGGAGGGCATCACCGAAGCCGGAGCGATGTCGTCCTTCATTGCTGCGGGCACGGCCTATGCCAACTATGGCATCCCCATGCTGCCCTTCTACATCTACTACTCCATGTTCGGCTTCCAGCGCATCGGTGACCTGGCCTGGGCGGCAGCCGACATGCGTGCGCGCGGCTTCCTGGTTGGCGCGACGGCCGGCCGCACCACGCTGGCCGGCGAGGGCTTACAGCACCAGGACGGCCACAGCCACCTGCTGGCCTATCCCATCCCCACGCTGATGGCCTACGACCCGGCCTACGCCTACGAGCTCGCAGTCATTATCCAGGACGGCATTCGCCGCATGATGACCGAGCACGAGGACATCTACTATTACCTCACCGTGGGCAACGAGAACTACGCCATGCTGCCCATGCCGGCCGGCGACAGCGTGCGCGAGGGCATCCTGCGCGGGCTGTACCGGGTGCGCCCCACCTCGCTGCCCGACGCGCCGCTGCGGGCGCAATTGCTGGGCAGCGGCTCGATCCTCAACGAGGCGCTCAAGGCGCAGGGCATCCTGGCCGAGCGCTACGGCGTGGGCGCGGACGTGTGGAGCGTGACCAGCTACAAGAAATTGCGCCGCGACGCGCTGGAAGCTGAACGCTGGAACCTGCTCAACCCCAGCCAGCCAGCGCGCATCCCCTTCTTCAGCGCGGCCTTGCAGGGCACGCCCGGCGTCCTCGTGGCAGCGTCGGACAACGTCAAGACGCTGCCCGACTCGATAGCCCGTTGGTCGCCCAGGCCGCTGGTCTCGCTGGGCACCGAAGGCTTCGGCCGCAGCGAGAGCCGCGAGGCCCTGCGCGATTTCTTCGAGGTCGACGCGCGCTACATCACGCTGGCGACATTGACTTCCCTGGCCCGTGAGGGCAGCCTGCCCATGTCCACGGTCGAGCAAGCCCTGCGCGACCTGGACATCGACCCGGAGAAGCCGAATCCGTTGCGGGCGTAACTCGTAATGCGTAACTCGTAACCCGGAAACTGTTCCCATATGCGGACACTCTCCGGTTACGTGTTACGAGTTACGTGTTACACTACAAGCTATCATCATCGGAGGAAAGAGACGTGTCATTCGAGTTCAAACTGCCCGAACTGGGCGAAAACATCACGACAGCGACGATTGTCGGCGTCCTTGTCAGCGCCGGCGACCAGATCAAGCCGGGCCAGCCGGTGCTGGAACTAGAGACGGACAAGGCCGTGCTGGAGGTGCCGTCGGACGTGGGCGGCACGGTCACAGCCGTGCATGTCAAGGCTGGCCAGGAGATCGGCATCGGCCAGCTCTTGCTGACTCTGGAGGAAGGCGGAGCGGCTAAAGCCGCTACTACGAGCGAGCCTGCTGCTGAAGCTGCCCCTGCTGAAACGCCGGAGGCCGATAAGAAGCCGGTGGAGCCGGCCAAGGCGGCGGCTGAAGCCGCACCTACCAGCGCGCAGGCCCCAGCGCCAGCTCCTGAACCGGCTGCGCCGGGCGAGGCGGCTGCGGCTGCGCCCTCGGTGCGACGCTTTGCACGTGAGCTGGGCGTAGAGGTAGCCGACGTGGCTGGCAGCGGCCCGTCGGGTCGCGTCACCATCGAGGACGTCAAAGCGCACGTGCGGGCCGGGGCCGGCAGCGCAGGAACGCGTGTGGCGGCTGCCCCCGTGACTGCGCCTCTGCCCGACATGAGCAAATGGGGCCCGGTGCAGCGTGAGAAAATGAGCAACGTGCGCCGCGCGACCGCCCGCGCCATGGGCCAGTCCTGGTCGGCCATTCCCATGGTCACCCAGTTCGACAAGGGCGATATCACCGAGCTGGAGCAACTGCGCGCACAGTACGGCAAACGGGCAGAGGCGGCCGGCGGTAAGCTGACCCCCACCGCGATCATTCTCAAGGTCGTTGCCGCCGCGCTGAAGCGCTTCCCCCAGTTCAACGCCAGCATCGACATGGCCAACGAGGAAATCGTCACCAAGCAGTACGTCCACGTGGGTGTCGCTGTGGACACGGACCGCGGCCTGCTGGTGCCGGTGCTGCGCGACGTAGACCAGAAGAACGTGATCCAACTGGCCGTGGAGCTCAGCCAGATCGCCCAAAAAGCGCGCGACCGCAAATTGGGCCTGGAGGACATGCAGGGCGGCTGCTTCACCATCTCCAACCTGGGCGGCATCGGCGGCACAGGCTTCACGCCGCTGGTCAACGGGCCGGAGGTGGCCATCCTGGGCGTGTCGCGCGGCAGCACCGAGCCGGTCTGGGTCGACGGCCAGTGGCAGCCGCGGCTAATGCTGCCCCTCTCCCTGACCTACGACCACCGCCTGATCGACGGCGCCGATGGCGCGCGCTTCCTGCGCTGGGTGTGCGAGGCGCTGGAGAAGCCGTTCCTTTTGATGCTCGAAGGATAGTATGCGAAATGCGCCCGTAACACGTAACTCGTAATACGTAACCCGGAAGGGTGCTTCGCATGCGGAGGCGCCTCCGGTTACGAGTTACGCATTACGTGTTACGGACAGGCTACTCATAACAGGAAACACAGTACAATGACCGATAACGTTGTAAACACACAAGTCTTAGTCCTCGGCGGCGGGCCGGGCGGGTATCCCGCAGCGTTCAAAGCGGCCGATCTTGGCCTGGACGTGACGCTGGTGGACATGGAGAAGAATCCCGGCGGCGTCTGCCTCTACCGCGGCTGTATCCCCTCCAAGGCGCTGCTGCACGCGGCCAAGGTGCTCAACGAGGCGCGCGAGGCGGCCGAGTTGGGCATCATCTTCGGCGAGCCAACCATTGACCTGGACCAACTGCGCCGCTTCAAGGACAAGGTGGTTAGCCAGCTCACGGGCGGCGTGGGCATGCTCTCCAAGCAACGCAAGGTGCGCTTCGTCCAGGGCCGCGGCCAGTTCGCAGACAGCCACACCCTGGCGGTGACTCACGCCGATGGCAGCACCTCGCAGGTGCAGTTCGAGTACGCGATTATCGCCACCGGCTCGCGGCCGACGGTGATCCCCGCCTTCGACATTGGCTCCGAGCGCATCATGGACTCCACCTCAGCCCTTGCGCTGCCGGAGATACCGGAGACGCTGCTGGTAGTCGGCGGCGGCTACATCGGGCTGGAACTGGGCAGCGTCTACGCCGCGCTGGGCAGCAAGGTGACGGTGGTGGAGATGCTGCCGCGCCTGCTGGCCACCGGCGACGAGGACCTGGTGCAAGTGTTGGCCAAACAGCTCAAGGAGCGCTTTGAGAAGATCATGGTCAGCACAGCCGTGCTGGGCATGGAAGAGGTGGAGGGAGGCATCCGCGTGCGCTTCCGCGGGGTGGATGGCGAGCCTTTCGAGCAGACCTTTGGACGCGTGCTGGTGTCGGTGGGGCGCAAGCCCAACTCGGCCGGCGTCGGGCTGGAGGCGCTGGGCATCGCCGTGGACGGCAAGGGCTTCATCCCGGTGGACGCGCAGCGCCGCACGGTCGTGCCGCACATCTTCGCAGTCGGCGACATTGCCGGCGAGCCGATGCTGGCCCACAAGGCGACGCGCGAGGGCCATGTGGCAGCCGAAGCCATCGCCGGCCACCCGACCGCTTACGATCCAATGGCTATTCCTGCCGTCGTCTTCACCGATCCTGAGGTCGCATGGGCCGGCTTGACCGAGATGGAGGCGCAGACACAGAAGCGGCCGGTGCATGTGGCGCGCTTCCCCTGGGGTGCGTCAGGCCGGGCCACCACCATCGGTCGCAGCGACGGGCTAACCAAACTGATCATCGACTCGGTCAACGATCGCGTGTTGGGCGTCGGCATCGTCGGCACCAATGCCGGTGAGCTGATCTCCGAGGGCGTGCTGGCCATCGAGATGGGCGCCACCGCCGCTGATCTGGAGCTGACCATCCATCCCCATCCGACGTTGTCGGAGACGGTGATGGAATCGGCCGAGGCGATCTCCGGCCAGAGCACGCACGTGTACAAGCGGAAATAATGTGGCGTAGCGGCGTCTGGATCACGAACGCACGAAGGTTTACGAAATCCCGAAGCACGAATTGCGCCACGTTCGCTCTGTGCATTTCTGCATGAGTAATGACATACAGCTTCGCGCCTTCATATTTCGTGTCTTCATCTCCTTCGTTCCTTCGTGGTCCAGACTCCCCGCCGCACCTGACCGAAATCAAACACAATCGAGTAGTTTTTGCATGAAGTATTCCCGGCGAATTACGCCCTCACTCGGGATTTTTCTGGCGCTGCTAATCCTCGCTGGTATGCTGGCCGGCTGCGCCGCGTTCCAGCCAGAGCCAACGGCCACGCCGACGCCT
>JAAEKA010000046.1 GCA_014155705.1 Anaerolineae bacterium clx_CAG2 | reverse complement strand
CTCGGTTGTGGGCTATACGCTGTCCTGCACGGTGGTGGCCTATGGGTTCGCCCGCTTGCGGGCGCCTGGCAAAGATACCTTGTTCGTCTTGATGCTGGCCACGCTGATGCTGCCCTACCCGGTGGTCATGATACCACAGTACGTGATCTTCTCCGAGCTGGACCTGGTCAACACCTTTTGGCCGCTGATCTTGCCGGCCTTTTTGGGCAGCCCCTTCTATATCTTTTTATTACGCCAGTTCTTCATGCAGATCCCGCCCGATTTGGAGGATGCCGCCCACATCGACGGCGCCAATCTCGGGCAGATCCTCTGGTACATCATGCTGCCCTTGGCCCGGCCTGCCATGGCCACGGTGGCGATTTTCTCCTTCCAGTTCGCCTGGAACGACTTCCTGGCCCCACTGATCTACCTCCAGGACCAGTCGAAATATACGCTGATGCTGGGCCTGAGCTTTTTCCGCAGCTCCTTTCAGGTCAACTGGGCCTACCTGATGGCTGCGTCGTTGACCATTGCCCTGCCGGTGATCATCCTGTTCTTCATCGCCCAGCGCGAGTTTGTGGAAGGGATCACTCTCGGCGGGATCAAGCAGTGAGCAGATTGCAGGTTCGTACGTAGCAGCCTGCAAGCTATCACGCGCAATAGCGCGAAGGTTTGCCATGAGTCCACAAACGTCACAGTCAAATGACCTTGTGCCTGATGGGCACGATCATCATCAGGACCATCCGCACGACCACGATCTTCCGCACGACCACGACCATCCGCACGACCACGACCATCCGCATGATGACGACCATCCGCATGATGACGATCATCTGCACGACCATGACCATCATCACGAGCGTCCTGCCGGTTTGCTGGGCTGGATCGCCTCCGCTTTTCATATCGGCGGTCACGGCCATGCCGAGCAATCATTGGCCGCCGACGCGGCCCTGGCCGCCAGCCAGGAAGGCATCCGCACAGTCTGGATTGCGTTGGGCCTGCTGGCGCTGACCACGGCGCTCCAGGTGGCCATCTATCTGCTAAGCGGCAGTGTAGCCCTGCTGGCGGACACAGTGCATAACCTGGGCGACGCGCTCAACTCCATTCCCCTGCTGATTGCCTTCTACCTGGCCCGGCGCATGCCCACCCGCCGCTACACCTACGGCTACCACCGCGCCGAGGACGTGGCCGGCGTACTAATCGTGCTGTCCATCGTCTTCAGCGCAGTCTACATCTTCTACGAGTCGATCCAGAAGTTCTTCAACCCCGGCGAGGTCACCAATCTGGCCGCAGTCGCAGCGGCTGCGCTGATTGGCTTCCTCGGTAACGAGGCCGTGGCACTGTTGCAGACCCGCGCCGGCCGGCGCATTGGATCAGCGGCCCTGGTGGCCGACGGCCAGCACGCGCGCACCGACGGTCTGACCTCGTTGGCTGTGCTCGTGGCCGCGGCCGGCGTCTGGCTCGGTTTTCCACTGCTCGACCCCGTCATCGGCATGTTGATCGGCGTCGCCATCCTTTTCATCACCTGGGACGCCACCAAGACCATCTGGTACCGCCTGATGGACGCCATCGAGCCGGAGACCTACGACCGGGCTCTGGCCATCGCCCACGACCAGGTGAACCATCACGACGGCTTGCAGGAGATCCGCCGCCTGCGCATGCGGTGGATGGGCCACCGGCTGCACGCCGACCTGCACATTGCTGTCAAACCAGAGCTGAGCACGGCGCAGGGGCACGACCTGGCCGAGCACGTGCGCCTGGGCCTGTTTAGCGCCATGCCGCTGCTGTCCGAGGCCATCGTACATGTGGAGCCCTGGTCGGCTGACCCGGAAGAGTTCCACCGCGCCACGCTGCGCCGCGAGCCGGTGCCAGGACCAATCAGCCAGGGGCAGGGGTGAGGCGAGTCGTTCGCCGGCAGCCATCATCAAAGCGCTGCAGCGCGCCGCGGTGTCTGCTGAAACGGCAGTCCGCTCCTCCAAACCAGGCGAAATGGCGGCCTCATGAACAGCAAAGTCGTCGTCGTGGGCAGTGCAAACACCGATATGGTCGTGCGGGTCCCGCGCCTGCCCAATGCGGGCGAGACCGTGCTGGGCGGCGCGTTTCTCCAGGCGCGCGGCGGTAAGGGCGCGAACCAGGCCGTCGCCGCAGCCCGTCTGGGCGCGGATGTAACCTTCATCGCACGCCTTGGGCGCGATGTCCTCGGCCACGAAGCCGCAGCAGCGTACCAGGCCGAGGGCATCGACACGCAATACCTGGTGTGGGACTCCGAAACCCCTTCAGGCGTCGCTCTGATTCTGGTCAACCCGGAAGGCGAGAATGTCATTGCGGTTGCACCGGGCGCCAACCAGAATCTAAGCCCCGCCGACGTTGCGACAGCAGAGTCGGCGTTTGCCCAGGCCGATTGTGTGCTGATGCAGCTCGAGATTCCGCTGGAAACAGTCCTGGCCGCGGCCGGGATGGCGCAGCGCCATGGCGCGCGCGTGATACTCAACCCGGCGCCAGCCGCCCACCTGCCCCCCGCCCTGCTGCAATACGTTGATTTGTTGACTCCCAACCGGCGCGAGGCCGCCTTGCTGGCGGATAGGGCAGACAGCAACGAAGAAATGCCGGACTGGTCGCCCTTGCAGGCGCGATTGCGGCGCGATGCGCTGCTGGTGGTAACAGCCGGCCGGCGGGGAGCCTTCCTCTGTGCGGCCGGCCAGCCGCCCGAACTCTTTGAGGGCTATGCGGTAATGTCGATAGATGCGACCGGCGCGGGCGATGCCTTCAACGCCGCCCTGGCCGTCGGCCTGGCGCGCGGTTGGACGCTGGCAGAGGCGCTCCGCTATGCCAACGCGGCCGCAGCGATCTCAGTCACCCGCGCCGGCGCACAGCCCTCGCTGGCCACCGGCGCCGAGGTTGAGCGCTTTCTGCAAGGCTTCGCCGTAACCGGCTAACAAGCCTTGCGCCGCAGCAAGATAGCTTTCATCGGCGGGGGCAAGGCTATCCTGCGCTGCCGCGGCAGTAGGCAGTTACGTTTGCCAGATATTAAAGCAGACTATGACGGGGATCATAGCAGGGGTTGATGAATTGTGCTACTATAGTCAAGGCGCTGTACCGCGTCAGCCCGTTTGTTGCCGTGCCGGCGTGGGGCTGTTGTTTCAGGCCAGCATGTTGTTTGTCGGGTCGTGGACGGGCTATCATTGTGCATCCTGCGCTTGGGACGTGTAACGACTAAGAGTTGACAACAGGAGATGAGGTTCATCATGTCCATCAATCCATCGACTGTGCTGGTCACATTGGCGCTGTTGGTTCTTGTGTTCGTATTAGGCTTTGTGCTCCAACGGCGAGGCCGGCCCCACAACGTCTTGCTTCTGACTGCGCACAAGCTGATCGCCCTGGCGGCGCTGATCCTGATGGCCATCACGATCATTCGGATCAACCAGGCGACGCCGCTCGCTACGGCAGCGCTGGTCGCGGCCGCGGCGACGGCTGTATTCTTCGTCGTTGCGATCATCTCCGGCGGTCTGGTCAGCACCGACAGGCCGGCGCCTGCGCTGGCGCGGACGTTGCACTGGGTGACGCCCTTTGTCACGGTCGCCTGCGCCGTCGCGACGTTTCTCGCCATTTAATCTCTCGCATTGAGTTGAGAACAGGACCGTCCATAACCATGTCCCATTCAAGAACCGTAACCGGCCCGCGCCTGGGGGAGTTCGTAGCGCTGATGGCGCTGATGACGTCGCTGGTTGCCATGGCCATCGACCTGATGCTGCCGGCGCTGTCCGACATCGGCGCAGACCTGGGCGTGCAACAGGAAAACGCCAACCAGTTGGTCGTGACCATGATCTTTTTGGGGCTGGCTCTGGGTCAGCTTTTCTACGGCGCACTGTCGGACACCATCGGGCGTAAGCGGGCCATCTACCTGGGCTACGCGGTCTTCTTTGCCGGCTCGCTGCTGTCAATCTTCGCCGTCAGCTTTCCCATGATGCTGGCAGGGCGGCTACTGCAGGGTCTGGGCGTGGCTGGGCCGCGCGGCGTCTCCATGGCGCTGATCCGCGACCGCTTCGAGGGCCGGGCCATGGCCCAGGTGATGTCCTTCATCACAGTGGTCTTCATCCTGGTGCCGGTCATCGCGCCCGCCCTGGGTCAGGCCATCCTGCTGGTGGCCGACTGGCGCGCCATCTTCGTCGTGCTGTTCATCCTGGGCGTGATCTCGCTGCTGTGGTTTGCCTTGCGCCAGCCTGAGACCTTGCCCGCGGCGCGGCGGGCGCCGTTTTCGGCGAGGCGCATCGCCCGTGCGCTGCGCGAGGTGCTGAGCAACCCCATCGCGCTGGGCTACACCCTGATGGCCGGGTTGATCGCGGCCGCGCTGCAGGGCTATCTAAGCTCGGCGCAGCAGATCTTTCAATTCCAATACGGGTTGGGGACGCTCTTCCCGCTGATCTTCGCCGTCAACGCCATTGCCATCGGCCTGGCGTCCTTCGTCAACGGGCGGCTGGTCATGCGTTATGGCATGCGCACCCTGCTACGGGTGGCGCTGCTCATCCTGTGCGCGCTGTCTGTGATCTTCGTGGGCGTCGCCCTGGCCACGGGCGGGCAGCCGCCGCTGTGGCTGTTCATGGCCTACCTGATGCCCAGCTTCTTCTGCATCGGCATCCTGTTTGGCAACATGAACGCCCTGGCCATGGAGCCTCTGGGCCACATCGCCGGCGTGGGCGCGGCCGTGGTCGGCTCGCTGTCGACCCTGCTGGCCACACCGCTGGGCGCAGGCATCGGCCAGGCCTACAACGGCACGGTGACGCCGCTGGCGCTGGGCTTCGCAGCGTTCGGGCTGGGTGCGCTGGTGTTGATGCGCTGGGCAGAGGGCCGGCGCGCGTCGTCGCGGCAAGGCCCGCAGCCCGTCGCGTGAGCGATGCGACGCCACCCACATCAATTATTGTTCCATGCCTGCGCCTATCCTTGCCACCAAACTGCACATTCCGCCGCCACGGCCGCGCGTGGTTCCTCGCCCGCGCCTGATCGAGCGTCTTGACGCCGGGCTTGACGGCAAACTGGTCCTCATCTCGGCAGCGGCCGGCTTTGGCAAGACGACGCTGCTCGGCGAGTGGGTCGCGACCCTCACCCCCGGCCCGTCTCACGCCGAGAGAGGGGAGCGTTTCAAGGTGGCGTGGTTGTCGCTGGATGCAGGGGACAGCGATCCAGTGCGCTTCATGACGTACCTGGTTGCGGCGCTGCAAACGGCGGCGTCGGGGGTGGGCAGCGGGGTATTGGCTGCGCTGCAAGCGCTGCAGCCGCCGTCGCCGGAGGCGCTGCTGACCGCCCTGCTGGGCGATCTCGCCGCCGTTCCTCACGATCTGCTTCTCGTCCTGGATGACTACCACGCAGTCGAATCGCCCGATGTCGACCAGGCCGTCGCCTTTTTGCTGGAGTATCTGCCGCCGCAGATGCAGTTGGTGATTGCCACGCGCGAGGACCCGCCGTTGCCGCTGGCCCGCCTGCGCGCCCGCGGGCAACTGACCGAGCTGCGCGCCGCCGACCTGCGCTTCACGCCGGCCGAGGCCACCCAGTTTCTCAACACGGTCATGGGGCTGAACCTGTCGGAGGCCGAGGTCGATGCGCTGGAGGCCCGCACCGAGGGCTGGATCGCCGGCCTGCATCTGGCGGCGTTATCGATGCAGGGGCGGACCGACACGGCTGCATTCGTGGCCGCCTTTAGCGGCAGCCATCGCTTCGTGCTGGACTACCTGGTGGAGGAGGTCTTGCAGCGCCAGCCGGCCGGCGTCCAGGACTTCCTGCTGCGCACGGCCATCCTCGACCGGCTGTGCGGCCGCCTGTGCGACGCTGTGACGCAGGACGCCTCGGCTGCGGGCCAGGCCACCCTGGCTCATCTTGAACGGACCAACCTCTTCGTCGTGCCGTTGGACAACGAGCGGCGCTGGTATCGCTATCATCACCTCTTCGGCGAGCTGCTGCGCCAGCGGCTGCACCAGCGCATGCCGGCCGGCGCGGTCGCCGATCTGCACATCCGGGCCAGCGTCTGGTTCGAAGCCAACGACCTGGAGATGGAAGCCTTCCAGCACGCGGCCGCGGCCGGCGACATCGACCGCGCCGAGCGGCTGCTGGAGGGCCGGGGTATGCCGCTGCTCTTCCGCGGAGGCGCGCGGCCGATCCTGGGCTGGCTGGGCTCGCTGCCGGCAGCGACGCTCGATGCGCATCCCTCGCTGTGGGTGACCTATGCCTCGGCGCTGCTGTTCATCCAGCAGGTGGCCGGTGTGGAGGAAAAGCTGCGGGCGGCCGAGGCAGCTCTCGCCGGCGTCCCGCTCCCGCTGGGTGACAGGACACGCGACCTGATGGGCCACATGGCCTCGATCCGCGCCACCGTGGCCGTCACACAGCAGGATAGCGAGGCGATCTTGGTCCAATCGCAGCGCGCGCTGGACTATCTGCACCCCCGCAACCTGCCGGTGCGCACCGCCGCTACCTGGAGCCTGGGCTATGCCCACTACCTGCGGGGCGACCGCGCTGCGGCCGGCCGGGCCTACAGCGAGGCCGTCGCCGCCAGCCAGGCCATGGGGCATTTCATCATCCAGATCATGGCGACACTGGGCCTGGCCAGCATCCAGGAAGGGGATACCCTCCTTGCGCCGGCGGCCGAGACCTACCGCCGCGTGCTGGAGCTGGCCGGCGACCCGCCGCTGCCGGTGGCCTGCGGCGCGCATCTGGGGCTGGCGCGCATCAGCTACCAATGGAACGACCTGGCCGCGGCCGGGCAGCACGGACAGCAGGGTCTGCATCTGGCGCGGCAGATCCCTGGCACCGACCGCGCCGTGATGTGCGAGCTGTTCCTGGCGCGCCTCAAGCTGGCGCAGGGCGACCTGGCCGGCGCGGCCACGCTGCTGGCGACGGCCGGACAGCAGGCGCGCCGGCACAGCTTTGCCGCCCTGCAACTGCCTGAACTTGCGGCCCTGGAAACGCTCCTGGCGCTGCGCCAGAGCCAGACGGCGGCCGCGTCCGAGGCCGCGCGCAGGGAAGACATCCCCCTCAGCCGGGTCAGAGTCGAACTGGCGCGGGGCGATGCCGCCTCGGCCCTGTCCACGGCGACAGCCTGGCGGCAGCAGGCCGAGTTCAGAGGATGGGCCGACGAGCGGCTCAAGGCCATGATCCTGCAAACGCTGGCGCATCAGGCCCAAGGGGACAACGAACGGGCCGGGACACTGCTGGCCGAGGCGCTGGCGCTGGCCGAGCCAGGGGGCTTCATGCGCGCCTTTGTCGATGAGGGGCAGCCGATGGCGCAACTTGTGGCTGCGGCCGCAGACCGGGGGATCATGCCGGACTACACGGCCAGGCTGCTGGCTGCTTTCCCCGCGCAGCAGCCAAAACGCCGTGACGGCGCTGCCACGCCCGCGGCTCAACCGCTGATCGAGCCGTTGAGCGAGCGCGAGCTAGAAGTCCTGCAGTTGATTGCCGAAGGCCTGTCCAACCACGAGATCGGCGAGCGGCTGTTCCTCGCCCTGGACACAGTCAAGGGCCACAACCGCCGCATCTTTGACAAGCTTCAGGTACAGCGGCGCACTGAGGCGGTGGCCCGCGCGCGTGAGGTAGGCTTGATCTAGGGCGGGTTGCTGGCAAAATGGTTCGCAGCTTGGCATCCTGTGTTTTGTGCGATATAATCCCAGAGCGGCGGCTGGCGCTGCATCGACACGAGTTGCTGGCCTGCTGGGAAGACGCCAGAAAGCAGGCTGAGCTTTCTGCCATTGAGGGACTGTCATGATGGAAGAGATTGTCGGCAACCCACAATACCCCAACCTCGTATCAGTTCAGTCCGTCCAATTGCGCGAAAGCGCGGTGGTCTACGTTACTTTCTCTGACGGCTCAGCCAGAGACATCGACCTGGAACCCTACCTGCACGGACCTTTGTTCGATCCCATTCGCCAGGACCCCAAGTTGTTAGCCAAGGTGTATGTCGATCCCGAGACAGAGACCCTGACCTGGCCTAACGGCGCGGACATCGACCCTGATGTGCTCTACTACGGCGGCGACCCGCCGTGGAGTGTGCCCGCCGAGCAGAAGTGAAGCAGCGCACGCTGACCAACCTCTACAACCAGCGACCGACCTGGCTACAGGAGCGATTGACTTCTGTAGCATAGTCCAAGCCCCGCAGCCGGCCGCTAGGGGGTGGGGATTTTTGGGGGCGAAATATGTGGCACAGGCTGAACTCGCGCTCCACCCCTTGGACGTGACCACGGTGGGCAGGTCCTTGTGCATTTGGTGTACCCGGTAGTTGACCAGTTGATAGAGCTTCTCCCACACCCAGGCCGTGTCCGACTGCGCGCCGAAGTCGTCCAGCGCCAGCAGGTCGACCGTGCGCACGGCGTTCCAGCGGTCGTCGAAGCGCACTTCCTCCCGCCGTCACACGTGCCCAGCCGCTGATCGAACCGCTGAGCGAGCGTGAGCTGGATGTGCTGTGGCTCATCGCGCAGGGGGTGTCGAACCAAGAGATCGGGGCGCGGCTGTCTTTGGCGCTGGACAGAGTCAAGGGGCACAACCGCCGCATCTTCGACAAACTCCAGGTGCAGCGCCGCACCGAAGCGGTCGCCCGCGCACACCTCAGTCCCTTCGTTGGCCTTGCACTTAGTCTACCCATTGTCAGCCATATTGAGAATTGCTGCCTTCTTGCCGATTTGTTTGACAAATGCCGTGTCCTGAGTAAAATCTATTCGTCTTCTATTAGTGATACAGCGGGCAAAGTATTGTAATCGTCACGGTTGGCTTGTGTGACTGGGACTTCGGTCGTGCCCCATTGAGTCGTGGTCATGGATCATTAGCAATGGTCTGTCCAGCGGACCTAATTCAGCCCCCCCAGTGGTCGGAAAGAACCCAAATGTCGAAGGAGAATCCAAGAGGCCACCACAAATCAGTACTAGATGATTTGCTGGATGGCTTGCAGAATTGGGCAAGAGATCGTTTGCGGCCGCTATTGGCCGGCCTTGTCATTGCGTCACTGTTGCTCTTTGCATTGTGGCTCGTGACTGTCCTTCTGATGCCTGCATTCGATGCGCAACGAAAACGGGTCACGATCCCGCTGTCCAACGGCAGTGAACTTGTTGTAGATTATCCAAAACGCTTTCTTGCTGATGAACTCTCACGCCCCGTCTATTTGACGATTGACTCCACTCAACCGGTGAGCACATCTCTGAAGCTTTCCAGCGACCTACCATTGATTTTGGCCAACGCTGATCCTAGTTCTGCTGTGGGAAGGGACAGTGTCGGCAGTGATGTCTTGGTTGTAACGTGGCCCATCATTCCAACTACTGTGGTCTCTACGGTCACAAATGCTTCAAACCTGGCAGGACTTCCTGTTGTCACTGATTCCGGTACAGTAACCCTATTCTTCAAGAATGCTCAGACCAAGCGCATTTGGCACTCCCCTGGCAGGCTCCCAGTCGGTTTCTTCCCCTCACACTTTCAGTTTCTTGATGCCGAGAAACAAGGCAAGCAATCGATAGCGATTGAGACTACCGATCGATTTCAGTGGCGGCAGTTTGCAGAGAAATATCCATTCCTTGCAATCTTGCCGTTTCTGATCGCTCTGGTCGGGTTTTTGCGCAAGGAGTATGTCGATCGGCAACAGAAGCGGGGCCAAGAAGCGCAGGAAGTGCTTGAGAGATTCAAGCATTACGCTAGCCCTAACGAGGATAAGGACCTCGTCGAGCAGTACGATTTATTGCAGAATCGGAGCAAGTACCTGGACGCAGAAGACTGGCAGCGCACACAAAGGATCTATAACTTGGCGCGGGGCTGCGTAGTTCCTGGGGAGCCAAAGTCAAACGAATTCACGAGTTGGACAGACAGTTGGGCAGGCGCTCTTATAAAAGCCAGCCGCGTAATTTTCCCAACACCGGCAGTCGATAGAATGACGGATGATAGACCTTCTGGGCAGAGCTTCGATGGCACAAATGAACATCCTTCAGCAGCCACCCCGGAAGAGGTCGAGTCTGTGACATCCGATTTGGCATCTGAGAAGCAGCAGCCTGATTGTGATGCTCCGGATGCAGTGCGTTTGGACAAGCAAGAATTCTATCGGTACGTTCGCACCTTTCCAATCGACAAGCTATCACCCTCAGCAGAGCAGATTTTCCGCCTACACGTTAGGAACCTGAAGCTCTTGGAGGTGTATTCGCACAATTGGCCTCCCCATCCACAAATTGATCCGCCCCCAACACTCTCTTCCGTTCACACGGACCTCTTCCCAGAGCTTACTGCTGACAACAACCGAGAGCGTGCGCTGCTGTTCTCTCGCGATACGGAGTGGTTCTGGCCGGGTCATGAACAGTATAAAGCAATAGCTGACAGCAGTGCACAGACGTCTTTCGACGTTGGATATGGCGATGCCAGGCCCGTGTTGATCGTTGGGCAGCCAGGTAACGGACGTACAGCGTTGGGACTGGCATTGACTCGATACGCGCATCGAGAGAAAAAGGTGCTTGGTGCATTCCACAATGGTCCAGCCACCTTACCTGATGTACAGAGAGATTTGGCGCTTGAGCTAGTGAGGTTTGCTCGTTGGCGCTCGGTATGGCTTTTCTGGCTTGAGCGTGAAGAAAGGGATTTGTTGGCACGGCTGTTGTTAACCGTGCTAGATGCGCGCTGGCTTTATACTCAGATGGGGGCGCCCGAGCCTGGGCAATTTGCAGAGGCAACAGCGGGTCAAGCAGATACTTGGAAGAGTCAGGCTTCGCTGGAATTGCGCCTCTTACGCCAATCGGTCGAACGCTTGGCTCTGGAAAGGCCCATTCCTACTCCTCAATGGTTCCTGGGGTTTGCCACTTGTGCACAACGACTAAAATTCGAGCGCGTGCGCATCGCGTTGGACTTGGGTGCAACTGACTGGACAAAGTGGCGTGAGAAGCAATTGCCCGCTTTTCTTCGGATTTCACAAGAGAATTATCCTGTTCCCGTTCAATTCATCATCTTGACTCCTGACGAGGACCAGGTCGTCACGAGTAGTGTCGAAGGTGTAGAACTGCGGGTACTGAGTTGGTCGGCGGGTGTAGAGGGTTCGTTGAGCCACATGCTACGCCACCGGCTTGAACGATGCAAAGTACCACTTGACAGCTTCGAAACGCGGTTTCCACGATGGGTTGATGTGGTTGATAGTGCTCAAGGCAATCCGCGGAGACTGGCTGAGATCTGGCGCGGTTACGCAGGCCGATCTATTCAAGGGTCAACCCAAGAAGTCAAGGAGGATGCGGTATGAGCAGCAGTGGAGGCCTCGATCATTCACAGCCTAACTGTCATCCCGAACCTGAGTGGTGGGAATATCGCTCTGAACGCTACGTGGAGCGCACTGAGGTCGAGAGTCAACTCATTGATTGGTTAGCGACCTCCAGTCCCAAGCATCCGATCCGATCCTTGATGGGACCACCTGGCGTGGGGAAAAGCTGGTTGATGGCACATCTGCCCACGATCATTCGGGCATCGGATGGAAACGAAAGGCGTCGCTTTGTCTGGCCGGTAGACGCAAAGCGATTTCAGGACCCTGATAGGCATAGCGAACTAAAAAGCGAGTTAATCACTGAAGCCACCAGGTGTTGCACTGATCTAGAGCTTCCGGGCGTAGAGTCCAGTTCCTTGTCCCGGACAATTGAGGAGGTTCGTGACCAACTCTGTGCAAGACGTTCGTTGCCTCACCCTGTTGTATTGATTGATGGGTGTGATGACTTGCCAGACCCAGACAAAGTCCAGAGCGAATATTTTGCCCGATTCTACGAGGGCAATGCAGACTGCTTTCGCATGGTATTTGCATTGCGTTATGCTGACCTTCTATACTACAAGTTGAAGGAGCGGCACGAAATGCTTAGTTGTCCGGTCTTTTCTGATCCGGAAACCGATGCGAACAAGCAAATGGCGAGACTTCTGAACGTCCAGGAAGAACAGGTAAGCCTAGCATCTTTGTTGCCTGCCCAAAGCCATTATCGCTGGAATCATCCGTACATCAACGCTTTTTTGCTTGCTCAGCACCGTTCTGGAAGGAAGATCACCTCGAAAACCCTCATCGATTGTTGCCTATGTTTGATCAATCGGCCTCAGGGACACAACGGTAATACCGTGGTCAGGTATCCTCCAATGACGGCGGAAAAACTGAATATGTTGTTGCGGTTGGCCCGACTTGGCGAATGGAACAATATGGAATTCAATGTAGTTACCGGGTCACAAGCGAACGAGGAATTCTTCCAAGGAATTCTTGCGAAAACCGAAACGAATAACTACACATTTGTCGATGGCTTGCGTGAGATCCTTCGCGACCTTGTCGATCTGCGAGAAAGAGGAGAATAGACCATGAGCCAGACACTGCTTAGCGCCGCCCGGCGCGTCGAGACGATGGTTGGTCGAGACGACGAGCTGGAGGAAATCAAGCACGCGATCGACTCGAATCCAAACGACCGGGGTTGTCGCGTGGTGTTGATCACCGGAGAAGGAGGCATTGGAAAGAGCCGGCTAATTGAGGAGTTTCTGTGGCGCGCAGGCAACCCTAAAATGCGCCGCGAACAACGCAACTCGCAGTATCTCCGTGACCGTGAGGAATGGACTCACATGGGACCGGTTACGGCTTCCGATGTCATCGATTTGATGGACATTCGTTACAGCGCAAAGAATCAGATTGTGCAGGGAATACGCGATGCATTGGTTGATTCCGGAGGAGTGGATTTCGGAAGGTTTGGCCGACAGAGAGATCGCTACTTGAAGGCCCTTGAAGCAAACGCCGGCTTCGAACGCGTCGACTCTCTTGCTAAACAAGCTGAAGACATGTTCTGGGAGGACTATCTTCGGCACACCCAGTCCAACCGTATCGTGTTGACATTTGATACGGCTGAGCGCTTGGTTATTCGAAGCTCCGACTGGGCGATTAGCAGAGGATTGCTTAGGCTCGGTGAGCTTGTCATTTCTAGTCAGCAGTGGCTGGTACAGCAGTTGGACGATCGGCGATTTGCCAACACGACCTTGGTATTTGCCGGAAGAGAGAGGGAAGGTGAGCCTTTCTTTGCAAAGCTGCGTGATGTCAGTGCTCGCCAAAACTATTCATTGACTGAGGTCTCTCTTGGTTTACTGGATCAGGCTGAAACCAACGAATACTTCCAGCTGCTGGCCCAGGAATGGTCACAGAGGGCAAAATTGAGTAATGGTCATGGCCTGGGTGCAAGTGAGTTCAGTCGTATCAACCGCTTCATGGAGGATTTAGCAAGTGACGAAGATAGGTTGAAGGCTCTGCAGTTGTTGACGGGCGGTAAACCGGTTCTGCTATCTCTTTATAGCGATCTGATTCACGAAACCGACGAGATTCCCGAACTGCTACTTCTGAGCAGCTTCGAG
>JAAEKA010000459.1 GCA_014155705.1 Anaerolineae bacterium clx_CAG2 | reverse complement strand
CATGTAGTAGACGCTGGTCGGCGGGCAGTGCAGTTGCAGCAGGTCGATGGCTTCCACATCCAGGTTGCGCAGGCTGCGCTCGACCCAAGCGAAAAGGTTGGCGCGGCTGTAGCCTTCGGGGACCTGCTGCGGCAGCCGCCGGCCAGCCTTGCTGGCCACGTAGATGCGCTGGCCGCTGCGCTCCTTGAGCACACGGCTGATCAGTTGCTCGCTGCGGCCGTCGCCATAGACGTCAGCCGTGTCGATGAAGTTGACGCCCAGATCCAGGCTGCGGCGCAGCGCGTCCAGCGACTCGGCGTCGTCCACGGCGCCCCAGGAGCCGCCGATGGCCCATGCGCCGAAGCTGATCTCTGAAACCTGCCAACCGGTGCGGCCGAGGGTACGATAGTTCATGGATGATCCTCCTGAAGCGGTGAGCGGTGACGGGTGGTCGGACAGACCTCAGTTCAGCCTGGCCTGCAGCGCATGCAACTTGGTATGGGCCAACTCGTAGGCCGGATTCTCGCGCACAGCCCGGCGATAATAGTCGATGGCTCGCTGCCAATCGCCCTGTCTTTCGTCGATTCTGCCCAGGTTGTACAGAGGATAACAGCGGGCGTCGTAGCGCGGGGCCTGCAGCGCCCGCTCGAACCAGACGATGGCATCGTCCAGCCGATCCAGTTCTACCAGGTAAGCGCCGATATCGTTGTAGGGATTGCCGAAGCTGGGATCGACCCCGATGGCCTGACGGCACTGCTCGATCGCCTCGTCATACAGCTTGAGAAAGCTATAGACCCAGCCCAGAAACGTGTGCGCCTCGGCTGTGGGGTGCAAAGCAATCGACTGGCGATAGCAAGTCATGGCATCAGCCCACAGACCCTGGGTCTGTAGCTCGTAGCCATCCTGAAAGAGGGTCATGGCTCTACTCCATGCCTCGGCCTGGTCTTGCTGCGCCCAGGAATCATCTGGATCGAACATAGGTCTTGCCTCACACTTCCGATGCAAAAAGATGCGTACCAACCGGCCGGATTATGCCACAGAGGAGCAGGGGCGTCAACAAAACGGCTGTGAGCGCCGCCGGGTTGCAGTTGACCCAGGCATCTGCAGTGGTATAATGCGGCCATGGCCAACACTACCCTCACCGTCTGTACCATCCAGCCCGCGATTTTCTGGCAGGAACCAACACGTACCTTCGACTCCATCGCCGGCCTGCTGGCCCAGGCAGCGGCCGTTGCACCGCTGGATGTGGTGGTGCTGCCTGAGCACTTCAACGCTGTCCCGGCGCCCGACGGCGACGAGACACCCTGGCAAGCGGCCCAGGCCTTCGCAGCCGAGTTGGCGCGCCGCCATCGGATTACACTGGTGGCCGGGTCGGTAGAGCGCTGGGATGCGGGTGCGCAGGCGAGGGTCAATACCACCGTGGTCTACGACCGTAACGGCCGCGAGTTGGGCCGCTACGACAAGCGGCGCTTGTTTGGTTTTGAGAAGCGGCGCAATGTCCGGCCTGGCAACGGCGCGCTGGCGCTGGATGTGGAGGGAACGGGACTGGGGGTGTTGATCTGCTCCGATCTATGGCATCCTGAACTAGCGCGCCAGTTGGCTCCACAGGTGGCGCTGCTCTGCGTGCCTGCTCAGACCACGATCCGGCAGGAGTCAGAGCCAGCCTATGCGCGCATGCTGTGGCACACTCTGGCCATGACGCGCGCCCAGGAAAACGTGCTGGCCGTCGTAGTCAGCGACCAGGCTGCCAACTCGCAAGCTCCCTTCCGCTGCGGCGGCGTCAGTTCCATCACCGATCCCAGCGCAGAGCCAGCCCTGAACAACATCCAACAGGTGCTGGACGACGGCGGCGCGGGCTATCTGTTGGCCCGGCTGGACATGCTGCGGCTGGCGCGCTTTCGCAGCTATCGTCAGGAGAATGGTCTGCTGCCGGCGTCGGCTAGCGACTAGGCATATCCTCTGGAAACCGGGAGTTTGTACCGTCTGGATCAAGCACGAAGCGCTCACGAAAACTCCCGGTTTCTACCTGTACTCGGTTTAGCTGAGTGGCAGGGGAAACCACCTGCTGCGGTAACGCCGCACCAGGGCCTCGACACGCGCCACGAGTTCCCGCCGATCGAAAGGTACCGAAATAAACGTGTCAGCCCCTAGTTCCAGCGCCTGGACGCCTTGGCTGCGAGCCGTCTCCGGCACCAAGACCAACAGCGGCGTCAGCGTCACGTCACGCACGCGCGCACAGAGATGCACCGCGTCCGCGTCATGAGGGTTAATCTCCAGAACCACCAGATCATAGCGCTCGATGTCCTCCACCTCGCTGATATCCGTTGCCAAATCCACGGTGTGGCCGCGCCGCATGAGGATAATGCGCAACAGTTCGTGCGCAATTCCTGGCAAAGGCCCAATGACCAACACATTCGCCTGTGGTGCGATATTTGTATAGCTAGCGCGCTGCTGAGTTGGTACCATATCCCACTCCATTCGACAACTGGTCAGGCGTTGGTTCAACGCATCGCCTGTACACGGCGTATTGTACGCTGGTTTGATAAAACCACACAATTGCACACAAGTGCACACAGGCCAATGAAACTCGCACGAATTATTCATGCCGGGCGGGCGCCACGGCCAATGGAAACGTAGCTGGCTCGGTCGGAGACCGACCAGAGCGGCTATTTTCAGGACAAGACAGCCACAGGTAGATCCATTGGATGGTTGAGCGGCGACGGTTGACACCCGTATGCAGATGTGGTACAAACAACTACGGGGCAAAGCCGCACGGCTTGACCATGGCACATACGCCCCCTGATTGTTCACCATTCAGCCACACCGAGGAGTTTTCACGATGAGCACAACCGATCTGTTGAACCGCTGGTCTGCCCAATCATTGGACGATATTCAGGATGAACTGAATGCTGGCCAGAACCTGCTGGCTGCAGAGCAACTCTTCGGCGCCGACGAAGTGGCGGCCATGCGCACGGGCGATGCGACGCGACGCTTTAGCGGCGAACGCGAGGCCGTGGTGCTGCTGCCAGGCTTGATGGGATCCTTGCTGGCCAGCGTGCGCGGGGTCATCACCCCCCTGTGGCTTAGCCCTGGCTTGATGCTCAAAGGACAGAGCCGATTTCTGGAGCTGAATCAGGATGGCACCGCCGACGCCAGCCCAAACATCCTGACTGTGGCCACCGGCGCGGAAAAGCTGTGCTACCTGAAGCCTGCTCTCGCCCTCAACCGCGAGTGCCTCCTGTTCGAGTTTCCCTATGACTGGCGGCGACCGATCCAATTCAACGCCGACCGGTTGAGCGAGGCGCTGGAGCGTTGGGCCGATGGCGACCCTCACATGCAGTTCACCCTGGTGGGCCACAGCATGGGCGGACTGGTCTCGCGCGCCTTCGTTGCGCGTCACAGCGAACAGGCCAAGCGCCGGATCAAGCGGGTAATCATGCACGGCACGCCCCACTTCGGCGCGGCCGGCGCCATCGCCGACCTGATGGAAGGCAACCGCATGATGGCGCTGGCCTCGGCGCTGAACGAGGATAACTCGATTCGTCGCTTTGTGCTCAACATGCCCAGCGTCTACCAATTGCTGCCCGCGCCGCCCGACCTCTTCCCCAAGGGCCGGCCTTACCCGGCCAACTTCGAGGTGTACGACGCCCGCCAGTGGCGCTTGGAAGGAGTGCGCCAGGACTATCTGGACGAGGGGCGGCGCTTCCACGAGCTGCTAGCCGACTTCGACCACCCTGTGGAGACGATCCAGATCGCCGGGTGCCACATTGAGACCAAGGTAGACGTGTCATTGAGCTTCGACGCGAGCGAGCGCGCCAGCTTACAGATCATCACGCAGCGCGAAGGAGCCGACTCAGGCGACGCCACGGTGCCGCTCTACTCGGCCGTGCTGCCTGGCGCTCAGGTTTACTACATCCAGGAGGTGCATCGCTACCTGCCGCGCAACGATCAGGTCATCCAGGCCACCGTCGATCTGATCTATGGCCGCACCCCCAACCTGCCCAAAGAACTTCCTCAGCCCAAGGGCGGCTTTCTGGGCCTGTTCCGCGACGCAGGCGACCCGGAAGCCGAGGCAGAGCGGCTGCGCCAGCGCCTGGCCGAAGGCGTCGCTACTGAGCATGATCTGGAACAGTTCTATTTTCTGGACTATTGATCAAAAGTCGAGGATTTAGAGATCCCCTGGCTGAGGGGGAGAGGCCGCCGCGTGATTTTTCAGCCCCCCGAAAGCCTAACTTGCATGCTGGCATCAATGCAGGTATAATCTTGCACAAGCCCTAGATCGATACCGAGGAGCCAGCCAGATCGCAACCGGCATAGAGAAACCCTTGCTGTGTTTCTGTATGCCCGATCTGTGCATCGAGAAGACTGTTTTGCCGAGGCTGGCGCTGATCGAATTCAGGGGAAGATTGCAGAGGAGTGCAATTTTTGTGGCGCGGGTGGTGTAACCAGGCAGCGAGGATGTCGCCCCCTCGCAAGCCGCTACACTCGGTGCAGGACTGTGGGTGATGTCCTGCTAGAAATGTGGGAACTGTAAGCTATGTCTGACGTGGCAATCGCCGAAAGCGTCGCCCATCTCCGCCCAATGGTGGAACTGGCTATTCTTGTCGAAAGCCTGCTATTTGTCGCACCCGAAGCCGTCAAGATAACCAATCTGGCAGACGCGTTGGAGGAAACACCTGAACGCATCGAAGAGGCATTGGCCGACTTGATGGCGGGTCAAGCCGCGCGCGGCGTTCGTGTGCAACGCCAGGGCGAGCGGGTCCAGATGATCACTGCGCCTGAGGCGGCCGCGGCCATCGAGCGCTTCCTGGGCCTGGACCTGACGACCAAGCTGTCACCAGCGGCGCTGGAAACCCTCGCCATCATCGCCTACAGACAGCCCGTGACACGCGCCCAGATCGATGAACTACGGGGCGTGGCCAGCGACGGCGTGCTGCGCACGCTGATCCATCGCGGCCTTGTGGAGCAGGGCGAACGCCTGGAACAGGCGGGCCGGCCGTTCCAACTCCGCACCACCTTTGATTTTCTCCAGCACTTCGGCCTGCAATCGCTGAGCGATTTACCGCCGATCGAACAAGCTGAAGAGGATACCGTGGCGCCCAACGGCGCCGACGTCAACGTGGCAAAGCCGATCCAGGCAGCCACTGGCCCATAACACACACGATGCTGTCAGCAACACATTCGTCACATTTTCGAAGGGAGACACAATGGCTCTAGATCTTTGGCAGCTACGGCGCCAGAAACGTATGACCATCGAAGAGCTTGCCCGCACGGCAGGCGTCCATCCGGCCTTGATCAAGGCTTACGAGCTCGGTGAGCGGTCGATCCCTGAGCGCGACCTGGAACGCCTGGCCAGCGCTTTGGAGATCGATGTCGAGGAGATCAAGGAACTTTCGGACCCGCCGCCGCGCGGGCCGAGCAGGCCAGCCGCGCCCTCGCCGCTGGAGGGAGAGCCACCGCGTCCGCGCTATGACAGCGGTCCGCGCTACGACTCTGGATCACGCTACGACTCCGGCTCGCGCTACGATTCGGGTTCACGCTACGACAGCGGCTCACGCTACGACTCAGGCCGGCCTAGCTACGGGCGCAGCGATTCCGGTCGCTCCGGCTACGGCGGCAGCGAAGGGCGTCCGAGCTACGGCGGAGGCGAAGCTGGCCGCTCCGGCTACGGCGGAGGCGAAGGCCGCTCCGGTTACGGCGGAGGCGAAGCTGGCCGTTCTGGCTACGGCGGCAGCGAAGGCCGCTCTGGCTATGGTAGTCCAAACTACAACCGCGGCTATGGCGATCGTCCGGCGCCGCGCTACGACAGCGAGCGCGGCCCTGCACGGCCACCGCGCCCGGACTATCGCCAAGACCGCCCCGATCAACCTGACCGGATAGAGCGGCGGCCCGATCGACCGCTGCGCAAGCCAGGCGGCCTCAAGCGACGCCCGCAGGTGGCGCCTGCGCGGCCCAGCCAGCTTGAGCACCTCAAAATTCTGCTCCAACAGCTCGACATGTCGGGCGATGACTTGCTGCGACTGGCCGGCAAGCCGTTGAGCATGCTCAACCGCAGGGAAGCATCTCACCTGCTGACCACCTGCCAGGAGATGCTGGCCGAGCGCAAGCCAGAGCGTCCCAAGGGCAAACGCCAGCGCCCGTATCTGCCCGAATCGGTGGATGAACACGAGCTGGTGTACCTCACCCAGATACAGTTGGACGAAAACCCCATGCACCTGACCCTTTTCAACGGGGCGACGCTGGAGGGCACGCTCAAAGGCTTCAGCCCCTACGCCCTGACGTTGGTCACCAGCGGCGGCGACGAGGTAACGGTGCAGAAGCTGGCGATTGCCTTCTATCAGGTCAAGCCCAGCCCGGACGGTGAAGGTGCAGACCAGGACGGCGAGTCATGAGTGCAAGCGACTACTTGCGTTATTTGCGAGCTGTCAAAGGCGGCCCGACGCCGCAGGACATCGAAACGGCCACTGGCGTGCCGGCCGGCGCCTATCGCCAGATCGAACAGCGCTACCGCTCCATGGGAACCGAAGAAGAGTTGGCCAGCCTGGCCGCCTACTTCGAAGTGCCGACCGAGGAACTCACCAGCCGCGTCGAATGGTCCCGCAAGGCGCTGAGCGCGGCCCTGGTGGTGGCCGTTGAGCAGGATAGGCCCATCCAACTGGCGCTGCGCAACGGGCACACAATAACCGGCAAGGTGCAGTGGTCTGATCTGGGCGCAGCGCTGCTGAAGCTGGAGGACGGCCATGAGGTCGTCGTACAGCGTCACATGGTGGACCGCTGGCAGATCGTCGAGGCCTAGCCGCGTGCGAAGCACCAGACCCTGCGACGATGTCGCAACCCTGCTCAAGCTGTACGAAATGGCCACGGCGCCGCACCTGCGCGAGGCCCAGGCCTGGGTGTTGAGCGAATTCCAGGCTACGGACTTCGACGCGTTTCAGCAACGCTACCCCATCGGCAGCCAGGAGTGGCGGCGCTTCACCGATATCTGCGGTATGATGGAACTGTTCGGCGTGCTGGTCAAGCACGATCTCGTGCGCGAGGAGGTCTTCTTCGACCTGTTCGGCGGCATCGATATCCTGTGGGAGGCTGTGGCCGGCGTCATCCCCGGTATGCGGCAGGCCATGGACCCGCGGCTGTACGAGAACTTCGAAGCGCTCCACGCGCGCGCGAAGGCCAGAGATTAGCCAGAGCGCCGTAAGCCGGACGATTCCCGTGCTCAAACCCCTTGCCTTGAGACGGCCGCTGTTGGCGCATGCCCGCAGCGGCCGTCTCAAGGCAGTTTTGTTTGGCGGGATAGGGGCTTACTGCGCAGCGGACGAAAGTGCGGTTTGATGGGATAAGGTGACCACCGCCTCAAACGCCTGACGCAGCTCGGCCGGCAGGCGGTGCACCTGGCCTGCCCGATCAGTGCAGATCACCTTCGTGAAGCCGGTCACCAAAACTTGCTCAAGCTCGCCCGCAGCGCCTGGCCGCACGATGGTGTAAGAAAAGGTGAGGCCGCGACTGTGCAGCTCGCTGAGCCAGGTGCGCACGATGACGACCTGATCGTAGCAGGCCGGGGCGCGGTACCGGATGCCGATCTCTGCGATGCGAAACTGATGGCCCGCCTGCTCAATCCCGGCGTATGAGAGGTTGGCGTTGCGCATGAAGCTGCTGCGCCCCACCTCGAACCAGATCACGTACTGGCTGTGGTGGACGACGCCCATGGCGTCGGTCTCGGCGTAGCGCACCCGAAGCGTTGTTTCATCGACATGTGAAGCGTTGATCATGTCCTCTATTGTAACCCCTGACAGCGACAGCGGCAAGCTGCGCCTCCTGTCCGAGCGCCGCCGACGCGGCCAGCAGAGCTGGGCCGGCCGGCGGC
>JAAEKA010000458.1 GCA_014155705.1 Anaerolineae bacterium clx_CAG2 | reverse complement strand
CAAATGACACGCGCTCGGGCCGGTCTTCTGACCGAGCCAGTCCACGGGGTTGTTTAGGGACAGGTTCTTAGCGGCGGCGCTTGCTGCCCGGAGCGCGCTGCTCTTGGGGGAGGGCATAGCCCAGGTAGCGCAGCCGGCTGTCTTTCTTGCGCCATTGCTCCCACACTTTGACCCACAGCTCCAGGTAGACCTTGTTGCCGACCATCTCCTCGATCTGAACGCGCGCGCCCTGGCCGATCTGTTTGATCATGTGGCCGCCCTGGCCCAGCAGGATGCGCTTCTGCGTGTCGCGTTCGACGTAGATGGTGGCGCTGACGTAGATCAGTCCGTCGGGGCGCTCCTTGAACTCGTCCACCAGCACGGCGACGCTGTGCGGCACTTCCTGGTAGGTTAGCAGCAGCACCTGTTCGCGGATCATCTCCGCGGCAATGAAGCGCTCTTGCAGATCGGTGACCTGGTCTTCGGGGAAGTAGCGAGGGCCGTAGGGCAGCAAACGTACGATGCGCTCCAGCAGATCGGCGCGGCCGGCCTCGTCCAGCGCCGTGATCACGGTCCAATCGGCTGCGTTGGGGAATAGTTCGCGGTAGGCAGCGCTGCGCTGTTCCACCGCGCTGGCTGGCATCAGATCGACCTTGTTGATGGCCAGCACCACGGGCACGCGTGGCGCGCGTGCAGCGATATCCTGCGCCACCAGACGGTCGGCTGAGCCGGGCCAAACGCTGCCATCCACCACCAGGCAGATCACGTCGGCGTCGGGCAGGGCTTGCTGGGCCTGGTCGACCATGAATTCGCCCAGCCTGTGCTGGGGTTTGTGCAGGCCGGGTGTGTCCAGGAAAATCACCTGTGCGTCGGGGCGGGTGAGGATGCCCATCAGACGCTGGCGGGTGGTCTGAGGCTTGGGGCTGACCGCGGCGATCTTCTGCCCCAGCCAGCCGTTGATCAGAGTCGATTTGCCCACGTTGGGCCGTCCGGCTACGGCCACAAAACCAGAGCGATGGTCGGCCGGCATCTGATCCAGGGCCAGCAGTTCGTCAGTCTGGCCGGGCTGCTGCATGATATTGTCATAGTCGGGTTGTTCTGTGTGTTCAGACATAGTTCGTGCAGTGTACCCGATAACCGCCGATTTGTTCAATTTAGCCCGCGGCGGCAAACGCGCAAGCTGCCCAGCCGGGGGCCGGGCAGCTTGCGACGGGGGCCGGGCAGCCTCACACGCAGCTCGAAAAGGGGCGCAGAGACTTCAGAAGTGGCCGATCCACGTTTGCACAGGGATTGATTGCGGCCAAGACTCGTTGCTGCTGACCGTTCGGCCACTTCCGAAGTCTGGAATTTGACAACCGTTGATGAAACGCGGGCGGGCTCGGTCAGGAGACCGGCCCGAGCGATCTTCTAACCGGCTTCTAAAAGGCGCGTGGCTTATCCGCCCACGACCTCACGCAACTCTTCGCCCCAGCGATAGGCTGACGGCAGGTCGAGCAGATCAAAGCCTTGCAGCGGTTCGTGCATCAGGAAGTGATAGAACCACTCCAGCATGCCGCGGTCGGCGTCATCCAGGTCCTGCGGGATCAGTCGGCCGCCGAAGCCGCGACAGTCGACGCAGTCGCTGCCCGACAGACGGGCCAGACCATCGGCATATTCCTGCTGTGTGAAGAGCAGCTCGTCTTCCTCACCGGTCAGACCAGGGCTGCGCTGCCAATGCGCGGCCGCTGTGATGAAAGCCGCGATTTTGCGCTTGGCCAGATAGGGCTTGTTGGCGCGCAGGAAGTCTTTGACCGGCTCCAGATAGTCGCCGCCGTAGATGGGCGAGCCAATGACCACCAGATCATAGGGTCGCACGTCAGGATCGTTGGCGGCGCTGGCAATGTCCGCCCCCAGGCCATCAGCGATCGCCTGGGCCACCTCTTTGGTCGAACCATACTTGCTGGCATAGACGACCAGGCACTTAGCCATCGTAGTCACTCCTTATAGCTCCAGGGCTGCCATGCTCGAGCGAATCAGCGCCGCGGATTTGTTCATGGCGGCCTGCTCATCATCGGTCAGCTCGATCTGGATAATCTGTTCCACGCCCTGGCGGCCCAGCTTGACCGGTACGCCAAAGCAAATGTCGTCCAAACCATACTCCCCTTCCAGGTAGACGGAGCAGGGCAGGATCATCTTGCGGTCCTTGAGGATTGCTTCCACCATCTGCATGGTGGCCGCGCTGGGGGCGAAGAAAGCGCTGCCCTGCTTGAGCAGCGAAACGATCTCGCCGCCGCCCTTGCGGGTGCGGTCCATGATGGCCTCGATGCGTTCGGGGGACAACAGCTCGGTGATAGGAATGCCGGCCACGGTAGAATAGCGGGCCAGCGGCACCATCTCGTCGCCATGGCCGCCCAGCACGAAGGCGTGAATGTTCTCCACGCTGACGTCGAGCTCCATACTGATGAAGGCGCGCATACGGGCGCTGTCAAGGATGCCAGCCTGGCCGATGATGCGCTCGCGCGGCAGGCCGCTGACCTTCTTGGCCAGGTAGGTCATGGTGTCCAGCGGGTTAGTCACCAGGATCACGATCGCCTTGGGCGAGTGGGCAACCACGTTCTCGATCACGCCGCGAATGATCTTGGCGTTGACGTTGACCAGGTCCTCGCGCGTCATGCCTGGCTTGCGAGGCAGGCCGGCTGTGACCACCACGATGTCGGAGTTGGCGGTGTCCTTGTAGTCGTTGGTGCCGAGGATGTGCAGGTCATAGCCTTCGACCGGGCCGGCCTGCAACAGGTCCAGGGCCTTGCCCTGCGGCATGCCATCGACAATGTCGAACAGCACCACATCACCCAGTTCCTTGGCTGCGCACCAGTGGGCAGCCGTTGCGCCGACGAAGCCGGCGCCTACGATAGTTATCTTGTTACGCATAGGCGAAACCTCCAGTGAGTTTTGACGATATTCCAATAGAATGCAAAAAGCAGAGCGCCGTCTTGGCTCGAATCAAGCCAAAACAGCAAGCTCTGCTGGTCTCTTGGTGAGGCGACGATGCCTGCATGGCTGCTTTGCCTTAGATGTGGACTGCGAGGTTCGCTGGCTAGGCTGGAGCCGCGATCTCCTCTAAGATTTCTGACTCACGGGCGGCCGGCCGCGCAGCCGGTTGGGCGACCTCGATGCCGTCAGCCGCCAGCACCGGCGCCAGTGCGGCGATGGCGCATTCCAGCATGGACAGGTCCGGCTCGCGGGTGGTCAGGCGCTGCAGGGCGAGGCCGGGGGCGATCAGGATTTTGACCACCGGGTTGCTGAGATGGCTGGCCGAGTAGCGCAGGAACTCGTAGCTGATGCCGGCCACCACAGGGATTAACAGCAGCCGCGAGAGCAGACGCAGCGCTACGCTCCACAGCCCATCGACGAAGTTGAAATTCAGCGGCGCAAAGAGAATCATGCTCAGCACCAGGACGATCAACAGGAAGCTGGTGCCGCAGCGCGGGTGCTGCACCGAGAACTCGGCCACCTTGGCCGGCGTCATCGGCGCGCCCGCTTCGTAGGCGTTGATCGTCTTGTGTTCGGCGCCGTGGTACTGGAAGACCCGGCGGATGTCGGGCATGCGGCCGATCAGCACCAGGTAGAGCACGAACAGGATCAGGCGCAGCACGCCTTCGAAGAAGGCGCCCACCCAGGCCGCCATGCCAAACTGGACCTCGACCCACTTGGCGACGGCGGCCGGCAGCAGGATAAAGATGGCAACAGAGATGGCCAGCGACAGCGCAACCGTGGTCCAGGCCACCGGGCCGGTGAACTTCACGTCCTCTTCTTCGTCGCTCATGGCGACGTCAGCCGACCAGAGCAGCGCGCGGGTGCCCAGCACCAACGCATCCCATAGCATGCTGATGCCGCGCACGAAAGGCCATTTTGCCCACGGCTTGGTGTAGACAGCCGCGGTCAACGCTTCTTCGTGTACGACGATCTCGCCCTTAGGGTTGCGCACAGCGACGGCTGCATGCTTGCGGCCGCGCATCATGACGCCCTCCAACACTGCCTGTCCACCGTAATAGAACTCGCTCATTCGTCAACTCCGTCACAAGGTAGGGCCATTGTACCTGAGAGCGGGGTCTGTGTCAACAATCTGGGGAAGTTGGAGAGAGAAGAACAAGAACCGTGGCATGATGCTACAGGCTGGCCGGCTGTACGCTGACTTCAGGCATGGGAAAGTGCTTGGCGTTGGTGGTTACCAACGTCAAGCCGTGAGCGACAGCCGTAGCGGCAATGATCGCATCCGGGACGGAGAGTTGAATGCCGCGCCGGGCATAGGTATAGATCCATCGTCCAGCTTGATCCGCGCTGGCAACATCGACGGGCAGGTTGCTCAACGACGACAGGAGGTCCATCGTGCGCCCCTCTTCGCTGGGGTGCATACCAGCCAGGATCTCTGTGCGCGTCACGACCGAGATATGAAGCGCTCCTGCTGCTTTGAGGCGCTTGAGCAGGGGGATAGCCTCGGGATAGTTGCGCAAAGCGAGAATGAGGAGATTGGTGTCGATCAGAGTGTCAGCCATCAGTCTCGGCCTCCGTTTGGCTCTCTTCCCAGCCTTGCGGCATCCACGACTCGCGCAGTGTGCGTACGTATTGGTCCACTCTCTGCATGACCAATCTACACATCATTGTTGGGGATTTGGCGCCGCGAAACATCCTGTTTATTCGTTCAACCGATATGTACGTCCTGAACTTCTGTTGGATGACGTTGGAGGAAACCAAGCCGTATGGAAATAGCCCCTGGCATCTACAGCATGACGCAGCGCAAAGGCGCCTACGTGCACGCCTTTTTGCTGGACGACGGCGACGGCCTGACCCTGGTGGACACGCTGTACGACACCGACGCCCACCGCGTCCTGGCCGAGCTGGACCAGATCGGCAAGTCGGTCAGCGACATCAAGCATATCGTCATGACCCACTGTCATCGCTCGCACCTGGGCGGGCTGGCCTTGCTCAAGGAACGAAGCGGCGCGCCCGTCTACGCGCACCAGTGGGAGGCGGACCTGATCGCCGGCGAGCGCAAGCAGCAGCCTGTAGCCTGGCGGCCCTACGCGCCAGTTCGGGTCTGGCCGCTGCAAATCGCGCTCAACCTGGGCGTGGCCAGGCATCCGCCGGCCACGGTGGACCACTTCGTACAGGAAGGCGACCAGGTTGGACCGCTGCGCGTCGTCGCCTGTCCCGGCCATTCGCCGGGCCACCTGTCGTTCTGGTGGGAACAGCGCCGCCTGCTGATCGCAGGCGACGCGATCTGCACCTGGCCGAGCCTGATGCTAGGCTGGCGCGGCTTTACGCTGAATCCGACACAGCACCGCGCCTCCGTGCGCCGTCTGGCCGAGTTCGACAGCCAGATCCTGTGCGTCGGCCATGGCGAGCCGCTGGCCTCCGACGCGGCTCAGGCGATCCGGGCCGCTCTGCCTTCGCTCGACCGCTGATTGAGAGGAACCATCCGATGGCGCAAACCAAGGAATACTGGCTGCAACTGGAGAACCAGCCCTGGGACGTGTGCCCGTGGGGCGTCGATCGCGCGGCCGGCCGGCTCTTGCCCGATGGACCCGGCGGCGCGCACCGGCCCACGACGCAGGAGGCGCTGGTCATCCGGCGCTACACCGCCAACTGGGCTCAGCCGGCCGGCGCGGCCGTCAACCCCTGGGATCTGACCGAGCCAGGGCCGGCGCAAACGCTGGCCGGCATTCCCGGCGCTGTGCTGGAGGCAAAGGTTGCCGATGAGATCATCGTCCACTTTCGCAACATGGACCGGCGCGGCGGCGTGGCGGATGCAGAGCGCATCCACAGTCTGCACGCTCACGGCGTTCAGCGGCAGCCGATCTACGATGGCGTCTTCCCGCTGTCGCCGCCTGATCCCAGCCAGAACGACCGTCGCGGCGATCGGATCGCATCGGGCGAGAGCTTCACCTATCGCTGGACGTGCCCGCAGCGGGCCGCCGCTGGCGCATGGCTGATCCACGATGCGTCGTTGGTCGGCGCCAAGAGCGCGGCCCTGGGCGCCCTGGCCGTGGTCATTATCCGCGCGCCAGGCGAGCAGCGGCCCGATCTGCCTACGGCCGCCGTGCGCCAGCCGGGCGACACAGCTACCCGTTTCGCCGCCGTGCCTGAACCGCCCAAGCGGGGCGAGTACGTGCTGCTCTTCCACGAGTTGCCGGGCGTGGGACTGTGCCTCAACGGCCGGCAGGCGCTGGGCAACACCCCTACCCTGGTCGCTGGCCTGGGCACGCGCATGACCATCCACTGTCTGAACGCTGCCGCCAGCCCGGTCACCGTGCAGATCCACGGCCATCGCTGGGAACGGAGCGGACGCTGGATAGACGCTGAACTGCTGCCGGCGGGCGGCGGCGCGACGCTGTCTATGCTCTCCGGCAGCGCGGAGAACGGCGGCGGCCTGGGCGAGTGGCTGGTGACCGGCATGACCGGCGCTGCCCAGGTCGCCGGCTCGCTGGTGGTGACCGCTGGTGGAGCGGTGACGTTGGCCTAAAGATGCCATTTCTTCCGAAGAAATGGCATCTCTGGCAACCGCACGAGCAGAGGAGACTTCTCCATGGACCCAATCATACCCGTTCCCAGGGCCTTGCGCTTGTGGGGCGTCGCCGGCGCTGCGGTGGCTGGCCTGTTCGCCGTCTGGATGTTCTTCTTCCCCAGCCTGATCCCGACCCACTTCGCCTGGGTGGTGGAGCCGCGCCTGGCGCAGGCCTTCATCGGCGCAGGCTATGTCTTCCGCACGGTCTTCTTCCTGCAGTTCGTTTTCGCCCGCAACTGGCTGCACATTCGCTGGGCCTTCTGGGGCAACCTGGCCTTCACCGGCACGCTGTTGCTGGCAACGCTGTGGCACGCCGACGAGATGAACTGGCGCTTCCTGGTCGCCCACCTGTGGATCCTCTTCTACACCTTCGAACCCATTACCATGATCTTCTCGGCGCCGCTGGACCCACAGGCCCGCAGCGCGCATCTGACCAGCGGCGGCCCGCTCCGTCCCTGGTTTCGCAGGTTCCTGATTCTTGTGGTGGGTGTCTTTTTTCTGTTTGGCGCGCTGCTGATCATCAATCCGGCCTGGCTGGACCTGCGCTGGCCGTGGGATCTGAACGAGTTTGACGCTCGTATCATGGCGGCCTGGCTCATGGGCTGGGCCGTCTGGGCCGGCGCCATGGCAATGGCGCGTGATTGGGATGAGGTGCGGTTGGCCGGCGCTCTGGGCATCCTGTTCGGTCTGGCCGTCTGTGCGACGCTCCTTGCCTTCCGGCCTGAGTTCGACCTCGCCCGTTCGCCGACGCGCGCCTATGCCGGTCTGGCGGTGGGATTCACGTTGGGCATGGCCTTCTTCACCTGGCGGCAGGAGCGACATCGGCCTGTGAGACAGCCATAGCGCCAGGTAGGTTGTTCACACGACCCGGCTGAAGCCTCGACTCAGTCTCATATTGGGAAGCGCGGGCACAGTTGCCAATTGGGAGAAAGGGAGGGATAATAGACGACTACGCGTGGTTGCCGACCACTTCTCAACCGGTCGGCAGGAAGCTATGGTTATGGATCGCCATCTGCCGTGTTTTCCTGGCGCAGCAGACGGCAGGGAGTGTATGGATGGCAGAAACAAACTCGATGCCCTCGAAGATCGATCGGCGGCTAGCCGGCGAACCCGTCCAGATCGATGGCCGCAGCGTGCAGGTCGTCGCGCGCCTGCACGGCCGCCTGGGCGTTGGCGGCGATGCGCGGAGC
>JAAEKA010000457.1 GCA_014155705.1 Anaerolineae bacterium clx_CAG2 | reverse complement strand
GAGCTGTTAAACTTCGCGCGTTTTCTGCGCCAGCAGGCCACGGACGACCCGCGTGGTAACTCCGTAGCGCTGCACGCCGTTCCTGCCGGCGCGCTGGTGGACTTGACGGGATTGGTAGCGCTGGGCGGCGACGCGGTGCTGGATACAGAGGCGTTGTATGATGGCGCCTGAGGCGGCAATCGATGCCAACGTCTTGGTGGCGCTGATCGATAGGCGCGATAAGTGGCATTACCAGGCTGTGGCCCTGCGCGACGCTCTGGTTGACCAGCATGCGCGTCTGGTCTGGTTTGACTGTGTACTCAACGAGACGGTAGGGGTGATCGGCCGGCGCGCCGAGGAGCAGAAACGCAGTGATCAATTTGGAGAACTCCTGGATGATTTGAGCCGGCGTATTCCCATGTCTTCGATCACGTGGATTAGCCGGGAAAGCGAGCGCCTGTATGAGCAGGTGCTCGCGCTGTGCCGTACTCAGGGCGGGCGTTTGAACTACAACGATGCGCTCATGGCGGTGATCTGTCGGGAGAAGGGCATCCGTTGGATCGTCAGTTTTGACCGTGATTTCGATGAGTTGCCGTGGTTGGTGCGTTTGTCTGATCCTACGCAAGTGCAGACTCTGGCGCAACGCGTTGAAGCGGGAAAACTCTGAAGTGTTATGCCAGGCGTTGCCTTACCGCCTGGATCAGGCGCTGCTTGTCGGCTGGCGTCAGCAGTTCACCCAGCCGGTAATCCGTTAGCGTCACCACCGTGACCTGCTTCTCCTTGGCCAGTTGCAGGACACTGCGCGCCAATGGATTGGCAGTGATCAAGAACCTGGCTGTGTAGGTGCCCAGGTACTCGCGGCTGGCGGCCGTGGACAGTTGGTCGATGCCCTGTTTGGGCCGTTCAGCGCCGCCGCCCAGCTTAACCTCGGCCACGCCGACCTGGTTGCCGACGCGGATCACCAAGTCTATCTCGATCTGATTGGCGACGCCTTCGGGCCGCACGCCGGCCAACACCTCGCCAGCAGCATCCTGCAGACAGGACCGTTATCTACGGAACTACAGGCAACACTGCGAGAATGGGTGGGACTGGCGCGCGGTTTTGACGCGTGGGATCGCTTTGATCACGACCGTGCGTTGCAGATACTTAAACCCTACCAAGCCCGTATCGTGGCCAGCTTCATCTTCCTTAAGCAACTCACAGGAAA
>JAAEKA010000456.1 GCA_014155705.1 Anaerolineae bacterium clx_CAG2 | reverse complement strand
ACAACGAAGAACCCGAAGCAGCCACACGCACGTGGTACTTCGGGTCGTTCCCGAGTACTTCACTCTGCGCAGGCGCCCTTCAAATCTGTGCTTTGCACAGACGGGGCACCCAATGCCATCCCGGCTGCGCCATGCTGCTGCGCGCCCGCGCACTGCCGCGCATCGGCCTGTTCGACGAGCGCTATTTCATGTACGTCGAGGACGTAGACCTGACCCTGCGCGCCTGGATCGCCGGCTACCGTGTGTTGGATGTACCAGCGGCTATCGTTTATCACCGCATGACAGGGTCGGACAGCGCCTCGCAACAGCGCATGTTCTGGGGCTACCGCAACCAGTTGACCACGCTGCTCAAGCTCTACCAGCCGGGCACGCTGGCCGCCTTCGCCAGTCCCATCAGCCGGCGCTGGTTCCTGACCCGCAACCGCTACGCGCTGCGCGGCGCGCTGGCCGCCTTGGCCATGTTGCCCGGCACGCTGGCGCGCCGCCGCCAGGTACAGCGCGGCCGGCAGGCGCCCGACAGCCGCTTCTTGGAACTGTGCGGCCTGTGAAGATTTTGCACGTGACCGGCAACTACACCCCCCAGGGCGGCGTGGAGCAGTACATCCTGAGCGTCGCCCCCCTGCTGGCCGCGCATGGGCACGGCAACGCCGTGCTCTACAGCGAGCAGTCCCCGCTCGCCATCCGCGACGGCGCCTGGCCGGCCTACTACGTGCGGCCGGATCAGGCCAGCGCAGCGCAGGTGCAGCAGGTTCTGGCCGCTGAACAGCCGGACGTGGCCTACATCCACCACGTCGCCTCGCCGGCCCTGGTCGAAACGCTGGCCGGGCGGCTGCCGGCTGTGGCTTACGTTCACGGCTTCACGGCCGTCTGTCCCGGCCTGGGCAAGTACTTCCGCCGCGGGGACACGGTCTGCCGGCGCCCCTTTGGCTGGGACAGCGCGCCCATGCACTACCTGCGCCGCGAAAGGTGACATCAGCAAGATCGTCACCGCGGCAGCCGCGCCAGCCGGACCAAGCAGGCGTCGCACAGCGCGCCAGCGCAGCGCAAGCCAGAGCAGCCAGATCGCCAGCACGGCAAAGAAGCCGATCACCACCTGGCGCAACAACAACGTAACCGCCATGGCAAGACCCAGCTCCAGACCCAGCGCCAGCGCTCTGCGCCGGCTGGCTGGCGGGCCGGCCAGC
>JAAEKA010000455.1 GCA_014155705.1 Anaerolineae bacterium clx_CAG2 | reverse complement strand
GGCGGTGGACCGGGTCGCTTTCGGCCCAGCGCAGGATGCGGCCGGCCACCTGTTCGGGGCCATCGTCCAGGTCGAAGAGGATGGCATCGGGCGCGGCGCTCTCCTGCGCGGCCGGGACGGCCGTGGCGCCCACCGGGATGCCTGCCAGCCCCGCCTCCAGCACCGGCATGGCAAAGCCCTCGCGGTGGCTGGGCATGAACATCACGTCGGCCACGCGGAAGAGGTCGCCCACCACGTGCGCCCCGATCCGGTAGGGCTGGTCGGGGTCGGGGCCGGACTCGAAGACGAAGCGCATCTCCGCTTCGACGCCCAGGCTCTGGCGCCGCGCTTGCAGGCTGTGAAAATAGGCCATGCTGGCCTGGTCGTGGGGATCGGGCGGGCCGGTCAGCACCAGTCGCGGCCGGTCGATGTGCGCCTTGAGCGCGGCCATCACCTCCAGCGCGAACTCGATGTTCTTGGCCTGTGTGACGCGCACCGGCATCAGCAGGATCAGATCGGCCTGCCACAGGTCCAGCCGTTCGATCAGCGCCTGGCCCTCAGGCGACAGCGCCAGCAGCTCGGCCGGATCCACGCCGTTGTAGACCACGGCGATCTCGTCGGGCGGGCAGCCGAACAGCCCGGCCAAGTCAGCCTGCCGTTCCTCTGACACCACCACGTAGGTCACGTCGGGCCGGCGGGTGCGCAGCAGGTTCCACGGGTAGCCGGGATGCATCTCGGCGCGCGAGCGCGGGCTGGTCCAGGCCAGGTCGTGGCACCAGGCGACGCAGCGCCGGATCACGCCCTGATCCAGCAGCCGGTGCAGGGCCGCGGTGAGGGGCAGGTTGAACTGTTTGCTGAAGACATTGTGGACAAGGAGCGCGTCCAGCGGCGCCAGCAAGGGGGCGAGGGCCGCGGCCAGGTCGCCGACGGCCTGTTCGAAGTCGGTGGGCAGGTGGCCGGCCATTAACCGGGCCGACAGCGCCATGATCTGCGGGTGCTGCGAGTCGATCTGCGGCACGGTCAGCAGCCCGGCGCCAGCCGGCAACGCTGACTGGTCGCCGCGGCCGGCCAGCACGGTAACGGGGTAGCCTGCGGCCGTAAAAGCGCGCGCGTGGGCCTGGATCACCCCCTCGACGCCGCCGACGATGGGGGGCGCGCTGTAGTGCAGCATGCCGGTGTGGGAGTTGTGCATGGGGCGTTGCCTCCGATCTTTTCAGGTCTCAGAAACCGGGTTTTTGTGCTCGCACAGAACGATCATGGCGTCAAGGGAAGCGGGTGCGGGCGCAAACAGCGTGGCACGAGAAAAACCCGGTTTCTGGATCCCGGTTTCGGCTTTTAGAAACCGGGTT
>JAAEKA010000454.1 GCA_014155705.1 Anaerolineae bacterium clx_CAG2 | reverse complement strand
CCAGCGGAAAAGCCCGCTCCACCAGCAGCGCCGACGCGGCCACATCGTTGTGCGTCACCAGTGGGCCGAGGGTAATCTCATCCCCGGAGGTCTCGATGCCATCCAGGCCCGCAATGCGTGTTATGTCGATCATCACCTGCTGGCGGCGCACCCCGCGCTCCAACTCGATGATCAAGTCGGTGCCGCCCGCGATGACGCGGGCCTGCTCGCCGTGCTGGCTCAACAGGGCCAGCGCCTCAGACAACGTTGTCGGTTGGTAATAAGTGTGCCACATGATTTGCTCGTTGGGGGTGATTGGAGGAGTACCCAGCGGATAAAGAACAACGGATGGAGCCGGCGCGAATCCTGTAATTCTTAGTACCTTATCCGCTGTGGTAATGCTCGCGCGTCATCAGACCGCCGCCACTGCATCGCCCACGCGAATCAGACCGCTCTCCACGACGCGGGCCATGACGCCAACGCGGTCGATGACCGAGTCGGGCATACGCGGGTCGAGGGCCGTCAGCTTGTAGCAAGGCTCACGCCGCCGCACCACCTCGATCACAGCCTCCAGGCCGACGCGAAAACGGGCGCCCTCGGGCTGCGCGCCCAGATCGACGCCGGAAACAATCAGGTTCTCGCCCAGCACGCCAGAGCCGGTAGGATACCCCTCGGCGGCCAGGCGATCCAGCATCTCCTGGTCCATGACGTTCAGGTTGCGTTTGGGGTGGCCGCCTTTGCGGTCACCCTCGATGCCGTAGCCGGCCAGAAGCATGGCTTCGGGCAGCGGATGGCGGTTGAAACTGCCAGGTTGGGGGCTATAAACGATGCTGGCAAGATGGCCGGGCATAGGGGTCTCCTGCATGGGGATAAAGGCTTTCGCCTCCCTGAGAATACCCATTTCCCGGCGTTCTGTCAAACGGTCGTTTGCCTGACGCCGTGCGGCATAAAGATCGTGCCGCGGCGAACGCCCTGTAGGGTGCGCCACAGCGTAACCAGCCAAAGCGCCAGCAGCCCGACGAGCGCGGCCATGCCAACCAGGCGGAAGAAACCCAGCGGCAACGCCTGATAGACCACGCCGCTGGCTACGGTGAACGCGCCCACGGGAAAGACAAATGCCCACCAGCTCAGCGCAAAAGGCAGCGGTGTCTTGCGAAGCACTTGCAGCGTGACCAGCGCAGCCAGCAGCAGCCAGAAGAGCGCAAAGCCCCACAGGGCTACGCCGCCGGCCAGCGCCAACACGTTGAGCGTCTCCGCGGTCTGCGCGCCAAAGCCGAGGCAGGCCCGCCCATTTGCCCGAATGCTCACGAAATCCTATAATAGCAGCCACAAGCCTCCGCAGCCGCCGAGGCTTCTCAGTTCCAACCAGGGAT
>JAAEKA010000453.1 GCA_014155705.1 Anaerolineae bacterium clx_CAG2 | reverse complement strand
CGTCCGGCCGCTACCTCAAGCCATGCGGCGATGAACTGCTCGTTCGCCTGGGTGTGCGGCTGATCCTGGCCGAGCGACCTGGCTTTGGCCTGTCCGACTTTCAGCCCAAGCGAGCGCTGCTGGACTGGCCAGATGACGTGGCGCAACTGGCCGATCATTTGGGCCTGACGCGTTTCGCCGTGATCGCGGGCTCGCAAGGCGGGCCGTACGGCGCCGCCTGCGGCTACAAGCTGGTCGACCGCCTCAGCAGCATGACGTTGGTCAGCGCGCTGGCGCCCTTCGACGTGCCCGGCCTGACCGAGGGCATGGCGCCGGCGCTGGCCATGCTACCCAAACTGGCGCGCTATGCGCCCTTCCTGCTGCGACCGCTGCAAGGCGCGACTGTTGCCTTCATCCGGCGCAATCCGGAGGTCGCAGTCAGGCGCATCTTTGCCAACCTGCCGCCCGCCGATCAGGTGGTCTTGCAGCAGCCGGACCTTATCCAGAGCTTCGTGCGCGACCTTCCCGAGGCCTATCGCCAGGGCGGCCGCGGTGCGGCCCATGACATCTACGTCGCCTGCCATCCCTGGGGCTTCCAACCTGCGGACCTCCGGGCCAAGACCTTTGTCTGGCAGGGGGAGGCCGACCCAAACGTGCCGCCAGCGATGGGACGCTACTTTGCCGATACCATCCCCGATTGCGCGGCCACCTTTGTGCCCGACGCAGGCCACATGCTGTTCTACACGCACTTCCCAGCAATCTTACAGCAAGCCGTAGTCCATGCCCAGAGCCTTTGATGCTACCGTCTGGAGCAAGTGCTCTGGGGCAATTTGCGCCCAGCCTTACGGCAGCGTTAGGGCACAGCCATGAATCGACCAAACACGACGCGGATGCAAACCTGGCCTTTGGATGCCTGTGTCCTGCCCAATCAAAGCAGCCCAGGCATTCGGCGCTTGGCGGATATCCATATAGATCGTAGCCATGCCCGCCCGGTTCTGGATATACTGGCTGGCGTGTTTTTGCTATTGGCCGTTGCCGGCTGCACACCGCGTCCGCAGTTCCAGGCGCGCTTCGAGCCGGCGGAGTGTCGCTTCGAGCTGCCTGCCGGGGAAAGGGTCGAATGCGGCGACCTGGTCGTCCCCGAAAACCGAACCAGCCATGCATCGAGTGAGATCAGGCTGCACGTGGCCCGTGTGCGCAGCTACAGTACTGCGCCCCTTCTTGACCCAATCGTTTTTCTT
>JAAEKA010000452.1 GCA_014155705.1 Anaerolineae bacterium clx_CAG2 | reverse complement strand
CTACTCATTTGTTCCAGGCACTCGCTGGACCTTGGTAATTGAGGACGATTGGAGGGCCGTCACCAACAAGACGATGAGCTACGGCCGCAATCTGCTGTTGATCCTGGCGGTGGGGATCGCCATGCCTGCCCTGGGTGTGACGTTGCTGATCCGAACTCAAAACGCAGAGATGATCGAGCGGGAGCGCGTCGAGCAAGAGCAACGGGTGGCGGGATTGATCCAGCAAAAGGTGCTGCCGCGAGCCCTGCCCATGTTGCCGGATTGGAGTCTGGCGGTCTACCACAGGCCAGTCAACACCCCGGGACAGGATTTCTATGATGCCATGCTTCTGGAGGATGGCCAGTTGATGCTGGTCGCTGGGCATGTGTCAGAAGAAGGTCTGGCCGCAGCACACATCCTCTCGACCACACGCGCAGCACTGCGCGGGGCTGCGCGCCTGAATTTGCCGCCGGCAGAGGCGCTGCAATACTGCAACTCGCTGCTTTGCCCGGAGATGCAGATCGACCGCTGCGTGACGTTGGTCTATGCTGTGCTCGATACCTGGGGCGGCCGGCTACGGCTGGCCAATGCCGGGTTCACTGCACCCTGGCAGGACGACGGCACCGGCGAAGACGGGCTGCACGTTGTCGGAGCGCCTCTCGGCGTCGCGCCGGATACGATTTACCACGAGGGAGAGGTGACTGTGCGGCCAGGACACTGCGTCATTTTCTACAGCAATGGACTGATCAACGCGCGCAACGTGCGCGGCGACACCTTTGGACTGGCCCGTCTGAAGTCCCTGGTGGACGCGCATGACTGCGACGCCGCAGCGATTGCCGATGCAGTAGAGACCGGGCTGGTGCGGTTCCTGGAAAAAGGCGGTGTTCTCGCGGACGATGTCACGATTTTGGCGCTACAACGCCTGCCTGAAACACCCACCGGACTGCAACTGACCGAACGCTCGCGGCCGGTAACATATCCCGCGCCTGAGTTCGATGTAGATTAGAGGTGCCCTATGTTGGCAGCAGGAATGCGCATTAAGATCGATTATCTGGAGCGTTTTAGCCGGGTGTTGACTATCACAGCTCTGGTGTTCGCCGTGCTTGTCGCCTTCAGCGCCCCATTGCTGGCTATTTCCTGGAGCAAACAACCCTTCCCCGGCCTGCTGATGGAGCATACCCTGGTCGTCAACGACATCAAGGGACGGAACTGGAGCGGACAGACCCAAGGCATCGACTATCCCCAGCGTGTGGTGCGGATCGGCGGCACGCCGGTCGCCACGTCGAACGAGGCGCGCAACGCCTTGGCGACCTTCCAGATTGGCGAGACCATCACTATCTTCACCCGCTTATCTACC
>JAAEKA010000451.1 GCA_014155705.1 Anaerolineae bacterium clx_CAG2 | reverse complement strand
CGGGAGAGGAGATATCGGTTCAGGATTATTGTTGATGGCGACATTGATATCCCGCAGAATGTCGTCAAGAGTCATATTTTGTACGTATCCTACCATTCCACAAACTCCATCCCCTTTACCGTACTCATGAGGTTGTGTGATGAACCGTCGAATACCGTGTCGAACATAGTTCTCAATCAAATTCCAACCATTGCTGGTAGGCTGACCTAGTCGCTTGCACTCCAAAATAAAGCGGCGCTCGCAACTGTCTTCGTCGCCAACTGGATCGATCAATTTCCATTGAAAATCAGGTATCTTGGATTCTCTATCAGTTGGTTCGACGTCGCCTTCAAAAGGCGGGTTTTTGCCTTCACGAGTAGGCAGATGATATGCTAGGCTCTTCCTATAAGCAGCTTTCCGAAAACATGAGTAAAGTTCTCTGTTCAAACTGTTTTTCTTAGGATGATCTTCAATCGAGGGAATATCTGATTTACTGGCTAAGATTGCTAGGGCCTCATGTATTACATTGAAGATGTCGCGTTTATAATTATCCCAAAGAGGCAGTTGAAAAATCGAAGGTTGGGTCATCGAAGATACGCTATGTTCTGGCTTCTTGCGCTATCATTGCTTGGAGAAGAGTAGCTTCGGCATCTTCACGGGCTAGGCTCCGGGTCCAAAGCCTTTGCTCGTCGCGTTTGATAATGATAATGTCGGTATTGGTTACGACACGGATCATGCCATCAATATATACTCTGGAACTCACAGGATAGCGCAATGAACTGTCTAGGCGTTTCAGCAGATCATTCCAAACAACTGTGTCATCTGTAGATGATGTACAGCACTATTCTGTACTATTCCATGCGAACTCGTTTAGTTTAATGGGCTCAGAAAAAGAAACTATCAAACAGAGGTTGGAGACAGAGAAGCGGTTTAGAGGACGAGTGGA
>JAAEKA010000450.1 GCA_014155705.1 Anaerolineae bacterium clx_CAG2 | reverse complement strand
CGTGGGACAGCGGATTTGGTCCTGCCAGCAGGCAGAATGTGCCCGGATTGTGGATTGTCACTGGACCGCCGCCGGCTACTCCGCCGCCGATCCCAACCCAGGATTATATCGTCGTCACCAGCACGCCGACGCCAGAGAATGTGTTGACCACAGCGGCGCAACTGCAAACGGCTGTGGCCAGCGAGAGACGCGTGGGCACGGCGACTCCCACTCCCCCCACCTTCGTGACAGCCACGCCCACGCCGCTCAACGAGAGCACCGCCGAGGCGCAACGGCAGGCGCAAGGGTTGCCCTTTGTGGTCACGCCGACGCCGACGCCGCTCAATGCCGCTACGGCCACCGCGAATGCACGGTATGCCACGGCCGTGGCAGTTACCACCGGCACCTGGACGCCGCTGCCGCAGGACTACGTCACGGCTACACCGACGCCGACTTTGATTGCTGTGACCAACACCCCGACCGCCAGGAACATTTTTGAACTGCTGGATCGGGTGATTAACGAGGCCACCCGCACGGCCACAGCCGGCCCGCCTACGCCTTTCCCGCCCGGTGTGGCGACGGCAACTCCTACGCAGACCTCTACACCAGCGCCACAAAACTCCGAGACGGCCCAGGCGCAGGTGATTATGGTGACAATTCAGGCCATCACGACCGGCACCTGGACGCCGACGCCCACTGTGTCCCCGTCTGGCACACCTGTTGCCCCCATCAGCAGTTCTGCGGAAATAACAAACACTGTGAGCATCACGCCAACATCCGCGCCCCCAGGCGCACTGCCTGCGGATGTGAGCCAGCCGGCCAGTCCAACCGGGATCACATTGCTCGACGGAGCGCCGCTGGGTGTTGTGCTCTCAGAGGCGGCTAATGTGCGCCTTGGCCCTGGCGTCAATTTTGGCGTCATCAGGCAAGCGCCCAACGGCACACAGCTTTCCCTGGTGGGACGCAACGAGAACTCAACTTGGCTGGTTGTGTGCTGTGTCGAGGGTCAGCAAGGCTGGGTGGCAGCTTACCTGTTGGCCACTGAGATCAATGTGCGCACATTGCCGGTGCTCCCGACGCCCGCGCAAGCCCAGTCGCCCAGTGGGTTGGACCATGTATTGATCCAGGTAATGCGAACCTTGCGACAGGGAATCGGGCGTTTGGTTGTTGCACTTCTGTAACTGGGGCACCGTCCCTGTCGGATAAAGAGAACTATGGAACTACGACAATATTTGAACACGCTTCGCAAGTGGTGGTGGTTGATTGTTCTGTCCACGTTGGTTGCGACCGTGGCAAGTTTCCTTGCCACGCGCAGCCAGCCCCCCCAGTACGCGTCCAAAACCACATTGATGATCGGCCGCACGCTGGAGAATCCCAATCCAACCGGCAACGACATCTGGCTGGGCCAACAGTTGGCCCAGACCTATGCTGAGCTCGCCAAACGTGACGTGGTACAGCAGGCCACCATGGAGTATTTTGGCCTGACCTGGCTGCCACAGTATGTTGTATCGTTGGTGCCCAACACGCAGTTGCTGGAAATACGGGTGATCGACACTGACCCACAGCGCGCCCAGGCGGTAGCGGCAGAGCTGGCTAACCAGTTGATCGAGCGCAGCCCGTCATCCACTGATCGCGATCGGCAGGATCGCCGCGAGTTTGTCTCTCGCCAACTGCGTGAGCTGGAAGTCAACATCGACAGCACGGGAGCGCGCATCGACGAATTGCAGCAGCAGATGGCGAGTATGTTCAGCGCGCGCCAGATCGCTGATACGCAGACACAGATTCAGGCGCTGGAGCAGAAGCTCAACGGTTACCAGGCGAATTACGCCCAACTGCTCACCTTCCTCCAGGGTGGCGTCAACACAATCAGTGTGGTAGAGCCGGCCAGCCTGCCAACTACACCTGTCGGTCCCAACAACAGAACAACCATCCTGCTGGCCGCTGCCATTGGCTTTTTGCTGGCCTTGGGCGCTGCGTTTTTACTGGACTACCTGGACGACACCATCAAAAACCCCGACGACATCCGGGCTGCCACCGAGCTGTCCACGTTGGGTGCAATCACGCGCATCGATGTCGACACACCGGATAGCGTGCTGGTGACGGCTACATTGCCTAAATCGCCCACGGCCGAGGCCTATCGCATCCTGCGCACTAACATCCAGTTCTCCTCGTTGGACAATCCACCGCGTACGCTCCTGGTGACCAGCGCTAACCCGTCGGAAGGCAAGAGTACTACGCTGGCCAATCTGGCTGTGGTGATGGCGCAGCAAGGCCAACGGGTGGTGATTGTAGATACCGATCTGCGCCGTCCCACGCAACATCGCCTGTTTCAGGTGCCAAACAACGTGGGACTAACCAATGCGTTGCTGCATGATCGTCCGACGGTTGATGGCTATCTGCAATCCACCCAGGTGGAGAACCTGGAAGTTCTGCCCACGGGGCCGCTGCCCCCTAATCCCGCTGAGTTGCTTAGCTCTGCCCGTTTTGCAGCTCTGATTGAATTGCTCAAGACTCAGGTTGACTTAGTGCTGCTCGACAGCCCGCCAGCGTTGGCAGTCACCGACGCCACCGTGCTGGCGCGCCAGGTAGATGGCGTCATCTTGGTGGTGGATGCCGGTATGACGCGCCGCCAATGGGCGGCCAATGCCAAGGAAGCGCTGGACAAGGCGGGCGTGCATATCCTGGGAGTGGCCCTCAACCGGCTGCGTCCACAGAGCAGTGGTTACTATTACTACTATTACCGTCGTTATTACGCCTATGGCGATGGCAAAGAGGGGGAGTACAGACGGCGCAACAAGAAGCAGGCGCAGGGCTGGCGGCGCTGGTTCCCCCGCACAACTCAGTAACGTGACTGCTCGCCACAAGATTGCTTCCGCCCCCCCCCCCCCATGTATCAGGGGGGAAATGAATGCCGTTGCGGCAGAGAACAACAGCACCGGGCCGATTACCAGGCAGTGTCAGGTGAACAGGCGCATTTGGTGGATGGGGGGGCGGCCATCGAACAGAATGAAGGGGGCTGCCTGCTGACTGCGCACGCCCAATCGTTGCAGGTCGGCCAATGAACGCAGCCGGTCAAGCCGCCGGGCCTGCACAATGGCGGCCGCGCCCACCGGCCCAATGCCAGGTACCCGCAGCAGGGTTGCCTGCGGGGCCTGGTTGATTTCCACAGGAAAATGTTCGGGATGTTGACCAGCCCAGGCCAGCTTAGGATCGCGGTCAGGAGGCAGATTGCCAGTGTGGTCGAAGGGCAACTCTTCAGCATTGAAGCCGTATTGGCGCAGCATGAAGTCGGCCTGGTAGAGGCGGTGTTCGCGCAACGGCGGGGTTGGTTGCTCCTCTTGCAGCGGGGTGTCGTCGATGGGGTTGAAGGCAGAGTAGTAGGCGCGGCGCAGCCCCACCTGGCGGTAGAGCCGCTGGCTGGCCATTAGCAGCTCCTGGTCGCTTTCCCCTGCCGGACCGACGACGTACTGGGTGACTGCGCCGGCGCTGGCCACAGGGTGGCCCTGGTTGCGCAGTCGTCTCACGATGGCCCACGCCCGTTGTAACGGTTCCATCAGGCCGTGCTCGAACTCTTTCTTGGGGGCCAGCCGCGCCAGCCGCGCCTCGTTGGGCGCCTCCAGATTGACAGAGAGTCGGTCGGCCAACAGTGCAGCGCGCTCGATCTGTGCTTCCTCGGCGTTGGGCAGCAGTTTGAGGTGGACATAGCCGCGCCAGCCATATTTCTGGCGCACCAACTCGACGGTCGCCAGCATGCGGTCCATGGTGCGCACAGTGCCGATGATGCCAGAACTGAGGAACAGCCCCTCGACCAGTCGTTTGCGCTGCATCTGATCGAAGGCCGCGGCCAGATCGTCGGGCGTCAGCGTGGTGCGCCGCATGCTTCGGCCGGCGCGGAAGGGACAATAGTAGCAATTCTTCTCGCAAGCGCTGGTCTGCAGGATGCGCAGCAGAGGCACGCGTCGCCCTCCCTGGCCCACCACTGTGGCGACTGACTCGCTGACGTCCGGGACGCCCGGCGCAGCCGTATTGGCTGCAGGCAGCGGCGCTGGCTGGCCCTGCGCCTCGCACAGATCGTACTGCGCCTGCTGACCCAGCAGGCTGACCTTGTCGTACAAATCAGGGGCAGTGTTTAGCAGCATGAACCTATTATACGAACATTTGTTCTTTAGGTCAAAAAGACGCGCTTGTCCAAATCGGCCGGCGGTGCTAGAATAGCTGCACCATCCCGAACCGAAAGAGGACATTGCCACCATGCCATTACCAACTCGCGATCAAGCCTGGAGTCTGTTGTGCCAGTGGGTGCAGAGCGACAGCCTGCGCAAGCATATGCTGGCCGTGGAGGCCGTAATGCGCGCCTACGCCCGCAAATATGGCGAGGACGAGGAGTTGTGGGGCATCACCGGGCTGTTGCACGATCTGGATTTTGAGCGCTATCCCGACATGAACGACCCCATTGATGGCCATCCCAGGAGCGGACTGCGCCTGTTTCGCGAGTCGGGTTACCCGGAGGCGTTGCTCCATGCTGTCGAGGGACATGCGCCCTACCTGGGTATCCCGCGCACGAGTCGGATGGACAGCGCTCTGGTGGCTGTGGACGAGTTGAGCGGTTTGATCATGGCGGTGGGCTATGTACGTCCCAGCAAGGACCTGGGTGACGTGACAGTCAAGTCGGTGCGCAAGAAGTGGAAGGACCGTGCTTTTGCCGCCGCCATCAGCCGTGCAGAGATCGAGGAGTTCACGGCTGAGTTGGGCGAGCCGTTGGATGAGCACATCGGCTTTGTGCTGGCGGCGCTGCAAGCGATCGCAGGTGATCTGGGGTTAGACGGGCGGCTGGCGTCTGATCAGTTCCGATCTGGCGCCGCATCGGACGAGCACGGTCAGAAGACCGGCTCAGGCATGTCACTGTAGGGCCTTCGCGCCATGCGCAGCAGTGACTTCATGGCTGCCTTGCCTGAGGCGGTGCAACGTTGTCTGGGCGAGGAGATCAGGTTGACGCGGGGCCGGGTGTGGCCGTGGGGCGTGCAGTTTTACGTGGACGACCCGCGCTACCATTACGAGGTATCACGCGTGGCGCCGCGACTGGGCGACGGCCTGGAACTGGGTCTGCATTTCGAGAGTAAGAAGCCAGCCGACAACCATGCACTGTTGGCCGGCTTCGATGCACGTCTGGTCGAAATCAAAGACAGCCTGGGCGACGGCGCTGTCGCTGAGCTGTGGGACCGGGGCTGGGCCAAGGTTTACGAAGTCTTGCCTCTTGAACCCTACAGTGAAAGCTACCTCCAGACGGTTGCCGCTCGTATGGCTGTCATAGTGGGTGTTCTGCATCCCATATATCAGAACCTGCACAGAGGCGGCAGAAAGACATAAAACTAAGTACTTGACATATCTATACATTGGCGTTATAATAGGTCAAGTGAAAAATCATCACAACATCGTTTATTGTGATGGTAAGTGTTAGACAAGGAGTAAACAAGTTCCTCATGTCGCCTGCGCCGCCGGGCCAGGCGAGAGGTATGTCGAATGGCTAGCAAGAAAGTGACCATCAAAGGACGCGGACCTGAGTTGTTTGGGCGCGGCATCGACCTGCTATTTGGCGATGACGATAATCAGCGGCCATACGCCAATGGTCAGCCGTCCGATCTTTACCCGGCAGCCGAGTGGTTAACCAGCGTCGATGTGCTGGCTGCGGCTGTAAATCCAGCGCGCGAGGAAGCTTATCTGGACGTGAGCGACGCGGACGAACCTGCCCCTGCCGCTGACTACGTTCCGATTGACCAGAGTTTGCAGCTCGCAGCCGAGGCGTTTTTCTCCAGTCAGTCCACACTAGCTGTGATCGACGGGGCTGCCCCACCTACTGCCCTGCCAGCCGAAACCACAGCCAATCAAGACGTTGACCAGGAGGCTGTTGGGATAATCAGCGCCGCCGCAGCGATGGCGCCGCTAGAACTTCCGGCAGCGCATGAGATGTCGATCTCTGTGGCGCAGCCTCCCCATGAGCAGCCGCCTGCTGCCAGCCATCCTCTCCCTGGTGTCCCGACGGCTGAACAGCAAGACTACGAGGGTACCATCATGCCTACATCAACTCCCCACGATCTCATCGCTGCTGGCGCACCCCAGTATGTTCAGCCACCCGCAGACAACCAAGCGAGGAAGGTGGGCGTGCCATCCAGCAACGGCGCGTCTGGCGCGGACGAGTCAGTGCTCCCTGCTGACATTGCCAAGACAGAAGGGACCTCGCTGACCAGACAAGAAGCGAAGGAAATCATGAGCAAGCTGCGTCGCAGCGACTTGAGCGCGCTGGACCGGGAAGTCGACGCGCTCTACGATAAGGTCGCTACGCTGCTCAGCGGCAACCGCCAGGAGGCCACGGTCGCTTTTGACATCTTGCGTCGGGTGCGTCTGATTCTGCTCAAAGACCCAGAGCAGTATGCCGACGCCGAGTATTTGGTCAACCAGGTGCGCGCTCGCATCAATCAAATCGAGCAGAGCCTGGAGGGCGGCCGCTTCTATGCGCCTCGCATCTTTGCCTATCAGACTGTCTGGATGGTAGTTTTGTCGATGTTGGCTCTGGTCACGACGGTAGGCGGCGGCACCATCTCGGCCTGGGTGGCCTATTTTCTGGGCGTTTCGCTGGAAAGCCCGCAACTGAGTTGGGCCGTACTGTTCATGAGCACCCTGGCCTGGGGCGGCATCGGCGGTGTGACCAGCGCCCTCTGGTCGCTTTATCATCACATCTCGGTCGAACGCGACTACAATCCGGTGGAAAATCTCTGGTATTACTCGCAACCGGTACTGGGCATGGTTCTGGGCGGCATCGTGTTCCTGATCGTCGGCGCAGGCTTCCTGGTGGTCCAGGTCGATCTGGATGCGCAGGATGCAGCGCTGGGCGCCCGGCTTTTGCCTGCTGCTATCGCAGTCGTAGCAGGGTTCCGCCAGAATATGGTGCTGGATTTGGTGGAGCGTATCGTCTCCTTGATCGTTCCCAGCCGGCCCAATGCCGATTCATCGCTCCAGCCGGCCATGCAACAACCTATCCAACAAACCCCTGAAGAGTTGGTGATTTGACGGGAGACTGGCGACCAAGTATAATGGCGCGGGTTTAACGGACAAACACATCCCATTCGGGCCGTAAAGGCAGCAGAAGCGGGTGAGGAGCAGGTCTAAGCCTCTCCCGTTTCTTTTTGTTGTTTACGGCGTCCAGCAAAAACACAGACTCTCTGCCCATGTGGTAGTGACAGAGTACGACTAAAGAAAGGAGTGCAGTCTTTCCTATGCCAAAAAGAACTTACCAGCCCAAAGTGCGCAGGCGGCTACGCGTTCATGGTTTTCGTGAGCGGATGAGCACCGGCGATGGGCGTAATGTCATCAAGCGGCGCCGCCTGCGCGGCCGCCAGCGTCTGGCTCCGACGGTTTCCTATCGTAAGCGGACTTGGTAATCCTTGAAACGGGATTATCGGCTGCGCGGGCGCAGTCAATTTGACCAAACCCGCCGCCATGGGAAATGTTGGACTCATCGTCTGGTCGTTCTGTGCATTGCGCCCAACGGCCTGGAGTTCAGTCGTTTTGGCTTCTCGGTCAGTAAACGGGTTGGCGGCGCCGTGGTGCGAAACCGGGTACGTCGCCGACTGCGAGAGATCGTAAGGCTCCGTCTCCCTTCCATTGCTTTTGGGTGGGACGTGGTGCTGATTGCCAGACCTCCGATCGCTCAGGCGGACTTCCGCCAAATCGAGACAGCCGTTGAGCGACTCCTTCGGCAAGCGGGGCTTTACGGAATGACCGCAACTCCCCCGGCGCTGCCAGGAAAGTCTTCAGTTACCATAGGCCAGCAAGGTCAAAATCAGATGGCACAATGAAACGAATTGTCATAGCCTTGATCAGATGGTATCAGCGTTTCATTTCGCCCTTGCTGGGCAGCGCCTGCCGCTTCCACCCGACCTGTTCCCACTACACGTTGGAAGCGGTAGAACGTTACGGCGCAGCCAAGGGGCTGTGGCTGGGTGCCAAACGCATCAGTCGCTGCCATCCGTTCAACCCGGGTGGCTACGACCCGGTGCCTTAGCGATTCTGTTGGTTGGAGTGAAGTAAATACTATGCCGAAGAAACGGGCGTTCCGCCTGTTGATCCTGTTGGCGGTCGTGGCGTTAGCTGTGTCTGGGTGTACGCCGGTTGCAGATGAAGCGGGCAATCTTTCCGCGCCTGCGTGGATCGCCTGGCTATCGACGCCGCTGGCTTTGCTGATTCAGTTGTTCTATGACAAGATCCTGACGCCCTTGGGCCTGGCCTCCTATGGCCTGGCCATCATCCTGGTGACGATCCTGATCCGCCTGCTGCTCTATCCGTTGACTAAAAAACAGATGGAGTCGATGAAGAAGATGCAGTCGGTTCAGCCCAAGATGAAGGAGCTGCAGGAGAAGTACGGCAAGGATCGCGAGAAGCTCAGCCAGAAGCAGATGGAGTTGTACCGCGAGGAAGGGGTCAATCCGGCTGGCGGCTGCTTGCCGTTGCTGATCCAGATGCCGATCCTGTTCGCGTTCTATTACGCGCTGCTGACCTTGGGGCCGAAGCTCGACGAACCGTTCCTGTGGATCCCGAGCCTTGCATTCCCCACCTACTTCGGCGGCATGTCCTGGCTGACTCCGGTGTCTCTTCAGCACCTGCTTTCGCCAGATGTGTGGCCCTACCTGATCTTGCCGGTGATCTATATTGTCTCCCAACTCATCATGCAGCGTATGAGTCAGGCAGCCAACCCGAGCAGTATGCCAGGCTCCACCAACTCGATCATGATGTTGATGCCGCTGATGTTCGGCTACATCACGCTGATCGTGCCGTCTGGCCTGACGCTGTATTGGGTGACTTCCAACATTCTTCAGATTATTCAACAAGGGTTGACTACCGGCTGGACGGGTCTGTGGCCGCTGCGAGCGCCGGCCCAGGCCACTGCCAGCAGCACTCAAGCTGGCAAGGTCAGCCAGCCTGCGGCGATTGCCGGCGACTCCGCCCTGAGCAGCTCCCCTGCGCCCAGCGATATGTCTGCTGGACGGCGTCGAAAAATGCGCAAGAAGAAGAAATAGTCTATGACCTCACCATTAGGCGACGAATTTCGCGGTAAGACAGTCGAAGAAGCTACTGAGGCTGGCCTCGCTGCGCTGGGGCTTAAGCGCAGCCAGGTTGAGATCGAGATCATCAGCAGGGGCAGCCGGGGTCTGTTGGGCTTTGGCGCAGAGGATGCCCGGGTGCGCATCACGCCGATTCCGACGGCAGCCCGGGACGTGATCGTCAAACGAGATGCGCCTGCCTTCAAGCCCGCCAAGCCGGCTGCTTCTGTCGCTGCCGAGCAGTCGGATGGGCCAGCCAAAGCTGCGCCCGCCAAGCCTGTTCCTGCCAAGCCCGCTCCACCTAAGCCTGCGCCTGTCAAAGTCGCCCCTGCCGCCGCGCGCGACAACACCACGCGCGAGTCAACGGCTGACGCGGAGGCGGCTGATCTCACCGACCAGGAGGTGGGCGCGGTCGCTGCTGAGCTGTTGCAGGGAATGCTCGATCGTATGGACGTTCGGGCCAAGGTGCAGGTGGTCGAGTACCGCGGCGTGCTCGACACCGGCCAGGATGCCCCCTTGGTGCTCAACATCGAGGGCGAGGACTTGGGCATTCTGATCGGCCGGCGCGCTGAGACGTTGGCTGCGCTGCAATATCTGGTTCGCCTGATGGTCAACCACCGCGTCCATCATTGGGTCAACCTGGTGGTGGATGTGGAGGGCTACAAGGCTCGACGCGAGGAGCAGTTGGTGCGTCTGGCCGAACGTATGGCCGAGCGGGCTGCCAGCACGGGGCGCGCCGTTGCGCTGGAGGCCATGCCGCCGCGCGAACGCCGCATTGTGCACATCACCCTGCGCAACCATCCGCAGGTCACTACGCAGAGCGTGGGCGAGGGCGACCAGCGCAAGGTGACGATTATCCCTCGGGACCAGTAACCGGACGATTCGTACAAGGGTAAACGGTGAACAATGAACAGGTCTGATCACAGACTGTTCGCTGTTCACCGTTTTTTTGTCTATAGTTGTCGCGCAAATACCCTGTGGTTCTTGTAGGGAACGCCCCCCAGGTTCTCCAGGTCGCGCCGCATCTGTACGGCGGTTTCGGCTACCTGGGTCAGGTCGGCGTGAGCGAAGCCAGCTTGTTTGATGGTTTTTTCCATCTCCGAGTAGAGCAGTGCGTTGCCGCCGCGCCCCTGAAATTGCGGCAGAATACCCGCGCCATTGACGATCACCGAGTTTGTGCGTCGATATTCCAGCAGCAGATCGACCAAGCCAACAGGAAAGAGCCGGCCTTTGCTGCGCTGGATGGCGGCTGACAGGTCGGGGAAAGCAAAAAGAAAGCCTACCACATCATCGTCGTGCAGGATTACCTTGATCAACTTGGCATCGGCGATGGTGATCAGGTCTTTGATGATCAGGTCCATCTCGCCATCGCTGATGGGGACGTACTCCCAGTTGTCGACGAAGGCCTGATTGTAGGCCCGGCCGATCTTAGGCGCCATGGCCCGCAGTTCCCCTTTGTTGCGGAAGGCGACGACGCGCAGTTGGCCGCGCGCCTGTACCTTGTCGGCGATGCGGTGGATGCGCTCAGGCAGGGTGAATTGCTCGGCGGTGACGTGGCAGGAGACGAAGTCCACTTCCTTGCCGAAGCCGGCCGCCTCAGCATAGGTCGCATAGGCAGGAGGGTTGTAGAGCATCATGGTCATGGCGGCCCGATGCTCGAAGCCCTCCACCAGAAAACCCATGCCATCCAAAATACCTATCCCTTTGGGGCCGACGATCTTGTTCAATCCGCGCTGTTGCGCCCACTCAAAAGCACGATCGAACAACGCTGCGGCTATAGCAGGATCTTGCACACACTCGAAATGATAAAAAAAGGCCGTGCGGCTGTCGTGGTAGGCATTGAACGGGCGATTTTCCAGCAGCGAGATACGGCCCACGTCCTCGCCTCCCTGCACGGCCAGGAAGAACTCTGCGTCTGAATGTTGGTAATAGGGGTGTTTCTGGCGGTTGAGCTGGTGGCGCACATCGCTCTCGATGGGCGGCACCCATTGGCGTGATCCCTGGTAAAGGCGCAAGGGAAGCTGGAGAAAACGCCTGACGTGGTCTTTATGGGTCGTATCGATCTGTAACAATTCCATCAGCGTTGCCTCTGGAACACAAAATGGCTCAGCCCGTCGACTCGCGCAGCTTGCGCAGATGTTCGCGCGCCTCGTCGGCGAATTCCCCGCGCGGCGCTTGTTGCAGATAGGCCCGCCATTGGACGACGGCCTCCTGGTTGCGTCCTTGCGCTTCCAGCGCCAGCGCCAGGCCGCGCATGGCCTGTGCCCGCTGGGGGTTGAGAGCCAGCACTCGCTGGTACAGGTCGATAGCTCCCTGCCAGAGTGATTGCTCGAGCAGCACGTCAGCCTGGAATTGCAAGGCGCCTTCACCGTTTTCGCCAGCCGCTAACGCCGCCTGCTCCGCTTGCTGGGCCTCAGTCAGCGCATTCTCCAGCCGGCCGTCGGCCAGATAGACGGCAGCCCGACGCAAATAGTAAGCAGGGTCTTGCTGATACTCCGTTTGTAGTTGCACCGCCTGGTCATAGGCCGCCAGTGCATCGTCTGCCCGTCCCGCCGCGGCCAGCGTATCACCCAGCAGAAGATGATACCAGCCATTGTCCGGTTGGAGGTTGACGGCCTGCTCATAGGAGGCGATGGCGTCGCTGAGTTGGTCGCTGTCGCTGTAGACGGCGCCTAGCTTGACGAGGGCGTCGGCCGAGGCGCTGTCCAACAGCAGGGCTGACTTGAAGTTGCTGATGGCTTGCTCTATATCGCCCCTGGCGCGGTAGGTTTCACCTAAGCCGATGTAGGCTTGTACATTGCGCGGGTTGCGCTGGATGGCTGCGTTGAAGTCTGCGATGGCCGGGCCATAACGCCCCTGGCTGCGCAGCAACTCGCCGCGCTGCACCAACACGCGGGCTGCTTGCTCGTCGCGCAGGGCCAGTCGCAGCGCCCGATTGAGCATGATCTCGGCCCGCTCCACATTGCCGACGCCCTGTAGAGCCTGGCTAAGCTGAATGTAGGCCTCGACGTAGCCGGGGTTGATTTCGGTGGCTGTCTCCAGCGTCTGCACAGCCTCACGGTACTGGCCTTGGACGATATAGGCTTTGCCAAGCTCGAGTTGAGCCTCGGCGCTGGCGGGGTTGTTCTCGACAGCCGCCTGGACCTGGGCAAAGGCTTCGTCAGGCTGACCCTGGCTGCGCAGCAGTTGCGCCAACTGCAGGTAAGGGCCAATCAGCGCAGGATTGGCCTGCTGAGCGGCCCGGTACTGAGCTGCGGCCTCCTCTGCGTCGCCCCGCTCCGCGGCGAGGTTGCCCAGGCGCAGGTAGGCCTGGGCCGCGGCCTGGGGGTTGCTCTCAGCCAAGGCTGCCACCTCGCCGATGGTCTGCAATGCCCGTTCTGGATCGCCGGCCGCCTGGTAAACCATGCCCAACTGCAGCCGGGCATCGACCAACTCAGGGTCGAGCGCCAGCGCCTGCTCCAGTGCGCTGATTGCTTCGGCCAGCCTGCCTTGTTTGCGATACAGTTCACCCAGGAAGAAATTGGCCGCAGCAGCTTGTGACTCGATCTCAGCAGCCCGCTGATAGCGCCGTTCAGCCGCGTCCAGATCTCCTAGTGTTTCATAAGCCTGCCCCATCTGCACATAGGCCCCGGTGAAGGCGTCGCCGCCAGGCATCTCCAGCAGGTCGGCGAAGATCTGGATCGCCTGCTGGGGCAGATCGGCCTTGCGGTAGGCCTGGGCCAGCCGGAATTGCGCGTCCAGGTTGTCAGGGACCAGCCTGACCGTGGTAGAGAACTGTTCCAGCGCCCGCACTTGCAGGCCGCTGTCCTCATAGAGTCCGCCCAGAGCCAGGCGAGACTGCCAGGTGTTGGGCGACAAGGCGATGGCCTGTTCAAGCTGCTCGATGGCCTCGGCGCTGTTGCCGGCCCGACGATAGGCCTGACCCAGTCGCAGCCGCAGGTCGGCGTTTTGGGGCAGCGCTGCCACGCCCTGCTCGTAGACCTTGAGCGCGTCTTCGAAACGCTCCTGGGTGGTGAACAGCGCTCCCAGTTGCAGGTAGGCCGCCGCGTAGCTGGGACGGGCCTCGATAGCCTCCTGGTAGCGCTGAATGGCAGCATCCACCTCGCCAGAGTCGGCCAATGTGTTGCCCTGCTTGGTGAGGGCTGCGGCTGCAACTGCCGGATTGTCCTGGCTGCCTTGCAGCGCCTGATCCAGCGCAACAGCGGCGGCCTCGACCTCGCCGCGCGCGCGGTAGACATCGCTCAGTTGCAGCAGCGCGTCTCCGTAGTTGGGATCCAGCGCCAAGACTTGTTGGTAGCCAGCTTCGGCGGCGTCCAGGTCGCCGGTCAGGCGGTTGATCTCTGCGTCCAGGTATAGCGCAGAGACCAGCTCTGGCGACACAGCCAGGGCTGCATCGACAGCCGTGCGAGCCTCTTCCAGTTGGCCCAGGTCGATGTTGGCCAGGGCAAGCTGGACCGCGCCCTCTCCGTTGGCCGGGGCCAGATCCAGCAGTGCTGTCAACTGCTCCACCGCCTTGGCTGGCTGGCCGGAACGCCGATAGGCTGAGCCCAGCAACAGCCGCACCTGCGGGTCGTTGGCGTTGATGGCGGCAGCCCGTTCGTAGCTGGCGATAGCCTGGGTCAGGTCATCCTGGCTCTCCAAAACCCGGCCCAGCTCCAGCACAGCGCGGTAGCGCGTGGGGTCTAGCTGCACCGCTTGGGTCAGCTCGCGGGCGGCCGACTCCAGATTGCCGGCCCGCCGATAGGCCTGGCCCAGCTTGAAACGAGCCTCTGCATCCTGCGGGGCTGCCTGCACCGCCTGCTGGTAGGTGGCCAGAGCATCGTCGAAACGGCCTTGCTGGTCATAGAGGAAGGCCAACTGCAGGTAAGCGCCGATGTAGCTGGGGTCGGTGCTGAGGGCCTGCTGATACTGTATTTCGGCCTCGTCCAGCTCGCCGCGGTCGCGGTAGGTATTGGCCAGCTTGGTTAGCGCCTGAGCTACCTGGCGCGGTCGCTCAACGGCCTGCTCGGCTACCTTTGCGAAGGCAGCGCGTGCGTTGTCGGCGTCGCCCATAGCCTGGTAGGTAGCGCCTACTTCGGTGTAGATGTCGGCGTCGTCGGGATTAGCTTCCAGACTGGTCTGGTACTGCTCCAGCGCCAGTTCGTAATCGCCCTGCGCGCGGTAAGCGGCGGCCAAAGCCAGGCGGATGTCCAGGTTGTCAGGAGCCTGTTCCAATGCCTGTTGGTAGAGGCTGATGGCCTCATCTGGCCGGCCGCGGGTGTTGTAGACCTGGCCCAGCCACTGGTAGGCGCGCACACTGCGCGGCGCCAGGCGGATGGCCTCGCTCAACTCGCTTTCGGCCTCGTCCAGGAGGCCCAGTCGGGCGTTGACCTGCCCCAGAAAGAAGCGAGCGTCGGCGTTGGTGGGCGTGTTCTGTACAGCGGCCTGGAACTGCTCCAGCGCCAGATCGAGTTGCGCTTGTTCCAGATAGATCTGGCCCAACTGAATGTATGAACCGACAAAGCCAGCCTCCTCCTGCTGGGCCTGCTGGTAACGGGCGATGGCCTGGTCGGTTCTGCCTTGTAACGCCTCCAGATTGCCCAGACGGGTCAGGGCCGAGGCGCGCGCGCGCAAGTCGTTCACCGCAGCCCGCAACGCATCATTATACAGCTCGTCCGCGCGCGCCAGCTCGCCGCGCTCCTGGTAGATGCTGCCCATCTGGATATAGGCGTCTGAGAAGGCGGGGTCCACCCGCAGCGTGCGCTCATACTGGGCAAGGGCTTCGCTGACGTCGCCCTGAGCGCGGTACACTTCGGCGATCTGGTAATAGGCCAGCGCATAGGAGGGGTCCTTCTTGATGGCCGCGTTGTACTGCTCGATGGCCCTGTCAGCTTGTCCCAGGGACAGGTACACGTTGCCGCGCTTGGCGTCCGGCGCAGGGGAGAGGGGGTTGGCGACTTCAGCCAGGTCATAGCTGCTGAACGCCGCTTCGTAGTCGCCCTCGGCCAGGCGCGCATCGCCGTCGGCGATGGCGCGATTGAAGGCCACGGCGTCGATCTCGCCGCTGAAAGTGGCAGTCTGGCGGTTGGCCAACAGCAACAGGGCGCCGACCAGGAGGAGAGGGACCAGAATCACCGCCACCAGGGCAATGCGGGCGGTGGTAGACATGCGCGAAAGTTGTCGATTCAAGCTTGTCACAGTATTGTCACCAGGAAGAAGAGGCTTGCTCACAAGACAGAGGCGCATTATACCGCGCGCGCCAGTCTGCGCCAAAACGGCCCCAAGCCAGGCGCCAGTGTGTCAGACGTCCCCTGCGCTGGTTCACCCGGCTGCGGTGCAATGGGCATTAATTCGCCACGCATGTATAATCTTGATTGTATCATTAACGATCAACCGAGCCTAATTGACCAAGGACCATTTATGACGACACTCGATGCCCAGGCCACGGTGAAAGTCAGCCAGCTCCAAAAATCTTTCGGCGCCATCCCGGCGGTGACCGACGTCTCCTTCGAGGTTTACCCTGGCGAGGTGTTTGGCCTGCTGGGACCTAACGGCGCGGGCAAGACCACCTCGATCCGCATGATGCTGGATATCTTCAAGCCCGATTTTGGCCAGATTGCCATCTTTGGCGGAGCTATGGACGAGGCCAAGAAGAACCGCATCGGCTATATGCCGGAGGAGCGAGGCCTGTACCGCGACCTGCGGCTGGAGCCAACTCTGGTCTATCTGGCTACCCTGAAGGGGATGAGCGAGCTGGCGGCCAAGGCCAGGGTGGCGCAGTGGCTGCAACGCCTGGACCTCTACGAGCATCGGCATAAGCGCATCCAGGAGTTGAGCAAGGGTATGCAGCAGAAGGCGCAGTTGATCGCCACCCTGGCTCACGAACCGGACCTGTTGGTAGTGGACGAACCTTTCTCTGGCCTGGATCCGCTCAACACCCGCTTGGTCAAACAGATCATCCAGGAGCAGGCCGACGTCGGCAAGACGGTGATCATGTCTACCCACCAGATGTACCAGGTTGAGGCCATGTGCAACCGCATCGTACTGATCGATCGCGGACATTCGGTACTTTATGGCCGGGTAGATGAGATCAAGCGGCGCTTTGCGGGCCATGCGGTCAATGTGACCGGTTCCGGGGATTTTGCCCATATCCCAGGCGTGCTGGAGGCGCGGCCGCCTGGCGAGAACGGCGCCTGGCATCTGGCCTTGCAGCCAGGCGCGGAGCCGCACGAGTTGTTGCGCATGTTGGCCTGCCGCTCTGACATTATCATCGACCGCTTCGAGATCGCCGAGGCCTCGCTGGACGACATTTTCATCACCATCGTGCAGCAACCGCGCGGGGAGGCTGGCGATGCGTAAAGCCTGGCTGGTGGCCAAGCACGAATACCTGACCCTGGTGCGCAAGCGTTCTTTTGTTCTGGCTACTCTGGCTTTTCCCCTGCTGATGGCTGGCTTCATCGCTCTGACCGTCTTATTGGCTCAGGGCGCGAGCGACGAGCGGGCGCTGGGCATTGTGGATCTGGCTAGCGTGCTGGTCGATGGTGTGCAGCCGGTCAACAACGCTCATCCACAGTTCTTGCCCTTCGCTGACGAAGCTGCAGCCTTGGCTGCTTTGCAGGCGGGCCACATTCAGGCCTACTACCTGCTGCCGGCTGACTACATGCAGGGCGGGAAGGTGCAACTGGTGGCGTGGGATCAGGATCCGCCGGCTGCGTCCCAACGTGCTCTCGACTCTCTGCTGCGCGCCACCCTGCTGACGGGGCAGCCGGCAGCGGTCCAGCAACGCCTGACCAGCGGCGTGAGCCTGTCTGTGCGTTCGACCGATGGTCAGCGCAATCTCAACCAGTCCAACGCCGTCAACGTGCTGTTGCCCTTTGTGGCAGGCTTTTTCTTCATCTATGCCGTGTTGTCGTCGGCCGGCTACCTTTTGCAGGCGGTGACCACTGAGAAGGAAAACCGTACCGTGGAGGTCATGGCTACCACCCTGTCGCCCGACCATCTGATTGCAGGCAAGGCGCTGGGGCTGCTGGCGGTAGCGCTGACTCAACTGGCGGTCTGGGGGGCGGCTATCGTGGTGGGGTTGGTGCTGGGCGCGACGCTGGAGCCGGCCCTGAGTGTAGTGCAGATTCCATGGACATTGCTGCTGGTGGTATTGCTCTACTTCCTGCCCTCCTTTGCCCTGATCGGCGGCATGATGATCGCCATCGGCAGTGTGTTCAGCGAAATGCAGCAGGGACAGCAAGTAGCAGGCATCCTCAATTTGCTGTTCATGGCGCCTTTTTTCGTGCTGATCACGATCTTTGCCAACCCGGATGGCCCTCTCGCTGTAGGCATGACCCTTTTTCCCACCTCCTCGTTTCTGACGGTGCTGGTTCGTTGGGGATTGACCACCGTACCTTTGTGGCAGTTAGTACTGAGCTGGTCGCTGCTGGTGGCCTCGGCTGCCGTGAGCGTCTGGGCGGCTGCGCGCGTCTATCGCGCTGGCATGTTGCACTATGGCCAGCGGCTGAGCTGGCCGGCAGTCTGTGCTGCTTTGCGTGGGCGAGCAACGGATGAGAATCGCCTGCGCAGTGCTCAGGCAGCGAATGAGAAGTGATATGCGCAACACCTGGATCGTTCTCAAGCACGAAATCAAAACAACGCTGGCCAAGCGCTCGTTTTGGTTTACGACTTTCATCTTCCCTTTGCTGATCCTGGCGTTGACGCTGCTGCCTCAGTTGTTGGCTGGCGGCGCCATCGAGTCCAGCCAACAGAGCCTGCTTGCTCCTCCGATTGACGCCGGACAGCACCCCACAGTCGGCTATGTGGACGCCAGCGGATTGGTGCAGAACATCCCACCCGACCTGCCTCCTGACCTCTTGCAGCGCTTTGACGATGAGGCCGCTGCCCTGGCAGCGCTGCGTGCGGGTGATCTGTTGCAGGTCTACCTGGCGCCGGCTGACTTTATGCAGCGCGGCGAATTGGTGGTGATTCCCAGCCAGTTCTCTCCTCTGGTTGACCCTAGCAGCTATGATGTGCTGGAGTACGTGCTGTACTACAACCTGCTGGGCGACGCGGATCTGGCCCGTCGCGTGATGTGGCCAGGCGCGTCGATCCCCCAGGTGACCTTGTTAGCGCCGGAAGCGGCCAGCCGGCCGGCCGGTGATGCCGGTTTTGGGATCTCTTTTGCGGTAATGTTTATCCTCTTCTTCATCATCACCTTGAGCAGTGGCTACATGCTGCAGAGCGTGGTCAAGGAGAAGGAAAACCGCACGGCCGAGGTGCTGCTGCTCAGCCTCAGCCCGGTGCAGTTGATGCTGGGCAAGATTCTGGGGCTGGGCTGTCTGGCGTTGTTGCAGATGGGCATCTGGCTGGGAGGCGGCCTGTTGGTGATGGGACAGGAGCAGTCGCTGTTGGGCGGCGTCGAGTTGACCAGCCTGTCGCCGGACTTCGTCGTGATTGTCGTACTCTATTTCCTGCTGGGCTACCTGCTCTACGCTGCGGCGCTGGGTGCGCTGGGTGCGTTGACACCCAACCTGCGTGAGGGTTCGCAGTACACCTTCATCCTCATTCTGCCACTGGTAGCGCCCATTTTGCTCAACACGGTCTTCGTTGGGGACCCGAACGGACTGCTGGCTACGGTGTTGAGCCTCTTCCCCCTGACCTCGCCAACGGCCATGCCTGCCCGGCTGGTGGCCGGCGACGTGCCCGCATGGCACGTGCTTCTGGGCCTGGCGCTGCTGGCGGCCACGACCTTCGCCTTCGTCCTGCTGGCCGCCCGCTTCTTTCGCGCGGATACGCTGCTGTCGGAGGCGGCGCTGGACTGGCGGCGGATACGGAAGGAATGGGGGAATTCTAAACTCTAATTATGCCCTACGAAGCAGGTACCGCCAAGCGCTTGTGAGCATACCGCTTGGGTGCTATAATGCTCCCCCAATCACGCTCCACGCCACCAACTCGACAGCGCTTACACAGCGATCTCTACCCTCTGAAAGGAACCCCCGTGATTCGCGACACCGCTGCCCATCTCCAAGCTAACGTGGGCCAGGTCATCGTCGGCCACGAGGCTATGGTCGAGCTGCTGCTGGTGGCCTTACTGGCCGACGGCCACGTGCTGATCGAGGACGTTCCCGGCACCGGCAAGACCACCTTGGCCAAGGCTTTGGCCCGCTCCCTGAACCTGAGCTTCGCCCGCATCCAGTTTACCCCCGACCTGCTGCCATCGGACGTCACCGGCATCAACTTCTACAACCAGAAGCGGCAGGAGTTTGAGTTTCGCCCCGGCCCGGTGGTGAGCCAGATCCTGCTGGCCGACGAGATCAATCGGGCCACACCGCGCACGCAGTCAGCCCTGCTGGAGGCGATGCAAGAGCGCCAGATGACAGTGGACGGCGACACGATCCAGTTGCCCCGGCCCTTCCTGGTGCTGGCGACCCAGAACCCCATCGAGCTGGAGGGCACTTTCCCCCTGCCGGAGGCCCAGGTCGACCGCTTCCTCATGCAGATCAACCTGGGCTACCCCAGCGAGCAGGAGGAGAACGACATCCTGCTGCGCTACGACCGGAGCGATCCGCTGGACGATCTGGCGCCGGTGCTGGCCGGCGAGCAATTGCTGGCCATGCAGGCCGAGGTGCGCACCATCCGTGTGGAGGCATCGGTGCGTGAGTACCTGGTGCGGGTGGCGCGGGCCACGCGCGAGCATCCCTCGGTGGAATTGGGAGTCAGCCCGCGCGGCACCCTGGCGCTCTATCGGGCCTGCCAGGCGCTGGCAGCCGCGCGCGGCAGAGCCTTCGTCATTCCCGACGATGTCAAGGCCCTGGCGCCTTACGTGCTGACCCACCGTATCCATATCAGCCCGCAAACCCGGCTGCGCGGCCGCACGCCACAGGAGGTGATCGCTCAGATCGTCTCGGAAGTGCCGGTGCCGGTGATCTCCTAGCCATGGCCGACGACAGGGAACGTTTTCAGCCACCGCCACTGGCCAGCAACCCGCTGCTGGGCCGCGATGTCACCGAGCCGCGGGCTTTTCCGGGCTCCGGCGGACTGCGCGGCCGGCTCATCGTAGACAGCACCAAAGAGACGCAGTGGAGCGACGCCTGGCTGGCCTTGGCCCTGCTGCTCTTTCTGATCGGCCTGGTCTTCCGCCAGGGCAGCATGGTGGTCATTGCCGGTTTGCTGGCCATCATCTCGGCCATGGCCTGGCTGTGGGACCGGCTGGCTCTGGGGGGCGTCGAGTACAGCCGCACCTTCGCCGAGCGCCGCGCCTTCGTCGGCGAAACCATCGATCTGCATCTGACGGTCACCAACCGCAAGCTACTGCCCATCAGTTGGCTGCGCATCTCGGACCGCGTACCCATGACCCTGCCCCTGCAGGGCATCGAGGTGCTGTCAACCGATGTGTCGACCGTGGGCCGTATCAGCCTGGTCTTCGCCCTGCGCTGGTACGAGCGGGTGCAGCGGCACTACCAGATCCAGTGCGTCCAGCGCGGCTTCTTCCCCTTTGGCCCGGTGGAGTTGGAGGCAGGGGATCTCTTTGGCCTGTTCAGCCGCAAGCGGCGCATCCCAGGCCGCCAGTGGTTCATCGTCTACCCCAGGGTCGAAAGCCTGACCGACTTGGGCCTGCCCCCCAAGGAACCGTTTGGCCCTGCCAAGGCTGTGCGCCAGCTTTTCGACGACCCGCTGCTCACTGTGGGTGTGCGTGATTACCATCCCGAAGACGACCTGCGTCGCGTCCACTGGAAGGCCACGGCCCGCCGCCAGGCGTTGCAAAGCCGCGTCTACGAGCCAAGCACAGCCCACAATCTGATCATCCTGCTCAACGTGGCCACCCTGACCAAGCATTGGCATGGCTACATTCCCAGCCGCATGGAACGGGTGGTGAGCGTGGCTGCATCCATCGCCGCCTACGCCGCCGAGCAGCGCTGGCCCGTCGGCATCCTGACCAATGGCGTCCTGCCCGACTCGGACCAGGCCGTCAAAGTGCTGCCCGGCCGCAGCCCCACCCAGTTGACCCGTATCATGGAGGCGCTGGCGTCCGTCTCGCCGGTCGCCACCCAGCACATCGAGGACCTCATCCGCCAGGAGAACCCCAAGCTGCCCTGGGGTAGCACACTGGTGGTGGTGACGGCCATAGTCACAGAGCCGCTCAAGGCAACGCTGGCCAATCTGCAGGCCAGCGGGCGCCGCCTGGCGCTGGTCAGCCTGGAGCCGGTCGATCCGGCCGATCCTTTGCTGCGCGGGATCTTCGTGCGCACGGTGGCCGGCGGAATGCCCGAGGGCGAGGTCGTGGCGCTTGCGGAGCAACCCCAATGAGCCATCTTGCGACCAATCGCGATACATCGCTTGGGCTGCACCTTTCAGGTCGGCAGGAGCTGCTGCGCCTGGCCTATGCCGGCATGGAGATCAGTTGGTTCACACAGTTCTTCCTGGTCTTTGTGCCAGCGGCGCGGCTGCTGCCTCCCTATGGGACGGCTTGCGCCTTCGGATTGATGATGCTAGGCGTCTACGCATGGTCAGCGCTGGCCGAGGCCCGGCGGTGGAGCGCCGGGCTGGAGCGCCTGGTGCTGCTGCTGGCCTTGCCTATTCTGATCCTCCTGGCCTGGCGGGTCTACCTGCACCCTGATCTACCCCTGGCCGACCTCTCCTGGATCAACGCGGCTGGCGCCGGCCTGCTGGCGGCTGGTTCAGATGGCCACTGGGCCGTCATGGCGGCGGTGTTGTTCGTGTGGTGGCGCGGGCTGGCGCTGGGACGGCGCACCTACACCTTCGAGACGGTGGCTCTTGCCTTTCGCAGTGGCCTGTTGTTGCTGGTAACCGGCGCTCTTCTGCTCTCCTTAGTCACCCGCCAGCAGGCGATGGCCTTCATCCTTCCCTTCTTCTTTTTCAGCCTGCTGGCCGTGGCCCTGTCAAGGCTGGAAGACGTGGGACGGATTAAAGGGGAGGTGGGGCGCATCTTCGACCTGAGCTGGCTGGGCATCCTGGTCGTCATCGCTGCGCTGACCGTCGGGCTGGCCGGCGCGCTGCTAACCTGGCTGGCCCGACCCGATGGGCTGGAGCTGATGCGTGGCCTGTGGGCGCCCATCGGCCACCTGCTGGTAGAAGCGCTTTTGGTGCTGCTAGCCATCATCCTGGCTCCCTTCGAGCCAATCCTGAGTTGGTTGAGCAACCTGCTTGCCCAAGCCTGGCTGTCGATGCTGCAAGGTCCCTTGCTAGAAGGTTTGGGGGCCTTGCAGCCGGGCATAGCCGAGTCTGCCGACTCCCCACAACTCGACCAATTGATCGCTATTGCGCTGCGCCTGCTGAGGCTGTTGTGCGGGGTGGGGGTGCTGGCGCTGTTTCTGTTCGCCGGGCTGGTTCTGCTCAAGCGGGAGAGCCAACGCCAGCGCGAGTTCGAGGAGCTCCATCAGAATCTCGACGTAAGCCTGGGCGATGCGCTGGCCGGACTGTGGCGACGCGCGCGCGACCGGCTGCGCGGGGCTGCCCACCTGTGGAATCAGTTCGGCATGAGCGGCGACCTGTTGGCCGCCATCTCGGTGCGCAACATCTACGCCAACACCGGCCGCCTGGCGCGCCAGCGCGGCTATCCCCGTCACAAGGCTCGCACGCCCTACGAGTACCTGGTCGACCTGCGCGCTGCGTTTCCCCAGGCCCAGAGCGAGGTCCAGGCCATCACCGACGCTTACGTGGCCGTACACTACGGCGAATTGCCCACCGGCCGCGCCGAGATGGACTCGCTACGCGCTGCCTACAGCCGGCTGAAGGAGAGCCCGCCGCCGTCCCTCTAGAAGTCGTTTGAGAAGTCGACACCCCGTGATGCAGACGGGGGGAGGTCTGCATCACGGATTAAACGGATTACCGGATGACACGGATGGCGGAACAGCGCGCCTTCCAGCATTAACCGTTCACCATTAATCGTTGGTACCCTCGCACCGCCAGCACATCCCCCACCTCCGTCCCCGCGGCCGCGCCGGCGGGCAGCTCGACGACGAAACTGGACTGGCGGTGGATGCGGCCGAAGCGCCATGGCGCCATGGCCCGGTCCACGTGGACGACCTCCAGGCTGCGGCTGACGTAGACCACATCGATGGGGAAGCGCATGAAGTGGGTGTGGATGCTGTTGCAATGCGTGATCAACAGACCTTCGCCCGCTTTCAGCCCAGTCACGCCCATCAAGCCCCTGAAGCGGCTCCAGTAGCCGTCAGCCACGCGGCCGGACGAGACCAGTGTGGTGTTGCGGGTGAGGTTGTCGATTTGGAGGGGAGAGGTTTTGGACATGAGAGGCTCCGGAAATGGTTAATGGTGAAGTGTTAATGGTGTAACGGTTAATGAGGGCACGCACTCCGGCATTTAACCATTAACCGTTCACCATTACACCCTTATCCCGGCCACAGCCCCCACACGCGCGCCAGTACCAGCCAAGCGCCCAGCGCCAGGTAAGGACCGTAGGCGATGGAGTCTTTGCGGCCGGCGCGGTGGGTGAGCAAGAGCAGGGCGGCGACAAGACCACCGGCCGCGACCCCGGTGATCATGGCGGCCAGCACGGTGGGATAGCCCAGCAGCGCGCCGATGGCGGCCTCCAGCTTGACATCGCCCAGCCCCATGGCGCCGCGGCCGATGAGGGCCAGCAGGAAGAAACTGCCGCCTGCCACGGCCAGACCCGCGGCAGACGCAGCCCAGCTTGGTTCTCCCAGCCAGATCGTTTGTACTGCGGCCCAGGCCAGCAAAGCCAGCACCAGCTCGTTGGGGATGCGGCGCACGCGCAAATCGATCAGGGTGATGCACAGCAACAGCGCGGTCACGACCAGTGCGGACGCGGCCACGGCCAGGCTGTCCGTCTGCCAGCCCACCCAGGCGCCCCACAGAGTCATGCCGGTCGCGTTCAACACAACCTTGACGGGGAACGCTCCGCCTGCTACCGTGCGGCCAGGCTCAGGCGACGCGAAGGCCCCTGGCGTCGCGATCTGATAGCGTTCGCTGAAGCGCCCTGCGGCCAGCCAGGTCAGGGCGCCGAGAGCGAGACCCGCCAGCGCGCCGAGCCCGATGTGTAGTATGGGCATAGTGGGCACTATTTTAGCAGACCACGGCCCGGCCAGCAAAACAACCTGTGATTTGCTGGCGTACGGATAGCGCTGCTGTCATGGCTGATCCGGATTGATCAGGCTGACTCCCCGCACCTCCCCTGGCGCGGGCGGTCCGGTGCCTGATGTGCTGCCGCACGTCGATGCACAACCGCATTTTTTCTCGCCCAGCACGGTCTTGATGTTTCTCGCACAATAGGTATTGTTGCGCAGCCAGCCTGAAGACAGGATCTGCACGTTGCGGTATTCAGCCTTCTTGCGCAGATCTACTGTGGGTGTACCCAGTGCAACGAAGCAACCGGTGCCGACGATGTGGTAGCCTGTTCCAGGGCATGTCCCTGTCATTGGCTCACCGGCCGTACACGCGCGGTCCCACAAGAGCAGATTGGCCTCGCGATTCAAATTGACATCGATCTCATGCAGGACGCTGGTGATGACACCCGGCTGACCAGGCAGACAGATGCCGCCAGATCTGAAATCGAGCGGCGCATTGTAATCACCGCCGATGATGCAGATCAGTTGATTGGCCCCGCAGTTGTTGACACAAGGCTCAGGTACATAGGGCGTCTGCGGAAACGGGAAGTTTACCCATCCCCGGTTGGCCGTGGAGATCAGATAGGAGTTGCCGTCCGGCGACCCAAAAGCTACGTCGCACTCGCACAGATCGCAGACAGGCATCGTCCCTGTCGTGCCGTCGGGGAATTGTACCTGCAAGGCGCCGTCTTCCAGACTATCGTCGTTCCATACGTAAAACTGTTCGTTACAGGGGATCTGCTCAAAGCGCTCTTTGTGAAAGGTGATCGGCCAGACGTTGCACAAGTTGCGCGTGCCGCTGCACGCTGCCGCTGCCTGTGCGCTCACGGGGACTTCGGAAATTCCGATGACGCCTGCCAGGTAGGTTTCCACCACAATGCTCGCCGTCATGTCGACCCGCCAGCCGCCAGTGATGGTTGCCTCGGCCTGCTGCGCCCCATTGCGTTGGGTGGCAGTCTGTTCGGCCTTGGTTTTGGCCGCAGATGGATTGCCAAAGCACAATTCCCACGCCCCAGCCAGCGCGCCGGCGTCAGCGGCGTTTTGCATCTGTCTGCGCCGGGCATAGGCCATGCCCATGTCGACCGCCAGAGCCACAAAAGCCAACAGGACGACCAGGAACAGCGCCACCTGGATCAATACCTGGCCCTCATTCGCTCGAAAACTGAATTTCCTAAGACCTTTCATACTCGTCAACTCCTCACTACGACGCCTTAACCCTCAGCGCTCAGGCTGGCGGCTGCTCTTTATTGGGTCAATCGACTCCAAAGACGATCATCGTAGTGCTACTGCGCAACACGAAGCCATCTACGCCAAGAACATTGCTCATGATGGTATCCAGGTTACCCACGGTGGCTGTCACCCGAATGTAGCCGCCTGACGATACAGAGGCGCACGCGATGTTGCTGCCGCTCGCTGTGGTGCAGGCAATGGCAATATTCGTGACGGCCGTGTCGCCCAACGAATTCACCGGCCCGTCTCGTATGACGGCCTCGCGAATCCCTGTGGCGTGATAAGGGAAACGAGACCCGTAGCGCGCGCCCTCGCGAGCGGCGTTGGTCAACGCGATGTGAGAGTAGAAAGCGCGGCTCACGTCTACGACGCCAGCCAGCAGCAGAGCCAGAAACAGCATGGCAAACGCCATCTCGACCAGGCTGGCGCCGCGTTCGTTATCAGTCAGCAGAGCATGCCTTGCAGCCATCATATCCTTCAACGCTTGTCAACATGCTTGTTTCACACATTGTTCAGAAACCGGGTTTCTTGCGTCCTCTACACCATCGACCCATTCACCAGTCTGCCACTCTACCATTTCTTTTTCTGCGGCTGCGGTGACGTAGGAGTAAAGGTGTTGGGCGGGACCGAGAAACCGGCCGTCTCGACCTTATCCATGAACTTTGGCCGCACGCCGATGGCGGTGAAGTAGCCCTCGAGCTGACCGTTCTTGAAGCCGGTCTGAATGTACCGGAAAATATCCTGCATCACGATCACATCTCCTTCCATGCCCTGCACCTCGGAAATGTGCACCACCTTACGTGAGCCATCTGCCAGGCGCTCCAGGTGGATAATCAGGTCGAAGGCCGAGGCGATCTGTTCGCGAATGGCCCTGAGTGGCAGGTCCATACCTGTCATCAGCACCATGGTCTCTGTGCGGTTCAGCGTGTCGCGCGGTGAGTTCGAGTGGGCCGTGGTCATCGAACCATCGTGACCGGTGTTCATGGCCTGCAGCATATCCATCGCCTCGCCGCCGCGCACCTCGCCCACGACGATGCGGTCGGGGCGCATGCGCAGCGAGTTGATCACCAGCTGGCGGATCTTGCCCTCGCCTTTGCCTTCCACGTTGGCCGGCCGTGACTCCAGACGCACCAGGTGCCTCTGATGCA
>JAAEKA010000045.1 GCA_014155705.1 Anaerolineae bacterium clx_CAG2 | reverse complement strand
CTTCAGCCCCAACACCTTCGTGATGGCTGCTGTCAGGGTCGTCTTGCCGTGATCGATGTGGCCGATGGTGCCAACGTTTACGTGTGGCTTGGTTCGCTGGAATACTTGCTTGGCCATGCGACACAATTCCTTTTATGTGCTACTTACTCGCGATTGGGCCGCCCACACCGGGGCGGCCGCTTACACTCAGACGTCAATTCTCGATTGACTAAAACCATTCTGAGAGCCCACGATCGGACTTGAACCGATGACCCCGTTCTTACCAAGAACGTGCTCTACCGACTGAGCTACGCGGGCGGGCAAAAGTAGACAAGCAAACAAGCGAACAACAGACAGGGCGCCGGGTTTCCAGCCTTGTGTCCTTAGCTCTTGTCTACTTGTGTACTTGTGTACTTTGCTATGGTGGGCAGGGGCGGATTCGAACCACCGAAGGCGTTGCCAGCTGATTTACAGTCAGCCCCCTTTGGCCGCTTGGGTACCTGCCCATATCGAATTGTTAACACTGGCCGTCAGCCGGCTTGCTGGTCAGCTCGGCCAGAGGAGCCGACGGCCGGACTTGAACCGGCAACCGTCCGCTTACAAGGCGGAAGCTCTGCCGAATTGAGCTACGTCGGCCTGCGCCACGATTATAACATAGAACCGACGCGCAGCCAAACTAATGCTGCAAGCTTTCGGCCTGCAGCATTTGGGGAGTATACGCACATCCTGGGGCTTTGTCAAATCAGGACAATCTCAGGAGACGCCCCCGTCGCTGACCAGGAAGGGATTGGACTCCGGAGCTCCTCCGGCGACCCCATAGATGCGGTCCAGAATCGCCATCTCGCGCTGCCGGATGTTGGCCAGGAAAGTTTCTGGCTCGCGTATCGACTTCCATGCGACATAGCCGCGCTCCAGGAAATCCTGCATCTCATGCCAGTCCAGCCGATGGGCAGGGCCGCGGGCCAGCCGCAGCGTGGTTTGCACAAAGGGCACGCGACGCACCCGCTCAAGCTGTCCGCCCACCGCCACGATTAACCGGATCTGCCTGGCGCGGGTGTCATAGTTGTCGCACAGCCGGTAGGCCTGCTCATACTGCGCCCGATCAAAGCGGTCGATCACGCCCAGATGATCGCGCATGGTCTGGGCCAGCGCCAGGTCAAGCTGCTGGGTCAGGGAGTTGACCTCCAAAGCCATGGCCAGCGGCGCCAGCGTAGCCTCGGGCAAGAAACGATTCATGAAATTGTAAATGCGATGGCCATCATAGTCGCGCTGGCTGAAATCCTTCGGCGCGTAGATATCATCCAGAAAGAAGCGGCAGCCCAGGCTGAAGCGTGCGTCGCGCAACATGTCGGCGTGAGTTCTGGACAACCGCAGCGACTGCCACGCGCTGAGGTAGGCAATCAGCGGCGATAACTGCTTGCTCTCGACGATCTCATGATGGGCCATGCTGGCGCGCAAACTGGTCAGCAGTCGCGCAGCATCGCCTACGCCAGGAAGCTGATGATTGGCCTGCTCGCCAAGCTCCGTCGTCGGAACAGGCTGGGTTGTCATCAGAGAATACCTCAAACAGCGACCAAACAAGCTACTCTGCCGGCGCCGTTAAGATTTCGCCCGCCGTCACCAGCTTGAAGCCGTCAGCCTGGAAGGCTTCGATCACCCGCGGCAGGGCGTCGATGATGATCTGGCGGTCAGTGTGGGTGTAGTAAAGCGCGCCGGGAGCCTTGTTGCCATAAACATTATCGTAGATGGTCTGCGCCGTCGCGCCGTCGCGCCACTCGTCTGCGCCGTAGGTCCAGATAATAGTCGTATATCCCAGGTCATAGGCCGTCTGGATACTGAGCGAGCTGCGCGAGCCAAAGGGCGGGCGGAAGTAGGGCTTGGTTGTCTGACCGGTGAGCTCCAGAGCCAACGCCTCGGTGTCTTCCAGTTCCTTGGTCACCTCTTCCGCGGTCATTTCGCTGAAGTTGAAGTGCGTCCACGAGTGGTTGCCCAGCTCATGGCCGCGGCGCGCGATTTCCTGGGTGGCTTCGGGGTACTGCTGCATCCACTCGCCCTGCACGAAGAAAGTCGTCCGCACCCCGTACTGGTCGAGGATGTCAAGGATCTTCATCAATTGCGCAGGATCGCCTTGCACGTCGAAGCTGATGTTGACCTGTGGATCGCCCTCCGGGGTCGTGGGGATGCCCACATAGACGATATCAGGGCTGGCCGGCGGACGGCCCGTCGCTGGCTCCGGGGTTGGGGTCGGCGTCTCCGTGGGCACGGCCGTGGGGGTGTCGGTCGCCGCAGGCGTTGGCGTATCGGTTGGCGCCATAGTTGGTGTCGCTGTCGGCATAGCAGTCGCCGTTGGCTCAGCCGTAGGTGTGTCTGCCGCGGCCTGCGCCGCTGGCTCAACCGGCTGGCTGCCGCCGCAAGCTCCCACAGCCAGGGCAACCAGGATCAACAGCAGGACACCAACGCCTCTCACGCCAACGCGTGACGGCCTCTCATCTCTGACCTTCTGGCCCTTTGACCTTCTGATTTCTATCTTATGCTCGCTCATTCGTTGAACAACTCTCCTACTGATCTTCCATCATGGATGCGTCGAATCACGTCGCCCAACAAGGGGGCTACGCTGATCACTTGCAGCCGGTCGCCGATGCGCTCACGTTTTTTCGTGGAGATGGGCACCGTGTCTGTTACCACTACCTGCCCAATCTCGCTGTTACTGAGGCGTTCGGCTGCCGGTTCGGATAAGACCGCGTGGGTCGCCGCAGCAATCAACTGCTGAACGCCGGCCTTGCGCAGAAAACGGGCGGCGTCGGTCAGTGTGCCGGCGGTGTCGATCTCGTCGTCGACAATGATCACGTTCTTGCCCGCAACGTTGCCGATGACGTTGTACATGGTCGTCTCGTCGCCATCTTTGGAGCGGCGTTTCTCGATAATAGCCAACGGCAGGCCCAGCCGCTCAGCAAGGTCACGCGAGCGGCGCACGCCGCCAATGTCAGGCGACACCACAACGGTGTCCTCCGCGCAGCATTGCTGCTGGCTGAAATAGTCAAAAAACAAGTGCCTGGCCGGCAGCTCATCGGTAGGGATGCTGAAAAAGCCCTGAATCTGCCCGGCGTGCAGATCGACCGTGAGGAAGCGATCCGCTCCGGCTGTGGCGATCAGGTCGGCCACCAAACGGGCAGTAATCGGCACGCGCGGCTGGTCCTTCTTATCGGTGCGGCCGTAGCCATAGAAGGATACCACGGCGGTGATGCGCCCAGCCGAGTCGCGGCGCAGGGTGTCGATGAAGATCAGCAGCTCCATCAGGTTGTCGTTGGTGGGCGGCGACGTGGGCTGGATCAGGAAGACATCCTTGCCCCGCACGCTTTCATGCAGACGGACAAAAGTGTTGCTGTTGGCAAACTGGAAGACGTCGGCCCCGCCTAAAGAAACGCCCAGATAGTCGGCCACCTTTTGCGCCAGATCACGATGGGCTGTGCCGCTGAAGATGGCCAGATCGCCGTACAGCTTGTATGCCGTGTCGCTGGACTGCGGCGCAATGCGAGTCTGCGCCGCGCCTGAGCCGTTTTCGCCAACTCCCATCGACCCGGACGTGTCTTGCTCACCGTTGGTAAGAGAAAGCGCCAACGGAGCAGTGCTTTTCTTGGTCATGGTGCCACCTCGACTCAACTGGCCGACAAGACGGCCGGCAACAGATGTTCGGCCACGCTGTAGGGGTCCAGCTCACGGCTGGCCACGTCCGCTACCAATTGCTGCAACTGCTGAGCTGGCACATTTTCTTGCAGGCGGCGTAATACGGCGGCCTGCAGGATGTGTATCAGCGCAGTACGAGCTCGATCCTCTTCACGCCGCTGCAGTTCGCCGCTGGTTTGCAGATAGTCGCGGTGCTGCTCGATGGCCTCCAGCAGTTCAGCGACTCCCTGATCGCGCAAGGCGACGGTCTTGATGATCGGCGGCGTCCAGCTTTCGTCCCTGCTCTGCGCAGGAAGGCCGGCTTCCATCAGCCGGCCGTGGTGCTGCACCTGGCGCAGCGAGGGTCCGCCGCTGCCCAGCACCATGTGCAGAGCGGTCACGGTCTTGTCCGCGCCTTCGCGGTCGGCCTTGTTGACGGCCAGGATATCAGCGATCTCCAGCACACCGGCTTTGATGGCCTGCACCTCGTCGCCCATGCCCGGCGCCTCGACCACGACGGTGCTGTGCGCCGTGCTGGCGATGTCCACCTCAGCCTGACCAACCCCCACCGTCTCCACCAGGATGCGCTGAAAACCGGCCGCGTCCAGCGCCAGGATCACGTCAGCCGTGGCCTGGGCCAGCCCGCCCAGGCTGCCGCGTGTGGCCATGGAGCGGATGAAGATGCCGGGGTCGCCGCTCAGGTCGCGCATCCTGACCCGATCGCCCAGCAGCGCGCCGCCGGTGAAGGGGCTGGTGGGGTCCACCGCCACGATGCCCACGGTGTAGCCCCGCTGGCGGTAGGCCTTGGCCAGCGCATTGACCAGGGTGGACTTGCCGGTGCCGGGCGAGCCGGTGACGCCGACGATGTGGGCCTGGCCGGTGCGGCGATAGAGCGCGGCCAGTGCATCGTGCGCCTCGGCCCCATCGTTTTCGACCAGGGTGATGGTACGCGCCAAGGCGCGGCGGTTGCCGGCCAGGAGGTTGTCGACCAGGCTCGTGGGGGTGGAAGAGAACTGGGAGGAGCTCATGAGAACAACTGGGAACTTGGTGGGCTACGGTTGCTTCGTATGCCAGATCGCCAGCGCCATCGTACCATCGGCCCCGCGCCCCGTCAAATCGATGACCGAGGAGTCTCAGCGGGCCAGAAACAGATAATGCGTAACTCGTCTCGCTCTGGAGTAGATTGTTACGAGTTACGCATTACGTGTTGCGAGAGGTTTGACAGCACCTACACGTCCAGGTTGCGCACCTGCTTGGCGTGGGTTTGGATGAAGCGCTTGCGGGGCGGTACGGCCGAGCCCATCAACATGTCGAAGGTGCGATCGGCCGCGGCCGCATCCTCGATGGTCACCTGCAGCAAGGTGCGCTTTTCCGGGTTCATGGTGGTGTCCCAGAGCTGTTCGGCGTTCATCTCGCCCAGACCCTTGTAGCGCTGGATAGCCACCTTCTTGCCGGTCAGCCGCTTCATAGCCCGGTCCTTCTCCTCGTCGGAATAGACGTAGTATTCTTCCTTGCCGGTCTTGAGCAGGTAGAGCGGCGGCTGGGCGATGTACAGGTGGCCATCGGCGATCAGCGGCTCCATATAGCGGAAAAAGAAGGTCAACAGCAGGGTGCGGATGTGGCTTCCGTCCACGTCAGCGTCTGTCATAATCAGGACCCGGCCGTAGCGCAGGTTCTCCACGTTGAGCTGGTCGCCGATGCCCGTGCCCAGAGCAGTGATCAACGCCTGGATCTCCTTGTTGGCCAGCGCTTTGTCCAGGCGCGCCTTCTCGACGTTAAGGATTTTTCCCCGCAAGGGCAGGATCGCCTGGAAGCGCCGATCCCGTCCTTGCTTGGCGCTGCCGCCGGCGCTGTCGCCCTCAACGATGTATAACTCGCTCTTGCTGGGATCGCGCTCTGAGCAGTCGGCCAGCTTGCCGGGCAGGGTGGCGCTCTCCAGCGCGCTCTTGCGGATCACCAGATCTCTCGCCTTGCGCATGGCGTCGCGGGCGCGGCTGCTGGTCTGACATTTCTCGACGATCTTCTTGGCGTCGCGCGGGTTGCCTTCCATCCACTCGGTAAGAGCTTCGCCCACCGCTTGCTGCACGTGGGTCTTGACCTCAGCGTTGAGCAGCTTGACCTTGGTCTGGCTCTCGAACTGCGGATCAGGCAACTTAACGCTGACGATGGCCGTCAGCCCTTCGCGCGTGTCATCGGCTGTGAAACCGGCCTCGTTCTCCTTGAGCATGTTTTGCTTGCGCGCGTAGTCGTTGACCGTGCGGGTCAGAGCGGTGCGCAGGCCAGTCAGATGGCTGCCGCCGTCGGGGGTGTTGATCGTATTGGCGAAGGTGTAAGTCGACTCGTTGTAGCCATCGGTATACTGCAAGGCCGCTTCAATCAGCACACCTTCGATCTCGCGCTCGACGTAGATCGGCTCGTGCAACACCTCACGGTTCTTGTTCAGGTAGCGCACGAAACTCTGCACGCCCCCCTCAAAGTAAAACGTGTTGTGGCGCGGCGGCTCGCTGCGCAGATCGCTGAAGCTGATCGTCACCCCGCGTGTCAGAAAGGCCATCTCGCGGAAGCGTTGCAGGAGGGTTTCATAGCGATAGTCCAGCACCTCGAAGATGGTGGTATCGCGCAAGAAAGTGACCTTGGTGCCGGTGGGCTCGCCCGGCTTCATCTTGCCGATGGGGTCGACGCCGGTCTTGGGAATGCCGCGCTCGAAGCGTTGCAGCCAGACCTTGCCCTCGCGCCGCACCTCCACCTCCAGCCACTCTGACAGGGCATTGACGGCCGAGACGCCGACGCCGTGCAGGCCGCCAGAGACCTTGTAGCCGCCGCCGCCGAACTTGCCGCCCGCGTGCAGTTTGGTCATCACCACTGTCAAGGCCGACAGGCCGGTCTGCTCATGGATGCCCACAGGGATGCCGCGGCCGTTGTCGTTGACGCTAACGCTTTCGTCGGGGTTGATGACGATCTGGATGCTGTCGGCAGCGCCGGCCATGGCCTCATCGATGGCATTATCTACGACCTCGTAGACCATGTGATGCAGCGCCTTGCCGTCCGTGCCGCCGATGTACATGCCAGGACGACGACGCACTGCCTCCAAGCCCTCGAGCACGGTAATGTTGTTAGCATCATATTGAGCAGGCTGCACGATCTGATTATTCTGAGCCACAGGCGAAACTCCTTGATCAGGACTGGCTGTCCTGGATTGTCATAGAAAAGTGGGTTGGCTGAAGACCAGGACCATCAGTCCTTTGTCACGGCGAGCCATTGGGCGCTGCGCTCCCGGTAGAAGATCAGACGCGCAGCAGTCAGGCCCGTGATCAGCACGGCGTTGCCGAAAATCACCACCAACGCGCCCAGCAGGCTGGCGGATGCCAGTCGCTGCCAGATCAGGCCAAAGCCCCACAGGATCAACGTCAGCAGCAACACCAGGCCCAACGTCGACCAGAAGTTACGAGAGACCACGCTGAAACTGCGCCACATGGCTTGCCACAGGCCAACGCCGTCGCTGACGATGGCTGCCAGCACGAAGTACAACATGATGTAGGCTACCACACCGAGCCAACCGAGCAGCAGGGCGGCCATGCTGGCCACGCCAACCGCAGCTTGCGGCGCGAGGAGGAAGATCGGCGTCAAGACCACCGACAACAGCAAGCTGCTTAGCAATACCAGCGCTATGATGAGCAGACCAAACAGCGTCGCCAACATGAAGGTGCGCAGGCCGCGGCGCAGCCAGACGCCGGTCACGGGACGGTCGTGCGCCGGCTCGACAGCCGGAGTCGTCCCGGCAGCGGCAGCGCCTGCCTGCGGCAAGGGCAACTGGGAGGTCACGGCGGTCAGGAACATGCTGCCCAACGCCACACCCAGCAATAAGACAAGAGGCGCCCATAGCAGCAGCGCCACAGTCGGCGTCTCAATGATCCCCGGCGCTACGCCCAGTCGGGCTGGATCCGACAAGCCAGGCACAGCCATGCTCAGCCAGGTTGGGTTGTCGTCCACCAACCACCACAGGTTGAAGTTAGCGCCGGCCGCGGTCAGCAGTTCACGGTACGGCTCGACCATCTGCGCCATCTCCGGCGGCAGGTTTTCAGGCGACAACAGGCGCAGCAAGCTGTTCGCCAACGGCTGAATGGACCAACGCGGGCCAAGCCACAGCCAAAAGTCCAGCAAGACTGGCAGCACGATCAGCCAGGGGCGGCGTTGAACGACCTTAAAGCCGCTGGAAAGCGTATCGATCAGTCCCAAGGGGACCTCCATCCTCGAACGTCTGGATCGTTCCATGCTGCTGGCAAGAAATCAGGCGACACCTGGGTGCTAAAGCCACGGCGCCAACGATCGTGGAGCCGATTAAAGGTGCCGCCTGGAACAGGGTGCCCGCAGGAACTGTCACTGATTGCAGTATACCACGACTCGCTCATTTTCACCAGAAACGGACGCCCTGTTTTATGAATTTTCAAACGCATGTTCTAGGGACGGCGCCAGGTACGCTTGAACAGGTTCTACTTTGACGCCCGCACGATCACACGGTACAATCCGGTTGTGACAGGTTGCGCAGTCGATTGAAGAGATCACGCTCGAGGTCCCTCGTGCCCATCATCACGCTTACCACCGACTTTGGTCTTGCCGATAGCTACGTCGCCGCCATGAAGGGGGTGATTCTGGGCATTGCGCCGCAGGCCGTGGTAATCGACATCACCCACCAAATTGCGCCGCAGAACGTGCGCGAGGCGGCCTACGTGCTGCGCACGGCTCTGCCCTACTTCCCACCCGCCACCATTCATGTGGTAGTCGTTGACCCCGGTGTAGGCAGCGCGCGCCGCCCTATAGCCGCACGGGCCGGCGAAGGATTTCTGGTTGGGCCAGACAATGGGGTGTTCACCTATGCCCTGCCGGCCGGCCAGCCGGCCGCCTGCGTCCATCTGGACAAGCCCGACTATTGGCTTGCACAAATCAGCCGCACATTCCATGGCCGCGACATTTTCTCTCCCGTCGCTGCCCACCTGGCCAATGGCGTCCCACTGCAAGCGCTGGGCAGTTCCATCGACGACCCCGTGCGCTTCGAGATGCAGCCGCCCAGGCGCGAGCCAGACGGAAGCCTGCACGGCCAGGTGATTCACGTTGATCGCTTCGGCAACCTGGTCAGCAACCTGCCTGGCGGCTGGCTGGCCGGCCGGATTTGGACCGTGCGTATCGCCGGCCGGCAGATCATCGGCCCCAGTCTGGCCTATGCCGAGGTGGCGCCGGGCCAGTTGCTGACGCTGGTCAGCAGCGAAGCCACGCTGGAGGTTGCTGTGCGTGACGGCAGCGCAACCGAGCGGCTGGGCGTGGCAGCCGGTGAACCAATCGAGGCATGGCCGCGTGCAATGTAGCATGCGCCGATTAACCCTTGACATCGACGTCATCCATCGACCCCCCACGGAGACTTGACCATGGAACAGTTCATCATCGAAGGGGGCCATCCCCTCAACGGCGAGGTAACCCCCAGCGGCAACAAGAACGCCGCCCTGCCGCTGCTGGCAGCCTGTTTGCTCACCGACGAGCCTTTGACTCTGCACAACGTGCCCCGCATCGGCGATATTGAGACCCAGATCGAACTACTAGCGGAGCTGGGCGTGGATGCGGCCTGGCAGAGCCAACACTCCCTGACCCTGCACGCGCAGTCGCTGCGCCACACTACTCCTGACCCCGACCTTTTCCGCCGCACGCGCGGCTCTATTACCCTGATCGGTCCCATGCTGGCGCGCGCAGGTTCGATCCACCTGCCCATGCCAGGCGGCGTTATGATCGGCCGGCGGCGCATTGACACTCACCTGTTGGCGCTGGAGGCTATGGGCGCGCAGTCCAGCCACAACGGCGATTTCGCGCTGCACGCCCGCGGGCTGGTGGGCGCCGATATCCTGTTGGATGAGGCCAGCGTCACCGCGACCGAAAACGCGGTCATGGCTGCGGCTCTGGCTCAGGGTGTGACCATCATCCGCAATGCCGCCTCGGAGCCGCACGTGCAAGACCTGTGCCTGTGCATCAACCGTATGGGCGGCAAGATCAGCGGCATTGGCAGCAACATCCTGATGATCGAGGGGACGCCGCGGCTGCACGGCGGCGAGTGGACGGTCTGCCCCGACCACATCGAGATCGGCAGCTACATCGGTCTGGGCGCGGTCACCCAGGGCGAGGTGCGCATCCGCGGCGTCAATTGCGAGCACCTGCGTATGATTGACATGGTGTTCAGCCAGCGCTTAGGCGTGCGCATGCACTACGAAGGGGATACCCTGGTGGTGGAGGATGAGCAGCGGCTGGAAATTCTGCCTGATGTGGGCGGCGCAGTGCCCAAGATCGACAATGCGCCCTGGCCGGCCTTTCCCGCCGATGTGTTGAGCATCGCCCTGGTGGCAGCCACACAGGCTCACGGCACCGTGCTGATCCACGACAAGATGTTCGAAAGCCGCCTCTACTTCACCGACAAGCTGATCACGATGGGCGCACAGATCATCCTCTGCGACCCCCATCGGGCGGTTGTGGTGGGGCCCTCCACGCTACGCGGCAGCACCGTGGTCAGCCCCGACATCCGTGCGGGTATGGCCCTGGTGATCGCAGCCTTGTGCGCGGAAGGGGTCAGCGAGATCGGCAACATCGGCCAGATCGACCGTGGCTATGAGCAGTTGGAGAAGAAGTTGCTCGGCCTGGGCGCGCACATTCAGCGCGAAGACAACTGACGACCCTCACGCAAAGCCCTGCCATAAGAACGCAAAGAAAGGCCGACTTGGCTTTGCATTCTTGCATAGTTGCGTGCCGCAAAACCGGGACGTGGCGCGCGTTATTTCGGCGCCTGGCTCCATTGCGCATCATGGCCAACCATGCTATAATGCCGTCCCAGATTATTATCCGACGAGGACATGCATGGATACAGATCAACTAAGCCAGATGGTTACCTGGCTGGACGAAGAACATCGACGTGGCCGCGGGGAGATCGCCAAGTTGCAGCAGCGCATCGAGGGCCAGGCCACTGAGATCGTCGAGCAGGCCCGGCGCATCCAGGAGTTGGAGGGCCTGCTGGCCAGCACCCAGGCCCAACTGGTGCGCTTCAGCCAGGTGGACCAGGCCATGCAGCAGCTCAAGAACGAGCTGGTGCTCATGATGCAACGCCAGGAAGAGCAGCGCATGGCCGACCAGCGTGAGAACGAGCGCCTGCGCGGCGCCGAACGCGAGTCTGCCTCGCGTGGCCTGTCCGAGGTGCGCAAAGAGCTGCCGCGCTTCAGCCGCATCGAGGAGGAGTTGCAGCAGCGCAAGGCCGAAGACCAGCGTCTGAGCGAGATCGTGATGGCGGTGCGTCAGCAGGTCAACAACATCAACAAGGATATCGACGAACGCACCCGCAGCCTGCCTTTCATCATGGAACAGCGCGCCCAGGACAACAAGCGCATCGCTCAGTTGCAGCAGGAGACGGTGGAGTTGTTCAAGCGCAGTGAAATGATCTCAGGCAAGCTGCCGCCGCTGGAGGCTACGATTCAGCGGGTGGAGCGAGCCGTTGCCGCGGTGCAACCTGTGCCTGACCAGATGCGCAACCAGGTGGCCAGCTTTATTGAAGCGCAGAAGCTGGTGGATGTCGAGCGTGGGCGCCAACTGGCCAACTGGCAGCAGGAGTTCGAGCAGCAGCGGGAACTCATGGCAGAGCAGCAGAAGCGGGTTCAGGGCTTCGATAACCACATCAACGACAGCAAGCGCATTTTGCAGAGCCTGCAAAGTTTCGAGGAGAGCATCCGCCGCGAACAGCACCAGGTAGCCGAGTTGCAACGTCTGGCCGAGGAGCGGCAACGTAAGGAACTGGATGCGTTCCTGGGCGAGGACGAGAAGCGCTGGAAGAAACAGACGCTGGAATGGGATCATCGCTGGGCCGAGCAGGACAAGGTCAATCGCGACCTGGCCGTCGGCTTCCCGCCGCTGCGCAAGGATATCGAGGCGCTGCGCGGGCTGGCCCGCCAGCTTTGGCGGCTGCAAGAGACCTACGCCGCACACCGCCTGCAGGAGGCGCAGCGCTGGCTGGGTTCGCTGGAAACCGCTCTGGGCGATCTGCCCAAGGATGACAAGTAAGCAGACTTGTTCGTAACGCGGCTGTGGGCGGCCAGGAAGGCCCACAGCCGTTTTCTTCTCTCTGGCTGTGAGCGTAAAGGTTGCCTGCCGGCAAGCGGCGTCACAGCCCCCAACTCAGCAACCGCCGGGGGGTTCTCGGCGGGACACTCTAACATCCGATGTGGTTTCGGGCCAGCCCAGGAGGGGCGCCGCCTGTGTTAGCCTGACCCCGTGTTCGGTAGCGTTCTCAGCGCTGGCCAGCCATCGCGAAGCGTTGTCGTGGGATCGGCCGTGCCAGCCAGCTTCGTGGAGGTGGGATGATGCCGTCCTATGGTGCATCGAGCCGTTCCTGGACCGCCGGCCTGCTGGCGGCCGGCAGTGTCTTGCTGCTCGTCCTCGGCCCGCAGATCGCGCGCGGCGCAGAGGTCTTGCCTGTGGCCGCTCAAACCAGCTACCCCACCGGCATCAGCCTGAACGAATTCATGCCTCGACCGGCGGCTGACTGGAACGGCGACGGGGTCACGGGCGGCAACAACGACGAGTACATCGAGCTGACCAACGCCAATGCCTTCGATGTGGATATCAGCGGGTGGAAGCTGGGCGCCGGTGAGCAGGATGATTCGCAGCTCTATCTCCTGCCGGCTGGCACGTTGTTGCAGGCGCAGCGTCATCTCGTGCTGTGGGTCTTTCAGACAGTCATCGATCTCGACGACGGCAGCTACATCGTCCGCCTGCTGTCGCCCGACGATGTCCTGGTGGAGAGCTTTAGCTACGTCCAAACCCAAGACGATGGGGCTTTCAGCAAGACCGTGGACGGCGGCGCCCAATGGTCGGCAGACTATCTGCCCTCGCCGGGCGCAGCCAACCAACCCTTGGCGACGGCGCTCCCCACAACCACGGTGACGCCCACTCCTTCGGCCCCACCCACTGCCACCCCGACCTCCTCGCCAACCCCTTCTGCGGTCATAATCAGCCTCAACGAGTTCTTGCCTAACCCAGACCAGGTCGACTGGAACGGCGACGGCACGCTGGGCGACCCCAACGACGAGTACATCGAACTCTATAACCCCAATGCTTTTGCCGTGAATCTGACCGGCTGGCGGGTAGACGATATCGCAGGCGCCGGCTCGATGCCTTACACGGTGCCGGCTGGCACGGTGCTGGAGGCGCATGGCTTCCTGGCGCTGTGGAGCCGCGATACCCGTCTTGCGCTCAACAACGCCGGCGGCGATGCAGTCCGCCTGCTGCGGCCTGACGGCGTGGAGATCGAAAGCTACAGTTATACAGCCGCGCCAGCCGACACAGCCTACAGCAAGACCACAGACGGCGGCAGCGAGTGGACCCTGGCTTATCCCCCGTCGCCCAATACGTCAAACCAGCCGGCTCCAACTCCAACCCCCACCCCGACCCCAACCTCAACCCCTACATTCACGCCTTATCCCAGGGGCATCAGCCTCAACGAATTCATGC
>JAAEKA010000449.1 GCA_014155705.1 Anaerolineae bacterium clx_CAG2 | reverse complement strand
CGCTGAGATGATCACGCCGGCCGGGGACGTCGCCACCATGTCGCCCGCCGACCGCCAGAACCTGGTGCGGGTGCGCAATTGGGCGTCGGACAAGCTGCTGGAGATGATCGGCAACGCCATCTTCCTGGTCACCAGCGACGTGGGCGGGCTGCACGAGACCATCCGCTCCGCGGCCAGCCGCTTCGAGCAGATCGCCATCCCCTACCCCGACCTGGCCGCCCGCAAAGCCTTCGTGGAGGGCATCGACTGGAATGGCACGCAGATGGCGATCGACCTGGACGCCTTCGCCCGCCTGACCGCGGCTCTCAACCTCGTGCAGATCGAGGACATCGCCATCAAGGCCGTCCACTCCGGCGCGCTCCAGCGCGAGACGGTGCTGGCCCGCAAGGCCGAGCTTGTGGCCGCCGAGTACGGCGAGAACGTGGAGTTCGTGGATCCCGGCTACGGCTGGGAAGGGATCGGCGGGCTGGAGCACGTCAAGCGCTTCCTCGACCGCAACGTCACCCGGCCCATGCGGGCCGGGCGCTGGCAGCGTGTTCCAATGGGAATTTTGCTAACAGGCGCGCCAGGCACGGGCAAAAGCGCGGTCGCCCAGGCCCTTGCCCGCGAGGCGGGCGTGATGATGATCAAGCTCAACTTCGGCGGCCAGATCGCGTCCAAGTGGCAGGGCGAGGGGGAGCGCAACCTGCGGCGGGTCTTCACCGCCATCAAGACCTTCGCCCCCGTCATCGTCTTCATCGACGAGATCGACCAGGTGA
>JAAEKA010000448.1 GCA_014155705.1 Anaerolineae bacterium clx_CAG2 | reverse complement strand
GGCGGCCCAGGTCAGGATGCTGGATTAACTCCATAGCCGCAGTCGCCCAGCGATCGCTTTCGGGCATCTCGCCGTCGTAGACATACACGCCGGGCATCATGGCGCGCAGCGCGGGAAGATCGTCAAGGGTAGCGGGGACAAAGTTCGCTCGGCTCGCATTACTCATGGTCATTCCTTGCTGTAAAACAATCCGCCGGATTGTTCGCACGCAATCCAGCGGATTGCGTTACAAAGGCGACTGCGCTATGCTGTAGAACAACAATCCGCCGGATTGTTCGTACGCAATCCAGCGGATTGCGTTACAAAGGCGACTGCGCTATGCTGTAGAACAACAATCCGCCGGATTGTTCGCACGCAATCCAGCGGATTGCGTTACGAAGGCGGCTGCGCCGCGCCCAATCTGTTAGCCAACCAGCGCCTGCCTGATGCGTTCGGCGGCCGGCTGAGTGCCAGGCGTGAAGGGCAAGCCGGTCAGCCGCTCGTAGGCGGCGATGTAGCGCTGCGCCACCTGAGCGATAAAGTCCGGCGGCATGGCCGGCGGCTCCCCGTCGCCGCGGTATCCCTGGGCCAC
>JAAEKA010000447.1 GCA_014155705.1 Anaerolineae bacterium clx_CAG2 | reverse complement strand
GGCTCAAGAACATCTGGATCCAAAACTTCGCCTTCCTGGGCGTAGCGCTGTTCAGCGCCATCATCCTGACCCGGCCGCTGGCCACCGGCGCCGACCTGCTGTAGTTCAACGTGCTGGCCCTGCGTCTGCGCCTGATCTACGAACGGCGCACGTTTTGCCGGTACGTCTGCCCGGTGGGCGGCTTCATCGGCCTCTACTCCATGACCGCGCCCATCGAGCTGCGAGTCAAAGACGTGGAGGTCTGCCGCACCCACGACACCAAGGAGTGCTACCTGGGCAACGAGCAGGGTTTTGGCTGCCCGTGGCTGGTCTTCCCCGGTAGCCTGACCCGCAACACCTACTGCGGTCTCTGTACCGAGTGCCTGAAGAGCTGCACCATGAACAACGTGGCCATCAACCTGCGGCCACCGGGGACCGATCTGTTCGTGGCCAAGGGACGGCGCATCGACGAGGCTTACAAGGCCTTCATCATGCTGGGTTGCGCGCTGGTCTACTCGGCCGTTCTGCTGGGTCCGTGGGGTGTGCTCAAGGACGCAGCTAACTTCGCCAGCCTGCCCATGTGGCTGCTCTA
>JAAEKA010000446.1 GCA_014155705.1 Anaerolineae bacterium clx_CAG2 | reverse complement strand
CGCCAGGCCCACAGGGCCAGCAGCAGGCCCACGGCGATAAGCCCGGCCACTACCAGGAACTGATCGTGCAGAGCGTTGACCATGACCGTTGGGGACGCGTCGCTGATATCCACCGGCTGGCCGGCGTAATAGACCAGCCGGCTGGCGAAGAACGCGCCCAGAAAAGCGATGCCGGTGGTCTGCCCCAGGGTGCGCGTCATGCTCAACAGACCCGAGGCGATGCCCAAGCGGTTGCGCGGCGCTGCGCCCATGACCGCACTGTTGTTGGGACTTTGAAAGATGCCCATGCCCAGACCGATGGGCAACATGCGCAGGACATAGCCCAGCGGCGTGGTCGTTTCGTTCAACGTGCTGGCGGTCAGATAGCCGATCAGCAGCAGCATCAGGCCAAGCACGCTGACCGGCCGGGTGCCGAAGCGGTCAGAGAGGCTGCCCGACAGCGGCCCCAGCACCGCCAACACCACAGGCACGATGGCGATCAACAGGCCGACTCGGGCCACCGGCAAGGCCAGCACCAGTTGCAGGTAGAAGGGCATAAGGAAAGTCACTGCCGAGATGGCCACGAATGTCAGCAGGCCCGTAACGAGATTGAGGCTGAACTGGATGTTGCGAAACAGCCCCAGATCGACCATAGGATAGCGCACGCGGCGCTCCACCGCCACGAAGGCAGCCAGAGCCGCCGCAGCAATGCCAAACAACGCCAGGATACGCGCATCTGTGAAGCCAAGACTCTGGCCGGCGGTCAGCGCCAGCAGCAGCGCCAGCAGCCCCAGTCCCAGCACGCCTGCGCCCAGAAAATCAAAACTTTCGTGGCTCGCTTTGGGCCGCAGCGGAGGGATATAGCGCCAGATCAGGGCCAGCGCCAGCAGCCCCAGCGGCACGTTGACAAAGAAGATCCAACGCCAGCTCAGCGCGCTGATGATCAGCCCACCTAAGGCCGGACCGATTACGATACCCAACG
>JAAEKA010000445.1 GCA_014155705.1 Anaerolineae bacterium clx_CAG2 | reverse complement strand
GACTATCGCGCTGCACGGCTCCTTTGCCCAAACCGGCCAGGGACACGGCACCGCCCGCGGCATCGTGGCCGGCCTGCTGGGCATGCCCACCGATGACCCGGAGCTGCGGCGCAGCTTCGAGCTGGCCGAGCAGGCCGGGCTGCGCTTCACGTTCGAGGAAGTGGACCTGGGAGAGGACGCCCACCCCAACACGGCGCGGCTAACGGTCGGCGACGGCCAGCGCAACGTACAGGTGACCGGCTGCTCCATCGGCGGCGGGCTGGTGGAAATCACCAATGTGGACGGCTACGACGTGCACTTCGGCTGCGAGTTCGACACGCTGCTGGTGCTGGCCGAGGACCGGCCCGGCACCATCAACCAGGTGACAGGATGGCTGGCGCGGCAAGGGATCAACATTGCCTTCCTGCGCGTCGAGCGCGATAAGCGCGGCGGCGATGCGATCATGATCATCGAAACCGACCACATGGTCGATCCCCAGATTCTGGAGGCCTTCGAGGATTACGTATGGGTGCGCTGGGTGCGCCAGGTGCCTAAGGTGGAGATGTAAGGTTACAGGTGAAAATCGCCTGCCGCCTCAGGCTGGTAGATGATCTTCTTGACCTGCAAGCGCCGCGTGCCGGCCGGCACAGCCCACTCGAAGGTGTCACCCACCTCGTAGCCCAACATGGCCGTGCCGATGGGCGCCAGCACAGAGATCTTGCCGGACGCAATGTCGGCGGCTTCAGGGAACACCAGGGTGTAGGTCTCCTCTTCCCCC
>JAAEKA010000444.1 GCA_014155705.1 Anaerolineae bacterium clx_CAG2 | reverse complement strand
AGCATCGGTGCGCCGGGCGTGATGTGCAGGGAATAGCCTTCCACCGCCACGCCGTCAGCGGTCAGATCGAATGCGGGCGTCTCGACCCGGACCGTCACGCGATCCATCTCGTCGCCAGCACTCACGGCTGACGCTCCGGGCGCCAGCCAGTTCAGGCTAAGAACCAGAATGGCCAATAGTCGTCCAATCAATACAGTGTTTGCTCTCATGCGTCTTCTTACCTCGGTGAATTTCACTGCACGCGAAGGTATAGCCTCCTCAGAATATACGTATACCAACGCAAATCCCATGCGTCTGTGGTCTGACTGTTACGCTAATCCCATGCTCCAGCAGCCATTGCGATGTCCAGAACATCAATGGCTTCGTTGGCGTTGAGGTCGTAGCGCGGGTGATAGATGCTATCGCCCGCCTGCGAGCCCCAGCGCGCTGCCACCTGCTGGATATCCACCACATTGACACTGCCGCTGCAGTCCACATCGGGCACCACCAGGTTGACCAGTGTGCTCCGGGGCGTGCTCGATCCGTTGTAGGATACTGTCGCATCGACCGGCAGGTCGCCGCAGGCGGTCAGGCTGGGTGAGATCACGCTGCTGAAGGACAGTGTTGTCGGGCTGCCGGCTGCGGCCTCGCCGAGCCAGGTGATGCCATGAGTCACAGGGTCATAGACCATGTGGGGCGTTGACAGCCAGGTTGGCGCACTCAACCCGGCCGGCAGAGTCATGGTCACCTGCACGCCTGGCGCTGGCAGCTCGCCG
>JAAEKA010000443.1 GCA_014155705.1 Anaerolineae bacterium clx_CAG2 | reverse complement strand
CGATTACCGCCGTGAACCTGTACCGTCGTTCGATGGGGAAGATGACGACTGGGTGAAAGCACTGTTGGCTGCCTAGATCCCTTGGCAGCCCAGCGCTATCGAGAGCCCAACAGGAACGCCGCCTCTTGCACGGCCGTGATCGCGCCGGCCAGGGTCAGGCGGTCGTCCAGTTGAATGCCGCTGCGGCCGATGACCATGCCGGCGATAATCTCCCCCACCACCACCGGCAGGCGCAAGCGCTTGAAGCGGCTGAGGATCAGCGGCACCAAAAAGGCCAGTCCCACGACCAGCAATACAGGGGCCAGGCTGCTGTTGTTCTCCATCTGTGGACTCCAGAGCGTCACAGAGAACACAGAGGAGACGCAGAGTTCGCAGAGAAGAGGGAAGCGAGGAAACCCCTTCTTCTCTGTAGCCTCTGTGCCTTCTCCGTATTCTCTGTGTCCCTTCTGCTATGCTCCATAATCAGAGAGGCGTCACGATCATGCTTCGACTGAGACCAAGCCGCCCTCCAACATGCTGCGCGCCTCCTCCAGCCTGGCCAGATCGCCCAGCAGGCTGAGGCGGTCATCGAATTCCA
>JAAEKA010000442.1 GCA_014155705.1 Anaerolineae bacterium clx_CAG2 | reverse complement strand
CAGTTCCTGGACTACTGCGTCGACCGCGTCCTCCTGCGGCGCGTCGGCGGCGGCTACATGTTTATCCACCGCACGATGATGGAGCACATCGCCGGTCTTGACCTGGAGAAGTGGAAGGAGCCGATTCGTATCAAACAGCTCAACGCCGCAGTTGCGCAGGAAAACTGCATTGCGTGCCACGAGACCATGGTCAGCCAGATCCACGGCGCCGCGGCTGGCGAAGACCGCTCTTGTATCTCCTGTCATTCCAATCCCGGCCATGGCCGCTAGACTAGAATTGAGGACATATCCATGCGCAAATCCCTCCTGACCTACGTTGCTGTATTTGTCGTTGCAGTGGCCCTGACTGCAGTTGTAGCGGCGGTGCTGGTCAGCATCAACAACCGCAAGCAAGAGGCGTCTGAATTTCCCCTGCGGGTCGTGGAGATCGCCGAAAACGAGACCGACCCATCGGTCTGGGGCCAGAACTTTCCGCGCCAATACAACACCTTCGTCAGGACCGAGGAGGGTGGCCATCGGCGATCAGCGGCTCCATATAGCGGAAAAAGAAGGTCAACAGCAGGGTGCGGATGTGGCT
>JAAEKA010000441.1 GCA_014155705.1 Anaerolineae bacterium clx_CAG2 | reverse complement strand
CAGGGATCATGGGCACGAAGGCCAGCAATCCGGTCACCCCCAACGCACGGAAGGGTGAGGTAAAGGCCGCCAGCGACTCCTCAGGCAGCCCAGGCATAGGCGCAGCCGAGACGAGCAAACTCAGCAGGCCAAAAAGCAACATCAACAGGTTGAGACCGGCCAGCGTCAGCAGAGTCAGCCAACGAAAGGCGGGGTGATAGCGCTCCAGGTTAGCCAGCGCCAGCACCATGGCCAGCAGAACGAAGATTAAGAGAGAAAATCCAGCTTCCATGGGGTGATTATCCCTTGGCGGGCGGGATTATCCAAATGCAGGGAGAAGGCAGCACGTTGCGAGGCTCTGCCTTTCCTCCCGTCACTCCGCTGGCCAGCGTTCCAGCGCCCTGGCCACGTTGGCGGGCAGCGGGGCAGCGCGGTCTTGCAGAAAAGCCAGCACGCGGGCGCCGTCAATGCCCTGCTGAGCCGCGCGACGTAAGCCGGTCTGGGAGATACGATAGCTGAAGACCGGCTGGCCATCCTGCCACGTTGCCGCCAACCAGGTGGTGAAGCGCGCCAGGCGGAAGCGGTCCAGCAGCGCAGCGC
>JAAEKA010000440.1 GCA_014155705.1 Anaerolineae bacterium clx_CAG2 | reverse complement strand
ATTCGCTCCGAGTTAATCCGTGCGGTCGTCATGGCTACCTCCAGCGTCTGGTTTCCTGAAGGCTATACACCAACAACCGCTATTGCGTCAACTTACAATTGAAATGAGCGAAACTACCGTTCTGAGGCAATTCGCGAACTCAATAGCGAAGAGGCCGTCCAGATCAATGCCAACCTCACTATTGGTCTCGATCTTACAGCCGCTCAGCGGCTTACCGAAAACCGAGATTTGGCATTCATTGGCACTCAAAAGGGTGGATCATTCGAGTTATCATCGGAGATTGCAGGCAAGATGCTTGCTGCCGCCGGAAATCCGAATGGTCGGCCAAATAGTGACGTAGTTCGGCCTTGGCTCAACGGCTCCGATGTTGTCGGAAGTCCGGGCAGGAAATGGATTATCTTCTTTGGGGTTGACACTTCTGAGCAGGCTGCTGCCCTTTATGAATATCCCTTTGAGCTCTAGTTTCCGCTAACTGCCTGTGAGAAGCAGGCAGAACTCAGTGACCAGAGAGTTGCTCTGGTTCATGCAACTTGACAATAAGCGGTAGTTTGACACCACAATGGGCGTCAAACCGGCA
>JAAEKA010000044.1 GCA_014155705.1 Anaerolineae bacterium clx_CAG2 | reverse complement strand
CTGGGTTACGAGTTACGCATTACGCATTGCCCGAAACAGAAAACATCCATCACACTTTCACGTTTCACTTCTTGCTGATCTCCACCTGGCCGACCTGGCTGACTGTGACATCGTCGTAGAGGCGGTCTTCGAGGATTTGCCCACCAAGCAGCGCGTCTTCGGCGAGTTGGATCAGGTGATCAAGCCAGAGGCGATTCTGGCCACCAACACCTCATCGATTTCGATTGCAGCCATTGCTGCGGCCACTCAGCGCGGCGATAAGGTGATTGGCATGCACTTCTTCAATCCGGTGCCTGTCATGCAATTGGTCGAATACGTGCCCAGCATTCTGACCTCTCAGGAGACCATCGCCGCAGTCAGCGCCCTCGGCGAGAAACTGGGCAAGACCGGCGTGTTGGCCAAGGACTCGCCTGGCTTCATCGTCAATCGCTTGCTGGTGGCGTATCTGATCGACGCCATCCGCGTCTATGAGCAAGGGCTGGCCAGCCGCGAGGACATCGATAACGCTATGAAGTTGGGCGCAGCGCATCCTATGGGGCCGCTGACGCTGTGCGATTTCATCGGTCTGGACGTGATCAAGGACGTGGCTGATGTCTTCTTCGATGAGTATGGCGAGGCCCGCTTCAAGGCGCCGCCATTGTTGAGCCGGATGGTCACGGCCGGCCAGTTGGGCCGTAAATCGGGCAAGGGCTTTTACGACTACAAATAGCGACTGGCCCGGCGCAGCTGTTAAGTCAAACGTGAATTGAGGAGCTCGCACGCCCACATGCGAACCCGGCGTCTGGGGACGCCTACTCCTCCGATGAGGGTTGACGCAGCACTAGCCTCAGCAACGCGAAACGTGAAGCGCGACCGCACCTGTGTGTCAACCACCGCTTCACGTTTCGCATTTCACAGGCTCAGGGCGCGTCCAATTTTTACGCCCGAGGGCAACACCTTTGCTCGGGCCGGTCTCCAGACCGTGCCCCGTCGAGGCCAACACCTGTGCTCGGGCCGGTCTCCAGACCGTGCCCCATCGAGGCCAACACCTGTGCTCGGGCCGGTCTCCGACCGTGCCCCATCGAGGAGCAGTTACTGGTGGCGACAGCAGAAACAGTACGGCAAGCATTGTGCGGCGTGACAGACCCGCTACTGGGCCAGAACTTAGTGGATCTGGGCATGGTTCAGGCGATTCGGGTCGCTCGTGACGGTCGCGTGACGGTTCAGGTGATGCTGCCCAGTCCGCATTGGCCGGCCACAGAGGAGCTTCTCCGCGCGATCTTGACAGCCGTCTCCAGCCTGAGCGGCATCACGGCGGTGAATGTGCAGCCAGTGGACGATCCATTCTGGACGCCCTATCGGTTGTCACCTGCGCTCAAATCGCCGCTGGGCCTGCCCGCCGACGAGCCGCCCGCGCCCTTTCCACCTGCCCAGTCGGTCAACAGCCGCGTTCAACGGTTGTTGCAACGCCTGCGGAGCCATTAATCCGCCTGTCAGGAGCTATTGTTGTCCCGTCGAAGATTGCTCCCCGTGTTGAGCGCGCTGTGGTTGGTGTTGGCTGTGATGAGTTGGCTGCTGCTGGGCGGTCTGTTTGGACCCGTCCCGCCAGCGCTGGGGCTGGCCGTAGCAGCAGTAACGCTCGGATTCGGCGCTTTTGTTGTCACAGGCTGGGCCATGGCTGCCTGGGACCGTTTTCGGCCGCAGCCGCCGCAGCCGGCGGGCCAGGGTTTGGGTTTGACGCTGGACGACCTGTTGGCGTTGAGCCCCGCTGAGTTCGAAGCCTGGGTGCAGCAGCTCTTTCGCAGCCGCGGCTACTTTACGCAGAACACGCCCGACAGCGGCGACCATGGCGTGGACTTGTGGGTGGTTTCACCCCAGGGTGAGCGGGCCATCGTGCAGTGCAAGCGCTACCGCGGCGCCGTGGGCGAATCTGTGGTGCGCGATCTCTACGGCGTCATGCAGCACGAGACAGCGCCGCGCGGTTTTTTGGTTACCACGGGCAGCATCAGCGCTGCGGCCGGCCGCTGGGCGCAGGGCAAGCCCATCGAGCTAATCGATGGGCCGCGGCTGGCCATGCTGGCCTCAGGCCAGGCCGACCCGACCGAACCGTTGGCAGGAAAAGGAAACGCAGTCGATGTCTGATCGCTTAGCTCGTCCCCTCAACCTGGGCCACCGCGGCGCGCGCAGTCTGGCCCCTGAGAACACGTTGGCCGGCATGAAGGCCGGCATGGCGGCCGGCGCGGATGGCGTCGAGTTCGATGTGCAGCGTACATCCGACGGTCATCTGGTGGTCTTTCACGACGACGATCTGAAGCGCATCTGCGGCGTGGGGGGGCGTGTTGTGACCAGCACCCTGGCGCAGTTGCGAGAGTTGGACGCGGGCCGCCACTTCGGCCCACAGTTTGCCGGCGAGCCGATCCCCACCCTGGACGAGGTGATCGAATCCCTGCCGGGCAGCGCCTTTCTCAACATCGAGGCGAAGCGCTTTCGTTTCCGCAGCGATGGGCTGGAAGGGGGTATTGTGGAGGCGATCCGCCGCCACAACCTGCTGGGTCGCTGTATCGTCTCCTCGTTCAACCCCGTGCTGTTGTGGCGGATGGGACGAATGAATCGCAGCGTGCCTTTGGGGTTGCTTTACGCGCCCGACCTGCCTGTGGGACTGAACCGCGGCTGGCAGCGCCATCTCTTGCGGCTGGCAGCGCTGCATCCCCACCACGAACAGGTGACGACCAAGCTGATGCAACAGGTCCGCGCTCGCGGCTGGCAGGTCAATACCTGGACCGTCAACGAGCCGGCCGAGATGCGTCGCCTGATTGGCCTGAAGGTGGACGGCATCATCACCGACCGGCCGGACCTGCTCGGCGCGGTGTTGGGCCAGGCTGATTGACTTTCCCCCTTACTGCAAGTAAAATACCCTTGTGAGGGCTCAAGCGTCTGGCCCCTGGGCCATGTGGCTCAATCCTGTCCGTACGCAAGGAGGTTGCTATGCCCCTTTTTAAGCAGCGCAAGCCCGGCCAGTTGGAGCGCGACTGGGATCCGGAGCAGTTCGTGACCGTGCGCAACACCACCAGCCAAAACATTCTGCTCGACCTGCCCACGGGCCGCTTTCGTCTGGACGCCGGCCGCAGCTTCCGCATGACGCCTGACATCGCCGGCGTGCCGCAGGTAAAGGATTTGGTGGCGGTCGGGCAGGTGGAGATCAGCAAGAAGTGAAACGTGAAAGTGTGATGGATGTTTTCTGTTTCGGGCAATGCGTAATGCGTAACTCGTAACCCAGAGCTGGTGGGAGTCGTCTCCCGGTTACGAGTTACGGGTTACGGGTTGCGGGCTACGGGCTAAGCATCACGTTTCACTACCACACGGATTACGCTCATGTCTAAACTCCTCTTGATCGACGGCCACTCGCTGGCCTTTCGCGCTTATCACGCCTTGCCGGTTGGTATGGCCACGCGCAGCGGTGAGCCAACCAACGCGACCTTTGGCTTCTTTTCCATGTTGCTCAATACCCTGCGCGAGCAGCAGCCGGACTACGTAGCCGTGGCCTTCGACGTGGGCAAGACCTTCCGCCATGAGGAGTTCCCCGACTACAAGGGTACCCGCGAGCGCATGCCCGACGATCTGCGCCAGCAGGTGGAGCGTATCCGCGAGGTCGTCCAGGCGCTGAACATTCCCATCTTCACCCAGGAAGGCTACGAGGCCGACGACGTGTTGGGCACCCTGGCCAAACAGGCCGAGGCGCAGGGCGTCGAGACGATGATCGTCACCGGCGACCGTGACATCGTGCAGTGTGTGACCGAACGCACCAGCGTGCTGACCAGTGGCCGCAAGTTCAGCGATACCATCGTTTACAACCCGGAGACCGTGCAGGAACGTTGGGGTCTGGCGCCCAGGCAACTGATCGACCTCAAGGCGCTGTTGGGCGACACCTCTGACAACGTGCCGGGGGTCAAGGGCGTGGGCGAGAAGGGCGCCACCGACCTGATCCAGACCTACGGCAGCGTCGAGGCGGTCTATGATAACCTGGACCAGATCACGGCCAAGCGCACTCGCACGGCGTTGGAGGATGGCCGCGACAGCGCCTTCCTCAGCAAGCACCTGGTGACCATCATCACCGACGTGCCGGGCGTGGCGTTGGATCTGGATGCCTGTCGCGTGCAAGATTACGACCAGGATCAGGTAGTCGAGCTGTTCCGCGAGCTGGAGTTTCGCACTCTTGTCGATCGCTTGCCGCCCAGCACGCGGGCCAAGCCGCCCATCGAGGCCGGGCCTGGCGGGCAACTGGCGCTGTTCGGCCAGGAAGCCCCGGCCGAGAGCCCCGCGGCCGTCCAGGAGCCGTCGCCCTATGCCATCATCGACAGCGAGGCCGCCCTGATAGAGTTGGTGCAGACCCTGCATGACGCCAGCCTGATCGCCTTCGACACCGAGACCACAGGCGTCGACGCACAGCAGGCCCAGTTGGTGGGCATTGCCCTGGCCTGGGGCGAGGGATTGTCGGCGTATGTGCCGGTGGGCCATCAATTGCCAATAGCCAATTCCCAATTGACAATTGACAATTCACCATTGAACACACTTGCGCCTGCGCGCAGTGCAGGTGTTGACAATTCTCAGCTTCCTTTGGAGACTGTGATTGGCGCATTGAGGCCGGCGCTTGAGAGCGTTGACAGGGAGAAGGCGGCGCACAACGCGGAGTACGACCTGACCATGCTGCGGCGCTATGGCATCGACGTGGCCGGGCCGCTGTTCGACACCATGATCGCCCAGTTCCTGATCGACCCCGGCAGCCGCGGGCTGGGGCTGAAGAACGTAGCCTGGCAGCGGCTGGGCGTGGAGATGACGCCCATCAGCGAGCTGATCGGCGCCGGCAAGAAGCAGACCACCATGGATTTCGTGCCCATTACGGTGGCCGGCCGCTACGCCGCCGCCGACACCGATATGACCTGGCGGCTGGTTCCTATTCTGCGTAAAGAACTGGACGAGTTGGCCCTGACCAGCCTGTTCCGCGACCTGGAGATGCCGCTGACGCCGGTGCTGGTGGACATGCAGATGGCCGGCATTCTGCTGGACGTGCCCTTCTTGCAGCAGATGTCCAAAGACCTGCGCCGCCGCCTGCTGGAGATCGAGCAAGAGATCGTGAGGCTGGTGGGCTATGCGTTCAACATCAACTCTACCCAGCAGCTTTCCGACGTGTTGTTTGGCACATTGGGCCTGCCGACGGCGGGGTTGAAGAAGACGCAGTCGGGCCACTACTCGACCGCGGCCGGCGTGCTGGAGGACTTCAAGGGCCTGCACCCGGTGATTGACCTGATCCTGGAGCAGCGTCAGATCACCAAGCTGGTCAGCACCTATGTCGACGCGCTGCCGGCGCAGGTCAACCCGAACACCGGCCGGCTGCACACCAGCTTCAACCAGGCCGGCGCCGAGACCGGGCGCATCAGCAGCAATAACCCGAACCTGCAGAACATCCCCGTGCGCAGCGAGCTGGGCCGCGAGATCCGCCGCGCCTTCGTGGCCGCGCCGGGAACGAAGCTGCTGGCGGCCGACTACACCCAGGTCGAGCTGCGCATCCTGGCCCACATCTCGCAGGACGAAGCCATGCTGGCCGCGTTCCGGGCCGGCGTGGACATCCACAAGGCCACTGCGGCCACCATCTACGGCGTGCCGCTGGAGCAGGTGACGTCGGAGCAGCGCAGCATCGCCAAGATGGTCAACTTTGCCACCAGCTACGGCGTCAGCGCGTTCGGCCTGGCCAGCCGCACCAGCCTCAACCGCACTGAGGCGCAGGCCTTTCTGGACGCTTATTTCCAGACCTACCCCGGCATCCGCCGCTACGTGGACGAGACCATTCGCACGGCGCGCGAACAGGGCTACGTGGAGACGCTGCTGGGCCGGCGGCGTTACTTCCCGATTCTCAAGAACCGCAGCGGCTCCGCGCCCGACCGCCAGCAGGCCGAACGAGCGGCCATCAACCATCCCATCCAGGGCACCGCGGCCGACATCATCAAGATGGCCATGATCCGCCTGCACGCTGCACTGCGCGAGCAGGGCCTCAAGAGTCGTATGCTGCTGCAAGTCCACGACGAGCTGGTGTTGGAGGCGCCCGACGACGAGCTGGCCGAGGTTGCGGAGCTGGTGCGCGCGGTCATGGAAGCCGCCTACACCCTGGACGCCGGCCTGACCGTGGATGTGGAGGTGGGGCCGAATTGGTTCGAGATGGAGAAGGTGTGAGGTTGAGCATATTGATTACATCGTGGCGGAGTATGAGGCGTTTCAGCGAGGTGCCAAGTGATGGATGAGAAGCTTTATGATGTGAGCGACGTGTGGACGGACAAAACCCACCTTCATTTGACGGTGGATGGACGCTCATACCGCAATCGGTGGGCTGACTGCTCACCGCACCTTCTGGTCGCCAGTGACTGGCAGCGCCAGAGATTTGACGTTTCACCGTCTGGATACGGCATTCACTGGCCAGAGATTGATGAAGACTTGGCAATTGCCCCGTTGTTGCGACAAGCAGACTCTGTGGATGTCTTCGAGGAAACGAATACGGCGCCAGTGCTGGCCGAATCTCGTGAGATTTATCGTGTTGACGAAGACGTGATTGATGACGATGATTTGCAGCGCATCACCTCCGATCCCAAAGTGATGTTGGGTAAGCCCGTCATCAAGGGCACACGCCTCCCTGTGGAGTACATCTTCAACCTGCTGGCCAGCGGTGTGACGCCGGAAGAGATCGTTGCGGAGTACGATGGGTTGAGCGAGCAGGATATCCGGGCCAGCCTGCGCTTTGCAGCGCGGTCACTGAGCGCAAAAACCGAGCAACGACTCGGTGCGATTCGTTCGCATCGCCAGGAGTAAGTCAATCATGGCCCCTGCCAAGGCTGCGGCGCCAGCTACGACGACAACTACAAGTTCTGTCCGCACTGCGGCCGGGCCAAGCCGGAGCCGGAGGCGATCAACCTGAATGTGCGGGTGGCGCCGGTCTGCTATAGAGGAGGCGGTGCTCAAGATAGTGGTCGTTCAGTAGGCACGACGGAAGAAATCGAGGATTATCGATACCGCCGAGTCGCCGGGTGACTTGCTGTGCGCAATTGATCATTGCTCGTCATAATCCGTACATCAGGGACCACTTATAGCAGTGATGACACCATGAGCACAGCCTTTTTGCACAACTTCGAATGGGACCCATCCAAAGCACGACAGAATCTGCGCAAGCATCGTGTGTCTTTCGAGCGCGCTGCAACGGTGTTTGTGGACGCCAATCAGGTCTCTGTGCATGACGAGGAGCATGACGCGGACGAGGAGCGCTACATTACCCTGGGCATCGACAGCACTGGTATCATGTTAGTCGTGGTTCACACCTTTCGACAAACGAGTCCTTCCGAGTCGAACATCCGCATCATCTCTGCCCGAAAAGCTACCAAGGCTGAGATCAAGCAGCATGAGGTAAATTGAATATGAAAGCTGAGTATGACTTTTCCAAAGGTGAGCGTGGCAAGTTCTATCGCCCTGAGGCAATGCTGAATCTGCCGGTCTATCTCGAACCTGATGTCGATACCTTTATGCGGCAGGTCTCTCTTAAGACCGGCAAAGACGTCGAGAAACTGGTCAACGAATGGCTCAGGAGCAACATCAAGCTGGTCGAGAGCACTCAGTAGCCGTATGATGGTAAATCTTCAGAGTGCCAGGAGCTTCGCAAGCGAGCTTCATGCCCTGGGTCAACCATGGGCTGGCGAAGCCTTCGGCTGGCCAGCCGAGTACAACCCGGAACGCTCCGAGCCGCCGTTGGATTCCAATATGACCTTCACCCCGGCCGACTTTTGCATCGGCGAGAGCGGCATCTGGTTCTTCTCGCTGATGTGGGAACATGGCAAGGATGCGGAGCCAGTCGAATTTCTGGACGATAGAAACGTCGTGCGGGTCTTGGTCGAGCCATAAGCGCCATACGAAATCGCTGATTCCAGTGTTGGATGCACTTGTACCACAGTCGAGGATTATGCAAACGATGATTGAGCAACTAATCCAATGGCTAAAGGACGGAGATGAACACGAAGCGGCTAACCTGCTTGTCGATTGCTCGCTGAATTACCTGTACGTTGATACCTTGTTCGAAATAGGCGGCGAGAGAGATTACGATATGTTCGATGTAAACGTCGAAGCGCCGCGCAAAATCATGAAGCGAGTGGAAGAGTCCCCACCTCTAAAGCAACAAATAGAAGCTGCTATTCGTGATTTGGCGCTGACTTCTAGCGAACACATACGGGATATTTTCTGGGTACCGAGATTGGCACCGCTTGCGCAGACGCCAGCCCAGGAACAGATCTCCACTGTCTTATCTCAAATTGATTCAGAGCATGTTGGCAAAGCGTGGAACAAGGCACTGAGCCGCAGGGACTCAGATCCAGAAGGGGCCATAACTGCGGCTCGAACTTTGATAGAGTCGGTGTGCAAACACATCCTTGATAAAGCAGGGATAGCATATCCAAGTGATGTTGACTTACCCAAACTTTATCATCTGACTGCAGAATGTTTGCAACTTGCGCCAAGCCAACACAGCAGTAGGACTATGAGACAAATTCTTGGAAACTGTCAAGCCATTATTGGTGGATTAGCAAGCGTCAGAAACGAACTCGGAGATGCCCACGGCAAGTGAGGAAGTGAAACAACACCTGAACCGTATCACGCAGAGTTGGCAGTGAATCTTGCTGGAACTATGGCAATGTTCTTGGTATCGGTATGGGAAAAATCGTCTAGAGAGTAACGTGCGCCCTACACGCGCTTGCAGCCGACGCCCCGCCGCGAAGCGCAGTGAAGCGGCTGAAACACGAGTCGATGAGCGGAGTAGCTGAGATGGAGAGCGCAACACGTATCACATTCGATTCGCGTGTCATGGGAGGAAAACCATGCATACGCGGTATGCGGGTCACTGTAGGCATGATCGTAGGGCTGCGGACTGCCGGCTATTCGACGGAGCAGATCATGGCTGCTTACCCGTACCTTGAGGCAACTGACATCCAGGAGGCGCTGAATCATCATGCTACTGGCAACTGAAGGATATCTCGATGAACGCGCCAGACGGGGCAGCAAGCAGAAGTTCCTGGCCGCCATGGCAAAGGTGGCTGACGTGGACCCGCCCGACGAGCGCGATCGGTGGATCTATTCGGAGAAGTCTTCCCTTGAGAGAGTACTGGCCGAACCGCGCGAAATCTATGATGTCCAGGAGAACACCACACCTTGATCAAAGACGACCTCATCACCCTCATCCAACAAGCCGCCAAGGCCGCCCAAAAGGCCGGCGACCTGCCCACCTTCGACCTGCCGGCCATCGTCGTCGAGCAGCCTAAGAACGCAGAGCACGGCGACTACGCCACCAACGTGGCCATGCAGTCGGCGCGGCCGGCGAGGATGGCGCCCATCAAGATCGCCGAGCAGATCGTGCGCCACTGGCCGGCCGCTCCCTTCGTCGGCAAGGTGGATGTGGCGCCGCCCGGCTTCATCAACATCACCCTGGACGACGGCTGGCTGGCGCAGCAGGTGGCTGTGATCCAGTCCAATCCGGCCGCGTTCGGCAATTCGGACGTGGGCCAGGGCCGCAAAGCCCAGGTGGAGTTTGTCAGCGCCAACCCCACCGGCCCGCTGACCATTGGTCATGCCTGGGGCGCGGTGTTGGGCGACAGTATCGCCAGCCTGCTGCAAGCCACCGGCTGGGATGTGACGCGCGAGTACTACTTCAACAACGGCGGCCGCCAGATGCGCCTGTTGGGCGAGTCGCTCCAGGTGCGCTGTCTGGAGTTGCTGGGCGACTATCGGTCTATCCCCCAGGACGGCTACCAAGGCGACTACCTGCGCTGGGTGGCGTCTACGCTCCATGCTGAATACGGCGACGCGCTGGCTGAGAAGGACGTGGACTTCTTTCGCACCAAGGCCGTAGACGCGATCTTCGCCAACATCCGCTGCACGCTGGACCGGTTGGGCATCCGCTTTGACGTCTATTACAACGAGTTGGATCTGTACGAGACGGGCAAGGTCAACGCGGCCGTGCAGGCGCTGGCCAGCAGCGGCTATGCTTACCAGAAGGACGGCGCCACCTGGCTGCGAGCCACTGACCTGGGGCTGAAACAGGACCGGGTGATCATCAAGTCTTCCGGCGAGCCGACCTACCGCATGCCCGACATCGCCTACCACGTCCATAAGATGCAGCGCGGCTTCGACTTCGTGGTGGACATCTTCGGCGCAGACCACCATGCCACCTGGCCCGACGTGCTGGCCGGTGTGCGAGCGCTGGGCTATAACACTGATGGCATCAAGGTCATCATTCACCAGTTCATCACCCTGCTGCGCGACGGGCAGGAGGTCAAGATGTCTACCCGTCGCGGCGAGTTCGTCACCATCGACTCGCTGCTGGATGACATCACCACTGAGACCATCCCCGGCAAGGATGTGATGCGCTTCACCCTGCTGACCCGTTCGCCCGATAGCTCCATGAACTTCGATCTGGACCTGGCGGTCAAGCAGAGCAGCGAGAACCCGGTCTACTACGTGCAGTATGGCCACGCCCGCATCTCGTCGATCCTGCGCAAGGCGACGGAGGAGGGCTTCCCGCCTGCGGCGTACGCGCAAGGCGACCTGAGCCTGCTGACCCATCCGTCAGAGCTGGCGTTGCTGCGCAAGATGGTGGCGCTGCCTGAGGTGATCGCCAACGCTGCCGAGCAGCTTGCGCCGCACCAGCTCAGCCACTACGCCCAGGAGTTGGCCACCCAGTTTCATGCCTTCTACCGCGACTGCCGCGTTGTCTCCAGCGATCCGGCCGACCGGGCGATCAGCCTGGCGCGGCTGCGGCTGTGCGAGGCCGCGCGCATCGTCCTGGCCCGCGCGCTGGGGCTGATGGGCGTGACTGCGCCGGAGAGGATGTAACCGGCAGACAAGTAAACACGTTGGCAAGTAGACAAGGAAACGATCGGAATGCGCCCAGTTTGTGAAGGCGAGGCGCGTTGTTTGGATAGCCATGCATAACGGCGCTCTGCTGCGCGCGGCGGCTGGATGGTCGGCCGGATTGACGACGGCAGGCGCCGTTTGCTTGCAGGACGATCTGCCAAAGTCGTTCTGCGGACGTAGAACAGAAACGAGGACAAAGACAATGATCCATCGCATTTTGATTGCCGATCAATTAGATGAAGAGGGGCTGGCGCCGCTGCGGCCGCACGCCGAGGTCGTCGAACGGCCGGCCATCAGCCAGGGAGAACTGGTCGCGGCCATTCCTGATTTCGACGCCTTGATCGTGCGCAGCCGGGCCAAGGTGACAGCCGAGGTGCTGGCTGCCGGCAGCCAGGGACGGCTCAAGGTCGTGGGCCGCGCGGGCGTAGGTGTGGACAACATCGACGTCGACGCGGCCACCGAGGCTGGTGTGACCGTCGTCAACGCGCCCACGGGCAACGTGGTGGCTGCAGCCGAGCACAGCGTGGCCATGCTGCTGGCTCTGGCGCGCCACATCCCCGAAGCCGACCAGTCGATGCGGGCCGGCGAGTGGAAGCGCAGCAAGTTCATGGGTACCGAGGTGCGCGGCAAGCGGCTGGGGCTGATCGGCCTGGGCCGCATCGCCTCATTGGTCGCGGCCCGCTGCCAGGGGTTGAGCATGGAGGTAGTGGCCTATGACCCCTATGTGGGCAAGGACTACGCCGCCAACCTCAACGTCCAGCTTGTCGATCTGGACGAGCTGCTGCGTAGCGCTGATTTCATCTCGATCCATGTGCCAGCCACCGAACAGACGCGCGGCATGTTGGACGCTGCCGCGCTGGCGCGCTGCAAGCCAGGCGTCTTCATCCTCAACTGTGCACGCGGCGGCGTGGTCAACGAGGCAGCTCTGGCCGCGGCCTTGGAGTCCGGCCATGTGGGCGGGGCCGCGTTAGATGTCTTCGAGCATGAGCCGCCCACCGATAGCCCGCTCCTGCACAGCCGCAACGTCGTACTGACGCCGCACATCGCCGGTTCAACCCACGAGGCGCAACTGCAGGTGGCGTTAGACGTGGCCGAGCAGGTGATCGACGTGCTGGAAGGCCGGCTGGCCCACTATGCCATCAACACGCCAATCATTGCTCCCAAGGACCTGGAGGCGCTGACGCCCTACATCGATCTGGCCGAGCGACTGGGGCGCTTCCTGACTCAGTTAGAGCCGGGCATGTTGGACCACATGGAACTGACCGCGCATGGGCCCATCGCCGAGTTGGACCTGACCTACCTGGAGGCCGCAGTGTTGAAGGGGCTGTTGGATGGCGCAGTGGCCGAACGGGTCAATCTGGTTAACGCGCGCTTGATCGCTCGCCAGCGTGGGCTGGCTTTATCCCAGCGCCGGCTGCGACATCACAGTGAGCGCTACGAGAACTTGCTGACCGTGACCGTGGGCAACGGCGACCGCCAGCGCATGGTGCGAGGATCGATTGTGCAGGATGAGCCGCACATCGTCTGCATCGACGATCTGTGGGTGGACTTTGTGGCCAAGGGGCATTTGCTGCTCACCTGGCACCACGACCGCCCCGGCATCGTCGGCCGTATCGGCACGTTGCTGGGCCAGAATGATGTCAACATCGCCTTCATGCATCTGGGACGCCGCTCAGCGCGTGGCGAGGCAATCATGGTGCTGGGACTGGATGAGGCGATCCCTGAGCGTCTGTACCCAGAGATTCTTGGCATGCCCCATAACTATTGGGTCAAGGCCATCAAGCTATAGTCCCCATGCTGCGTCCACTGGAGGGTCTTTCAGGCTCCCGGTGGACGCAGCGCCGCCGGGTTGTCATCTTTGTTGTTTGGTAGTTGCAGAATCGTCCGGATATGTGCGATAATAGCGACATGGAGTGACATCAATGAGCGCCAATTCTGACCCAAATTCACTTTCAATGGCAGACAGTGCTGCTGCGCCAGCTTGTCAGCGCATCCTGGTTGTTGAGGATAACGCCGACATGCGTGAATTCCTGCAACGAATTCTCAAGCGGCGTGGCTATCACTACGTAGGGGCAGTGGATGGCGCCGAGGGCGTCGCGCTGGCTTCGGCTGAGCGGCCTGATCTGATTTTGATGGATTTGGCGCTGCCCGTACTTGACGGCTACGAAGCGACCCGCATGCTGAAAGCCAACCCCGATTTTGCCGCCACCCCGATCATAGCCGTCACAGCCCATGCCCGCGCTGTCGATCAGGAGCGCGCCCTGGAGGCTGGCTGCGACGCCTACATCAGCAAGCCCTACAGCATTCGCCAACTGTTCGAACTCATCGAGCAGTTCCTGCCGCCGGCGACGTAGCGGCTGTCAGTAAATCATGAAAGACAACTTACATCCTGATCCCGACGGCCAGCCGGCCATCTTTGACGCACCCCGCCGCCGCTGGCAGGCAGTCCTGATCCCCTTTCTGGTAGTGGTGTTGACTTCGCTTGCCTGCGGCAGTTTCGTGCCGCGCCCCACTCCCGTTCCCCGGCCCACAGCCACGCCCATCATCGAAGTGGCGCAAGCCTCAGGTCCCACGGCTACTCCGACCCTCACTCTGCCCACTTCCGTGCCGACGCGCGCGGTGGAGACGCCAACT
>JAAEKA010000439.1 GCA_014155705.1 Anaerolineae bacterium clx_CAG2 | reverse complement strand
ACTCAGCAGCACCGGCTGCACAGCCCGCACCACGAAGGGAAAGGTGACGAAGAGCAGCGCCAGCACGATGCCGGGTGGGGCAAAAATGATGCGCCAGCCCAGCTCGCGCTCCAGCCAGCCGCCCAGCGGCTGCTGCGGGCCGTAGAGAATCACCAGCATCACGCCGGTGACCAGGGTGAGGATGGCCAAGGGCAGGTCAACCAGGGCATTGAGTAGTGACTTGCCGGGAAACTCGTAGCGCACCAGCACGTAGGCCGTCAGCGTGCCCATGGTCGTGTTGATCAGCACCATGATCGCGGACGTGCGCAGGGTCAGCATCAGTGCAGCCCAGGCTACGGGCTGTGACACGGCCTCCCACAGCCCTCTCAGCCCCTGGCTCAGGCCATCCTGAAAGATGACCAGCAGCTGGATAATGAGCATCAGGGCCAGATAGCTGAGCGCAGCCGCGCGCACGCCCTTGCGTCCCCCAAGAGACGCCCCTTCCGTCATTTCGACTGCACTTCCAGCAACGCCCGGTTGAAGACACCGTCGTCGCCAAAAATCGCCGGCGTAGCAGCGTCCCAACCGCCGAAGTACTCGATGGTGAACAGGTCCTCCACCGCGGGGTACTGCGCCTCGCTCGCCTGGGCAACTTCAGGATCGACCGGGCGCAGGCCATAGCGGGCGAAGATCTCCTGGGCGGGCGGGCTGAGCAGGAACTGCACGAATGCCTCGGCCACTGCACGGTTGCCATGCTTGTCAACGTGGGCGTCGATCACGGCGAT
>JAAEKA010000438.1 GCA_014155705.1 Anaerolineae bacterium clx_CAG2 | reverse complement strand
TACGCATTCTGTTCGGTTGTTAGGGTAGCAATCGCAATCTAACAAGTGAAAAACAAGCTTTGTTGGTGGCTCGAGCGGAGGAGGTACACCCAGTCCCATCCCGAACCTGGTAGTTAAGCCCAATCCCAGGGTTCCACTGTAGGCCGGCGGCCGCAGCCAGCCAACCAGCAGCGCTGGCAGCCAGCACGAAGGCCAGGATCTCCAGGACCATCAGGGCAAGGATAAAGCGGGGCGGATCGTCCAGCAGAGTCTGAAGCGCCTGTGCGCGCGAGATACCATCATCCAATAAGCGTCGAACATTAGCCCGGCTGATGGCGCCTAAGGACACCTCAGCCGCAGCGGCCAGAGCGATCAGCATCATAGCCAGCGCCAGCATCAGCCAGGCCACTATCCATCCCTCGTCCACGTTTCTTCTCCGATGAAATCCAAAGTTCTCAGTCCTCGTTGCGCGGCCGGACTCGGGCCGGCACGCCCAGCGCCAACTCGCCAGGCGGCACATCGTGCGTGACCACCGACCCTGCGCCTGTGCGCGCGCCGGATCCGATGGTCAGCGGAGCCACCAACATGGTGTCGCTGCCGATGAAGACGCGGTCGCCAATGGTGGTGTGCCTTTCTTCTGATCGCTGCATGGCTGGTAATAGCTCTGGCTGTCTTCCGCTCTAATTCGCCCTTCGCAGTCGCTTCCAGACCGCGCCTGCTCCCCCTCCTGGGCGTGGTATTGGTCGTCGGTACATTCCTCTTCCAGGAATGGGTGCGCTTCG
>JAAEKA010000437.1 GCA_014155705.1 Anaerolineae bacterium clx_CAG2 | reverse complement strand
CGCAACCTAGTAACTTCATCCCGCAACACCAAGAATCACTATCTAATGAGTGGTCGGCTCAAATGCGGCAGGTGTGCCAGCGCGGTGACAAGTCGAACTACCCGAAGCGGGTCCCGTCCTTATCAGTACTACTGTTGTATGGCAAAGCAAGGCAAATTGGTGGGAAAAACTTGTGATATGCCGCTATTTCGGTCCGACCATGTTGACAAAGCAATTTCAGATTGGGTTAGCTCGGTCCTGGCAAATCCACAGGACCTTCGTGATGGTTTGGCCGCATTTCAGGCGGAACAGGAGACGCTGAACTTACCTCTGCGCAGCCGTCTGGACACGCTTGTTAGGCTTGTTGAGCAACACCGAGCTCAACTCGAACGTCTGCTGGACGTGTATCTGACCGGCGATATTCCACGCGACATGTTGATCGATCGCAAAACCAGACTTGAGAAAACGATCCAAGACCTTGAAATGGAGCAAGAGAGCCTGGTAGCCCGCTTGAGTGCCAACACGATCACGCAGGAACAACTAGACACGCTTGGTAGCTTTGCCTTAACAGTGGTCGATGGTTTGACAGACGCGAATGGTGAGTTCGAGACTATGCGGCATCTAGTGACTGAGTTGGATGTGCATGCCACCTTGGTCATAGACGGCGACACAAAGCTAGTGAGCGCACAGTGCTTCCTTGACAAGGCCCTCTTGTTGGTTACGCCAAGCACCTGGACAAGTGATTGAGCGCGAAGGTCATCTCCAGCCCGTCCACCGTTTCCTGGC
>JAAEKA010000436.1 GCA_014155705.1 Anaerolineae bacterium clx_CAG2 | reverse complement strand
CGTGTATCCCCGAAGGCGCCGCTGGACAGCTTCTGAACGGCGGCGGGCCCATAGCCGAGGAGCGCTGTGGCGTGCTGGGTCGGGGGGCGGGTTACGTGCAGGAATGGAGGCATTAGAGCGACCGCCGTTGCGTTCAGGTCAGCCGCGCGCCCGGCGTCACCCTCGACTATGCTCACGGCTGCCAGAATTTCCAGGCACTCGGCCAGCACTTCCCGCTCACCCAAGAGATGGCACAGGTGCAGGCTTTCCCGCGCCAGCGCGGCCGCGCGTGCCGTGTCTCCCTGATGCAGCGCAATCCATCCCAAGTTGGCCTGCGATACGGCCACCCCTTTGACGTGCCCTGCGTGCTGCGCCAGCTCATGGGCCTGGCCGAACAGCGCGGCCGCCGCATCCCAGGCTCCCACGCACAACCGGGACCAGCCCAGGTTGGTCAGGGCGCTGTACATCGCGCAGGGGTCCCCCACGGCCTGCGCGCAGGCCAGGCTCTCCTGGTTGAAACGTGCCGCCTCAGACCAGTTTTCCTGGTCTACCGCGATCCAGCCCAGGTCGTACAACACTCTGGCCAGACCCGATTGATCGCCGGCTGTCCGATAGATGGCCAGGCTTTCATTCAGCCACTGCTGGGCCGCTTGCCAGTCACCCTGGCGATAGGCCAGGGTGGCGGCGTTCTGGAGCGTGCGGGCGCGCAGCGCATCCGGCGCAGTCGTCTGCCCCATCTGGTCCAGCACCAGTTCCAGCCAGCGGCGTCCCTCGCTATAGTGGCCGTGGCGCTGCCAAAAGGCCCCTAAAGCGCAGGCCATGGCGGCGGCCTGATCCAGCGGCCCGCTGGCCAACAAGGTTGCCAAGGCTGCGCGCAGGTTGTCCGTTTCCTGCTCCAACCGTAGCAACCAGGTCGCCTGCTCAGGGCCCTGGAGCTGCGCCGCAGCCTGCTCAGCCCAGAGCGCAAAATAGCGGGCGTGGCTCTGTTGCAGCAGCGCCAGTTGACCGCTGGCCGCCAGTTGCTCCAACGCAAACTCGCGAATGATCTCCAGCATAGAGAAACGCGACTGAGTCTCTGAGGTCTCGCGCAGCGTGCGCAACGAACATTGGCCGCAGCAGCCCGTTACGGTAAAGCAGGCGGCTGATGCAACGTTTTCGGACACCAGCAGGCTTTGATCAAGCAGGCCGGCGACGCCATCCACAATGTCGGCAGGGATCAGCGCGACAATCAAATCCCCAGGCTCGTCGAGATGACGGTCCGAGACGGCGCAGACCGCATCGGCGGCTTGTAGGCTAAAGCCGCCGACGAAGACCGCCAGCCGCGCCAACAGCGTGCGTTCAGCAGGCGAGAGCAGGCCGTAGCTCCAGGCAAGCGCGTCTTGCAGCCCCTGCCGTTGCGTTGGCAGGGGCACGGTGTCCTGAGTGAGCAAGGCCAGGCTGTGCGCCAGCCGGCTGTGTAGTTCCTGCAGCGACAGCACCTTGAGCCGCGCCGCGGCCAGCTCGATGGCCAGCGGCAGCGAAGGCGCGGAGCGCGAAGGGAGCGAAGGCCGGCGGTGGTGGGCAGATGAGTTTGTTGTGAGTAGCGCCTGCAGACCTCGCCTGATCTGGCCATAAGCAGTATGTTAACACCAGACGCTGACGAAATGACCACCGAAATCATTATTGGCGATGCCACTTCCCACATGAAGAACGAGATTTCGGTGGGGGAGGAGAGGCTGATCGTCATGTCCCCGTATGTGACGGGCGACATCGTT
>JAAEKA010000435.1 GCA_014155705.1 Anaerolineae bacterium clx_CAG2 | reverse complement strand
CGAGGCCCAGCCGGACAGCGGCGGCATAGAGCACTGCCAGGCTGAGGACTGCGATCAGGTATCGGAACAACCGGTCTTTTGAGCGGGGATAGCGATCCATGGGTGACCCTACTGTTAGTACGCTGGGAGGGACGTGCGTGCGTAGAGCCAGATGACCTGCGCGTTGTGCCCGGACTTTGCAAGTCGCTGGAGTTGCTCTCATTGTACTATTTTACGCAGGTGGTGTCAATAGCCGCGCGTACAAATGGCCGGATCTGGCTGACTCGCACGACACGCTATGGCGCTAATGATCATGGCAATGTGTCTTTCTCCCGCTTTTGGGCTGTCCGGGTATAATAGTCCGCAGTCGATTGCCAACTGCTGTGACCTATACCTCATGTCCAATCTTACCCCCCTCTATTACATCGTCTTCGGCCTCGCCGCTTTGATCATTGGCATGGGCAAGGGTGGACTGGGTGTGGCTTTTGCCGCGCTGGCTACGCCGCTGCTGGCCATGATCCTGCCGGTGGAGACCGTGTTGGCGCTGGTGTTGGTGATTCAGATGGTGGCCGACGTGTTCGCTGTCGGCGTGCACTGGCGGCGCTGGGATTCCAAGCTGGTCGCGCTGTTGATCCCCGGCGCGCTGGCCGGCGTGGCCGTGGGTACGCTGTTCATCACCAGCGTATCGCCGCAGGCATTGCGCACCACTCTGGCCGTGGTCATCCTGCTCTTTACGGGCTACAAGCTGTTCGAGCGCAGCTTCCTGCGCGGCGTGGTCTATCGCCCGCGTCCCTGGCACAGCCCACTGGCCGGCGGCATCTCCGGTTTTACTTCGGCTGTGGCCAACAACGGCGGACCGCCGGTCACCATCTACCTGCTGATGCACAATCTTCAGCCGCGCGCCTTCATCGCCACCACCGCCATCTTCTTTCTCATCCTGAACTACATCAAGCTCCCCTTCTATCTCTATGCCGGCCTGTTCGACTGGACCCTGCTGCGCGGCGCAATCTGGCTACTACCCCTGGCGCCCATCGGGGTGTGGATCGGCAAATCCTTTGTGCTGCGGGTCAACAAGGAACTGTACGACCGGGTGATCTTGCTGTTTCTGGTGCTATCGGCGCTGTTGGTGCTGTTGACCTGAACAGCCGCCTCTCTGCTTCAATCTGGCGCCTGCAGCCAGCGCGGCTCGGCGTCGATAGGCCCGTCCAGCGCACGCAGAAAGGCGATCAACTGCATCATTTCGTCTGCGTTCAGGCGCAGCGGCTCCAGCTCACTCTCGCCGGCAGGCGCGGCCGGGGCGACGTTGTAGTGGATCAGCACCTCGCCCAGGGTGAGGAACTGGCCGGCGTGCATGAAGGGATCGCGCTCGCCCACGTTGCGCAAGGAGGGCGGCTTGTACTGGCGCGTCAGTTGCTCCCCCTCGGCCAGCATGAAGCGCAGCTCCGCGCACTGGCTCTCGTCCGCGTCGCTGTAGGGGCCCTGGCAGTTGAAGGGGTCTGCCAGCACGGCCGGCGCGCCAGCCGCGCTGCCGGTGGCTTCCGGCAGGGCGGTAGCGGCCGGCACGCCGGTGTTGTGGAAGTCGTTGTTGGTGAACAGCGGCCCGTTGTGGCACTGGATGCAGTTGGCCTCGCTGATGAAGAGGCGCAGCCCGGCGATCTCGTCGGGCGTCAGCGCGGCGCGCATGGCCCGGGCGTCCCCCTCGATCAGCGCCTGGGCATAGGCGTCGAAGCGCGATGGACCGGGCAATAAATGGCGCTCGTAG
>JAAEKA010000434.1 GCA_014155705.1 Anaerolineae bacterium clx_CAG2 | reverse complement strand
CCAGTCGGCCAGGGCATAGCGCAGCGCACAGCCGGTCAGGTTGTAGCAGAGACGAGTGTCCATGTGGAACCTCCTTTCAGTGGTGGAACTACGAAGCGAACAGCGACAGTTGAACAGCCCCGGCAACCGGCTGGGGCTTGGGGCGACGGGTGGATTTGACGACCACAGGCAGAGCCTGGCCGAAGAGGGGAAGCTGCTTGTAACCCGCTCCGTTGGTGTGGGCTGCGCCGTTGGTGTGGGGGACAGCCACCAGGTGCTCGACAGCGACTTCAAGCATCGGCTCAGGGACGATCTCGATAGGCGGCTCAGGCGCAACCTGCACAACAGGCTCTGGGTCAGCCAACACTGCCCTGGCTACCTGAAGCATGGCGTTGTCGGCGGCGATCTGCTCCAACAGCGCCGCTACGTCCGTGTCCTGCGCCACGCGATCCAGCACCGAATGCAAGGCCGCCGACTTCTGGCCCACCAACTCCATCATCTTGCCGTCCACCGTGTTGGCAGTCAGCACATAGTGGATGTGGACTTCCTTGGTCTGCCCTGGCCGATGCACCCGATCCTCGGCTTGCTCGGTGACTTCAGGCGACCATTCCAGATTGGTGATGACCACGTGGTTGGCCTCGGTAATGGTCACGCCGCGGTTCAGCCAGTTGGTGGAGGCCACCAGCACGTCATAGCCGTTGCGCAGTTCCCACGCCTTCTCCACACGCGCTTGTGTGGGCGTGTTGGCCGTTACAGTCAGGATACGCAGACCGGCCTCCTTTAGCGCCTTGCACAGCACGCCGTGGAAAGCCCGCAGGCTGGTGAAGACGATGGTCTTCTCTCCCTTGGCTTTGGCAGCCAGGCAGAGATCGACCACCTTCAGCACCTTGGGGTAGCCGTTGCCCACTAACTGGGCTGTGGCCGTGCCGATCTCCCCCAGCGCATCCTCAAAGTAGGGCAAGCCTTCCTTGTTGGGCACACTGGCGGCGTAGCGCATCCACCACAGCGCCTTGCTGATCGCGCCCATGTTGGGGTCGTCCCGGCGTAGCTCGCGATCCAGGATGTCCTTAGCTGCACCGGCCACCTCGCCGTAGACCGCCGCGTGCAGCTTGTCCATGGGCACGTGGTGGAAGTGGTGGTGCTTGGCTGGCAGATCAGGCAGGAAGTCAGCTTTCAGCCTGCGGATCGATGTAGGCGACAGCAGTCGCCACAGCCGCGTCAGGTTGGACACTGCCGGGATCAGCCGCCGCTTGCCGGTGGACAGGGTGTCCTCGAACTCGCGCGTCACGAACTGGAAGGTGCCAAACTGGTGCAAGAAGCGGGCACTGCCTCGGCTGTACGGGAAGGGCCACAGCGGCGAGCCGAAGCCCAGCAGCCAGCCCGTCGTCCAGAACAGGTCAGTCACGTATCCTTTCATCGGTGTACCCGATAGCACCAGTCTGCCCTTGGCCTCCAGCGCACGCACAGCCTGGCCCACCTGCGATGCCTTGCTCTTGGCGACTTGGCTTTCGTCCAGGATCACCGCGCCAAACAAGCCACGCACCCGCTTGTAGAAGGGCCATTGGTAGTGGGACTTGTCCTTCTGAAAGTAGCGCCCCTGAAAGCCGCAGGCTGTACAGCGAGTGCCGTTCCAGTCGGGTCTGTGGGCGTCGCACTTGGGGCACTGCGTCACCACGCTCTCGTAGCTGGCGTTGCAGTCGGGGCAGCGGCCCGCGGTGATGTGCTCGGTGATGCCTACCAGTTCT
>JAAEKA010000433.1 GCA_014155705.1 Anaerolineae bacterium clx_CAG2 | reverse complement strand
CAGCAACCCCTGGCCGGCCGGCGACTACAAGGTGGATATCTACCTGAACGGCGCGCTGGACCGCAGCCTCGACTTCCGCGTCAGCGGCGGCCTGGCGCAGGCCGCCACGGCCACGCCCGTTGAGGCGGCGGCCACGGCGACTTCTGAGCCGGTCGCAGCCAGCCTGGCCGTAGACTCGCTACAAGATGTGAAATCGGCCACGGTTCAGATCGTGGCGCAGGGTACCTTCGTGGATCCGGAGGTTGGCACGCAGTACAATGTCGCCGGCAGCGGCGCAGGCTTCATCGTCGACGAGAGCGGCATTGCCGTTACCAACAACCACGTCGTCACCGGCGCGGCTTTGATTCGCGTCTACGTAGGCGGCGAGAGCCAACCGCGCAACGCGCGCATCCTGGGCGTCTCCGAGTGCGCCGACCTGGCTGTGATCGACATCGAGGGCAATGGCTATCCCTACCTGGAATGGTATGAGGACAATGTCAGTGTCGGGCTGGACGTCTACGCCGCCGGTTTCCCGCTGGGCGACCCGGAGTTCACGCTGACGCGCGGCATCGTCTCCAAGGCGCGGGCCGACGGCAAGTCTGACTGGGCCTCGGTAGCGGCTGTTATCGAGCACGACGCCACGATCAACCCCGGCAACTCAGGCGGGCCGCTGGTGACAACCGACGGCAAGGTGGTGGCAGTTAACTACGCTGGCAGCAGCGATGTGGGTCAGTTCTTCGCCATTGCCCAGCCGCAAGCGCTGCCGGTGATCGAAGAACTCAGCCAGGGCAGCGATGTGCTGGCCATCGGGGTCAACGGCACGGCAATCAACGATGGCGAGGGCCTGTCGGGCATCTGGGTCTCCTCGGTCAAGTCTGGTTCCCCGGCCAGCCGGGCCGGCGTCAAGGGCGGAGACATCATTACCCGCCTCGAGGGACTGGTGCTGGCCACCGACGGCACGCTGGGCGACTACTGCGACATTCTGCGCACCCGCGGCCCAGAGGATGTGCTGGCGATCGAAGTCCTGCGCTTCGACACCGAGGAAGTGCTGGAGGGCGAGCTCAACGGCCGCGCGCTGGAGACATCCTTCTCCTTCGCTCAGGAGTTGACCGACTCGACCGCGGCCACCGACACCGGCTCATCCGACAGCGCTGCCAGCTACAGCGATTACATGAGCGTTGCTGACGATACCGGCCAACTGACCATGGACGTTCCTGTTGAGTGGGAAGAGATTGACGGCAGCGCCTGGGTGTTGGATGGCGAGGAAGTTGGCCTGTCGGTGACAGCGGCCCCCAGCATCGACGGGTTCAACGATACCTGGGATACGCCGGGCGTCTTCTTTGGCGTGACCGACCAGTTCGACGCCACCCCCGACGACCTGTTGGACGCCTTTGACTTCAGCGATAACTGCACACTGGACAGCCGCTCCCCATACGAGGACCCCGTCTACACCGGATCCTTTGATCTCTGGACCGGTTGCGGTGGAGGAGATACACTGCTTGTTGTGGTCGGGGTGCAACCGGCCGACGCCAGCTATCTGGCGTTGGTGATCGTGCAGGTTGTCAGTGAGGCCGACCTTCAGGCGCTGGATCGGATCATCGAGAGTTTCATCTTCGGTTAGTTGACCCGTATGACGCTTCCCAACCCTGCTTCTATCCTGGCTTACCTGCAAGCCCAGCAGGAGCCGATGGCCGAATTGCTGCGCCGCCTGGCCCTGGCCGAGTCGCCCTCGCTGGAGCCGGCGGC
>JAAEKA010000432.1 GCA_014155705.1 Anaerolineae bacterium clx_CAG2 | reverse complement strand
TCCATGCGCAGCAACTTCTGCACCTCGCCTTCCAGCAGCCTGCTGACCGGGATGCCGGTCCACCTGGCCACGATCCCGGCGATGTCCTCGGCGTCTACCTCTTCCTTGAGCAGCATGCCGCTCTGCTGCATCTCGGCCAGTTGTTGCTCCAGCCGGGCCAGCTCGGCCTCCTGCCCGCGCAGCTTGCCGTATTGCAGCTCGCTGGCTCGCTGCCAGTTCTGCTGGCGCTGCGCTTGCTCCACCTCGAAGCGGGTGCGCTCGATCTCCTCTTTGAGCTGCGCGTTGCGCTGGATCACCTGGCGCTCGCCCTCCAGACGGGCCTCCAGCGCGCGACGCTGCTCGCCCAGGTCGGCCAGCTCGCGCTCGATCAGTCCCAACCGCTCCTTGCTGGCCTTGTCCTTCTCGCGCTTCAGCGCCTCGCGCTCGATCTCCAGTTGCATGGCCTTGCGCTTGATTTCGTCCAGCTCGGCCGGATCGCTGGTGATTTCCATGCGCAGCCGGCTGGCGGCCTCGTCGATCAGGTCGATGGCCTTGTCGGGCAGGAAACGGTCGGAGATGTAGCGCTGCGACAGCGTGGCCGCGGCGATGACGGCCGGATCGGTGATGCGCACGTTGTGATGCACCTCGTAGCGCTCCTTCAGGCCGCGCAGGATCGAGATGGTGTCCTCCACCGACGGCTCGTCGATCAGCACCGGCTGGAAACGCCGCTCCAGGGCCGCGTCCTTTTCGATGTATTTGCGGTACTCGTCCAGCGTGGTCGCGCCGATGGTGTGCAGATCGCCGCGCGCTAATAACGGCTTGAGCATGTTGCCCGCGTCCAGCGAGCCCTCGGCCGCGCCCGCGCCGACCACTGTGTGCAGCTCGTCGATGAACAGGATGACCCGGCCTTCGCTCTCGGTAACCTCCTTCAGCACGGCCTTGAGCCGCTCCTCGAACTCGCCGCGGAACTTCGCTCCTGCGACCAGGCTGCCCATGTCCAGGGCGACGATGCGTTTGTCTTGCAAGCCGGTGGGCACGTCGCCGCGCACGATGCGCAAGGCGAGACCCTCGGCGATGGCGGTCTTGCCCACGCCCGGCTCGCCGATCAGCACCGGGTTGTTCTTGGTGCGCCGGCTGAGGATCTGGATCACGCGCCGGATCTCTTCGTCGCGGCCGATGACCGGGTCGAGCTTGCCCTTGCGCGCCAGCTCAGTCAGGTCGCGGCCGTACTTCTGCAGCGCCTGGTAAGTGGTCTCCGGGTTCTGGCTGGTGACGCGCTGGTTGCCGCGAATGATCTGCAATGCCTGCAGGATGGCTTCGCGGCTGACGCCGGCCCCGGCCAACAGGCGCTGCGCAGCCTGCCCCTCCTTGCCGGCCAGCGCCAGCAGCAGGTGCTCGGTGCTGACGTAATCGTCCTTCATGGCCTCGGCCTCAGCCTGGGCCGCCTGCATAGCGCGCTGCAATGTCTGGCTGATGCCAACTTGAGCAGCCGCGCCATAGACCTTGGGCCGGCGGTTGAGCTCGGCCTCGACCTGGCTGGCGAGCTGGCCGGGGGTGTATCCCAGCCCCTGCACAATCTGCGGCGCGACGCCGTCGCTCTGCTGCAAAAGGGCCAGCAGCAGGTGCTCCGGCTCGATCTGTGCATGGTTGTGGGCCTCAGCCAACGACTGGGCTTCAAAGATAGCTTCCTGGGCTTTTTGGGTCAATCTGTCTAATCGCATTTT
>JAAEKA010000431.1 GCA_014155705.1 Anaerolineae bacterium clx_CAG2 | reverse complement strand
CGACGCAGGCGCGAGATATAAACGTGGATGTAGTCCGTTTGGTCGCGATACTCCCACCCCCAGACCTGCTCCAGCAGTTGGCCATAGGTCATCAACTGGCCGGGGCGCTCTACCAGAGCGGCCAGCAGCCGGTATTCGGTGGGGCTGAGCGGCGCCTGCTCCCCCTTGACCAGCACACGGCGCTGCGCCAGATCAACCGTCAGATAACTGTCGCTGTAGCCCACTGGTTGATCGATGGGCTGGCGCAGCCTGCTGCGGCGCAGCAGGGCCTCGATCTTCGCCCGCAAGACGGCTATATGAAAGGGCTTGGTCACGTAGTCGTCGGCGCCCAAGGTCAGCGCCTGGACCAGCGACTCGTCCTCAGCCAGCGCGGTCAACATGATGATTGGCACATCGGACAGGTCGCGCAGCCGGCGGCAGATCTCAAAGCCATCTTCGTCCGGCATCCTGATGTCCAGGATGACGAGGTCAGGCCGCTCGGCAAAGAAGACACGCAAGGACTCCTTGCTGCTGTTGGCGGTCGTCACGACTACATCCTTGCGCGTAAGGGCCTGTTCCAACAGCCGGCACATGGCCGGGTCATCGTCGATCACCAGTAGCTTGATTGAAGGCATTGCTCCTCATCCTCTGCAGTTGGTATTCAGGAATTTGGCTCGTGCTGACCAGACTCACCTGACACCTGCACGCTGGGCGATTGTCCGCCATGTCTATACCCTGAACCACCCTCTCCTGAGTTGTAGATCTCCGATGTAAGCTGCGACGTTGCGGTTTAAGCCATGTTGCGGGCGCTAACCCGAAGACACCAAGTGTTGAGCAATATACCACAAATCAGGAGCGGCTGCAAAAGCCTATGGGCAGTACACCGGAACGAATGCAACAAGCCCTACGGCAGGCTACCTGTCGTAGGGCTTGTAAGCAAAAGGGAGGCTGGGCAATCAGTTAGCCGCCTGCGCCGCCCTCCAGAATCGCCTTCTTCACATCGCCGATGGCCTTGGTGATGTTAATGTCACGCGGGCAGGCTTCGACGCAGTTGAAGACGGTGCGGCAGCGCCAGACGCCCATGGTGTCGTTCATGATCTCCAGCCGCTCTTTGGCGGCCATGTCGCGGCTGTCGAAGATGAAACGGTGCGCCTGAACGATAGCCGCCGGGCCGACATACTGGCCGTTGGCCCAGAAGGACGGGCACGAGGTGGTGCAGGCAGCGCACAGGATGCACTTGGTGGTGTCGTCGAAACGCTCGCGGTCCTCGACGGACTGATAGCGCTCGCGCCCCGCCGGCGGCAGGTTGTCGTTGATCAGGTAGGGCTTGATGGCGCGGTACTTGGCGAAGAAGGGCTCCATGTCCACCACCATGTCCTTGATCACCGTCATGCCGCGGATCGGCTCCACCGTCACCTTTTTGCCCAGTTCCTTCATCAGCACCTTGCACGCCAGCCGGTTGCGGCCATTGATCACCATCGCGTCGGAACCGCAAATGCCGTGCGCGCAGGAGCGGCGATAGGTCAGCGTGCCGTCGTCGTACCACTTGATCTTGTTGAGCGCGTCCAGCAGTTGGTCGTTGGGCTCGACATCCACATCGTATTCTTCCCAGTGCTGCTTCTCGTCCAACTCAGGAGAGGGTGGTTCAGGGTATAGACATGGCGGACAATCGCCCAGCGTGCAGGTGTCAGGTGAGTCTGGTCAGCACGAGCCAAATTCCTGAATACCAAC
>JAAEKA010000430.1 GCA_014155705.1 Anaerolineae bacterium clx_CAG2 | reverse complement strand
GGGCTACTACGGCAACTTCGGCGTGCTGGTACGGGCCTACACCTACATCCGTATGCACGGCGCCGAGGGGCTGCGGCGCATCGCCGAGCACGCGGTGCTCAACGCGAACTACATCAAGGCGCGCCTGCAGGCCGAGGGCTCGTACCCGGTGGCCTACGGCGAGCGGACGTGCATGCACGAGTTTGTGGCCCAGGGCATTCTTGAGGGCGCGCCCGACGTGCACACCATGGACATCGCCAAGCGGCTGATGGACTACAACTTCCATCCGCCGACCGTCTACTTCCCGCTGATCGTCAAGGAAGCCTTGATGATCGAGCCGACCGAGACCGAGAGCAAGGACACGCTGGACGCCTTCGCCGACGCGCTGATCCAGATCGCGGCCGAGGCGCGGGAGCAGCCGGAGCTGCTCAAGGAAGCCCCCCACAGCGCGCCGATGCGGCGGCTGGATGAGGTGAGGGCGGCGAGGGAGTTGGTTTTGTGTAGGTGCTAGGTTGATCATACACCCCCGGCCCCTCGCAACCTTGAGGAACCGGGGGTGTTCTCTTTGCATAGAGCAAGTGTGTTGGTCATCATTCAACAAAGACCAAGTATATTAGACGCGAGTAACTCGTTGGAGGCGAAGGTGCTAGAACTAAGCAGTGTGGTACTTGCCATTGTTGAAGGTGCTTCAAGCGCCTTGACATCTCATCTACTTAGGCGAAGGAACGAGCCGGTTGACATCCGTGTCCTGGTGGAAGAAGCAGTAGAAGAGCTTAAGGCACAAGACCGAGAGCTTGCCGCCTCTGTTGCAGAGACTACCCAGGCTCTTCAAAGCCTTAAGGCTGCCCTAGACGGTATTCCCGAGCTGGATATTCAGGAGGACTACAACGTTATCTATCAACCCTCCGAAGACTCCGATTTGGGTGATGTCTTGTATCGGTTGGATGAGGAAATTGAGGCATTGCGCCGTCCCAACACCCACGATGTCAAAATCGGTGTAAGTGGTGCAATCATTGAGTCATCTATAACTGGGTCCGTCACAAATGACCAGAGCATCTTGGAAGGTCTAGACGAAGAAATCGCGTCGCTACGGGTTGCTACTTCAGGATCGTCCCGGTTGGATGAGAGGATGGATGCATGAAGGAGAGCAAGGTCTTCATTCCTCATAGATTTCTGGACGAGATAAGGACTCATCTCTTCCTGAATTACTCAGACCAATCCGATTATCCCTTAATAATGGGCATTTTTGGTTCCCCCGTCGACGGGACGCCGCGGTGCAGCCGGGTCGATGGGCACCGGCGCTTGACGGAAGTGCAGATGTGCGTGTCCATGCCAACCCGCCGGACGACAAATCGATCCGGCTACACAACAGCGCCCGGCCAACCGGGCTGTCACGTGCGCACCGACCTCCCAGCCCCGTCGACGGGACGCCACGGTGCAGCCAGGTCGATTGACACCGACGCCTGACGCAAGTGCAGATGCGCGTGCCCATGCCAACCCGCCGGACGACACTTGCACCTGGCGCAAGTGCAGGTGTCAATCGATCCGGCTACACAACAGCGCCCGGTCAACCGGGCTGGCACGTGCACACCAACCTCCCAGCCCCTAGGTCACGCCCTGACGATTTCGACGATCTTGTCTACCACTTCCTGCACGCGTTCATCAAGAAATCGCAGAAGACGCCTGCTAAGGAGCTGGCGATTGCCCGGAAGCGGTACAGA
>JAAEKA010000043.1 GCA_014155705.1 Anaerolineae bacterium clx_CAG2 | reverse complement strand
GGCCCGGCACATGGGGCTCGGTGACCCAGCCGCCGACTTTCGATTTGGCGCTGGGCAAGGGCCGGCCTTACGCCCTGACGCTGGAGGGCGGCGCCGGCGATGTGGTAATGGATCTGGGCGGGGTAGTGAGTGAATCGGCCACTGGCGAGATCCAGCCGGTCCAATCCAGCCGAGACGCCCACCCACAGCGCGCCATCGCTGCCGCCGGCCAGCGCCCAGACCTGGTCATGGGAGAGGCTGGCCAAGTCGGCCGGGTCATTGCGATAGCGCGTCCATTGATCCGTCGCGCGGTCCCAGCGGTTCAACCCGCCGCCATAGGTCCCGATCCAGATCGCTCCATCCACATCTTCATAGAAGGTCCAGATCAGGTCGCTGCTGATGCTGTTAGGATTGTCCGGATCGTGGCGCACGTGGGTGAACTTGCGCCGGGCTGGATCGTACTTGCTGGCGCCGCCGCCGAAGGCGCCCACCCACAGAATGCCGCCCCGATCCTGAAAAATCGACTGCACGGCGTCGGAGCTCAGGCTATGAGGATCGTCCAGCCGGTGGGTGTGGTGCTCGAAGCGCAGGGACTGGGCGCCGCCGGCCAGCGCCTGCGCGTAGCCCGGCGCCAGCCGATCAAGCCCACCTCCCTGCGTGCCAATCCACAACCCGCCCCAGACATCTTCGAACAGGGTCCAGACGTTGTCGCTGGCCAGACTGTCCGGATCGGCCGGGTCCGCGCGAAAGTGGGCAAACTGGCCTGTGGCGCGATCCAGCAGGTTCAGCCCGCCGGCAAAGGTCCCCACCCACAGATTGCCCGCGCTGTCCTCGAAGATCGTCTGCACGTTGTCGTGAGCCAGACTGGCAGGGTCGGCGGGGTCGTGGCGGTAACGCTCGAAGATGCCTGCGGCCCGATCGAAGCGGCTCAGTCCCCCCTCCTGGGCGCCGATCCAGAGCGCGCCGTCCGCATCCTCAAAAATCGCCTGCACCACATTGCCCCCCAGACTGGTCTCGTCGTCGGGAATGGAGCGATAGTTGTTGAACTGCCCGCTCTGCGGATCGAAGCGGTCCAACCCTCCGCCGCCGGCGCCGAGCCACAGAATACCTTCATGATCCTCGTAGATCGTCAGGACGTTGTCGCTGCTCAGGCTGTTGGCCGACGGCGCTCCGCCAGCCCGGTAGGCAATGAAGCGCTCGCTGGCCGGGTCGAAGCGTACCAATCCACCGGCATGCGTGCCAATCCACAGAACGCCGGCGCCATCGACATGCAGGGCCTGAATGAAATTGTCGCTCAGGCTATAGGGGTCCTCCCGGTCTCGCTTGAAGATGCGCAGTTCCTGTCCATCGTAGCGATTGAGACCATCCTGCGTGGCGAGCCAGAGAAAGCCCGTCGCGTCCTGGACAATATCAGTGACCACGCTCTGAGACAACCCCTGGTCCAACGATAACTGCTCGAATTGCACCTCGCCTACTGGGGGAGGCGGCCAAGAATCGTTGGTCGACGCATCATCGCTTGCGACAGGCACAACAGGCGCCTGCGCTGCGTCTGGCGGTGCGCCAACGCCGCAAGCAGTGACCACCACGATACTCAGCAAAAAGATCGTCAGGTGTAGCGCGGATTCTGCGCGTTTGCTGTGCAACACGTCTACCTCCACATCGAGGCTGTCGCGCCGGTGCAATCAACCACAAGGCCACGTAGCATGATTTTACCACGAATCTGCGCAGTTGAATAGCCCGGATGTGTTGGCAGTGCAAGTGTCCAGAACCATGAGCCATGCAGCTTTGCATCATGGAGGTGACAACAAGACGCCTGGCGCAATGCCAGGCGTCTTGCTTCTTGAACGATCAAGTTTGCAGGTCGCTTCGCAGGGAGATCATCACTGATGAAGCATGGTGGGAAGCCAGTAGCGGAACGGCAATCGTTCGACAGCGCCGCTGTCGCAGTGCGCGCCTGCAGGGCGGGTGATCCCGCGCTGATCGCGGTTGTTGATCGGCGGTGCGGCGCAGATGGCATCGTCACCGGCCTCAATTGCTGCGCTGTCTGGGCCGGGCTCCATCGTGAGGGTAGGACCGCCGTTGTTCTGCAACGGGCCGAGCAGCGGATTGGCGTTGAGGCCGGGGCAGGTGGTGTCGGGATAGTTGAGGTTGCCGCCGCCGTCGGTGATGATGCCCACGCAGTTGTCACTCTCCAGACTGTTGGCGACAATCGTGTTCTTGAGTGTAGCTGCGCCGCCGTTGGAGATGGCGCCGCCGCCACCATTTACGGCGCTATTGCCGGCGAAGGTGTTGTTACTCATAACAAGCGTGCCGCTGTTGAGAATGCCGCCACCATAGATGGCGCTATTGCCGGCGAAGGTGCTGTTACTCATCATTAGCGCGCCGCTGTTGAGAATGCCGCCACCATTCATGGCGCTATTGCCGGAGAAGGTGCTGGTGGTTAGGGTCAGCGCGCCACTGCTGGATATGCCGCCGCCATTGGCAGCGCTGTTGTCGGAGAAGGTGCTGGTGGTCACGACCAGCGCGCCGCTGTTGGAGATGCCGCCGCCGTCGAGGGCGCTATTGCCGGAGAAGGTGCTGGTGGTTAGGGTCAGCGCGCCACTGCTGGATATGCCGCCGCCATTGGCAGCGCCGTTGTCGGAGAAGGTGCTGGTGGTCACGACCAGCGCGCCGCTGTTGGAGATGCCGCCGCCGGAGCCAAGCGAGGCTTCATTGCCAAAGAATGTGCTATTGCTAACCTCTGCGCGACCCCCGTCGTTGTTGATGCCACCGCCGCCAGAGGAGCCGTTATCAGAAAAGGTACTGCGGTTAACCGTCACCGTGCCCGCGCTGGAATTGTAGATGGCGCAGCGGCCGTTGTTGGCAAAGGAGCTGTTGGTGACGCTCAACATGCCCCCGGCGTTGTTGATGCCTCCTCCGACCGACCCGCTGTTGCCAGAAAAGACGCTGTTGCTTATCGTCAGCGTGCCCCCACCATTGTGGATGGCGCCACCTTCGCTAAAAACAGCGCTATTGTCAGAAAAGGTGCAAAAGTCCACGGCCAGCACACCCGCCAGGTTGACGATGGCGCCACCGTCGTTGATTGCTTCGTTGCCGGAGAACCAGCAACGGGTCGCCGACACCGTGCCACTGTTGCTAATGCCGCTACCGCCCCCACCACCTATGTCAGCGAAGCCGTCGGCGATGGTCAACCGGTTGAGATGGAGCGTAATCCCTTCATTCACAATCAACACCCGCACCGCATTGTTGCCGCTGATGGTGACCTGCTGTCCGCTGCCATCGATGATGGTGTCAGCCGCAATCGTCATGGTGTTGGCCAGCGTGATAGTCCCGCTGCACGCGAATGTCACTGTCCCGCCGCCGGCCAGCGCGGCCAGCAGGTGGGCTTCGTCGCAGACGGTAACGGCGCCGCCTGCCCGCGTGCGTGGCGCTGGCAAGGCGAGCGCCAGCAAGACGAGAACGATGAAGAGATGTCTGGTGCGCATGGTCTGCACTCCTTTCCCCAACAACGGAAACAGGCGATGCCTGATCGAGCCACGGGCTTGTCTCTACTATACACCCGTTTGCGACAGATCGCGCGAGTAATTTTGGCGACTCTTCACAGTCGCCCCCGTTGCCAGGTTGGGATTACGCCCAAAACTCAGTACAATAGGGCCGCAGCCCAAACCCTGTCGCAGTCGGAACCACACTATGCCTGATTCCAAGCGCGTTTTCCCTGGCAAAACCCCTGACCCAGCCTGCGGCGCGCCGCTGGCCAAATACCACGGCCTGGGCAATGACTACATCGTCATCGACCCGGCCGGCCGGCCCGCTGAGCTGGCCGTGCAACAGATCCGGCGCATCTGCGACCGCCGCTACGGCGCGGGCTCCGACGGCATCCTGCTCGGCCCCCTGCCGGCGACGAACGCTGATTTCGGGCTGCGCATCTTCAACCCCGACGGCAGCGAGGCCGAGAAGAGCGGCAACGGCCTGCGCATCTTCGCCCGCTACCTCTGGGATCAGGGCCTGGTAGGCGACGCGCCGTTCACCGTGGCCACGGCCGGCGGTGTGGTGACAGCTCACGTGCAGCAGGACGGCCGCATGGTCACCGTCGAGATGGGCCGGGTCAGCTTCGACAGCCGGGAGGTCACGGTGTCCGGGCCGCCGCGCGAGGTGCTGAACGAAACCTTACTGGCGGGCGACACGGAGGTGCGCTTCTGTGCGGCCACGTTGGGCAACCCCCACTGCGTCGTCCTGCGCGAGCAGGTCAGCGCCGAGGAGGCAAAGCGGCTGGGGACCCTGGTCGAGACCGATCCCCGCTTCCCCCGCCGCACCAACGTCCAGTTTATGCAAGTGCTGGACCGCGGCCACCTGCGCATCGAGATCTGGGAGCGGGGCGCGGGCTACACCCTGGCCTCAGGCAGCAGCGCGTGCGCGGCCGCGGCCGTGGCCCATCGCCTGGGCCTGTGTGACGCCGCGGTGGCCGTATCGATGCCCGGCGGCTCGCTGGAGGTCCGCATCGCCCCTGACTGGAACGTGACCCTGCGCGGGCCAGTCACAAGCGTCTGGCAAGGCGTCTTGTTACAGGAGGCCTTTGACGCATGAATCCACCCATTTTTGTTCGTTGGGGCGTTCCCGAAGACGCCTACGCGCTGGCCGAGATCCATGTGCTGGCCTGGCAGGTCGGCTACCGCGGCCTGCTGCCCGACAGCCTGCTGGATAGCCTGTCGGCCGCAGGCCGGCTGCCGCGCTGGCAGGAGCAACTGGCCGGGACCGCCTCGCGCGTGCTGGTCGCCGAGTGGGATGGCCAGGCGGCTGGCTGGCTGGTCATCGGCGCGCAGCGCGACGAAGATCTGCACCCGCAGCGCGTTGGCGAGATCTACGCCATCTACGTCCACCCCGATTTCTGGCGGCTCGGCTGCGGCGCGGCGTTGCTGGCGCGGGCCAGAGCCGAACTGCGCGCCCAGGGCTTCGCGGAAGCGACCCTGTGGGTGCTGCGTGACAACCTGCGCGCCATTCGCTTCTACGAAACCCAGGGCTTTTGGGCCGACGGCGCCAGCAAGCTCGAGCACAACCGCGACGGCGTGCCCTTCGACGAGGTGCGCTACCGATGTGCGCTTGAAGCGCAGCCCGTAACAGATAACTCGTAACCAGAACAGCGCCAAGTTACGTGTTACGCCCTATGCCACGTACAGGAAGGATATTTCATGACCACCATCGATCTGCGTTCTGACACCGTCACCAAACCCACGCCGGCCATGCGCCGCGCGATGTACGACGCCGAGGTGGGCGACGACGTGCTGGGCGACGACCCCACCGTGCAGCGCCTGGAGGAAATGGCGGCCGCGCGGCTGGGCAAGGAGGCCGCGCTCTTCGTCCCCTCCGGCACCATGGGCAATCTCATCAGTTTGCTGGTGCACTGCGGCCGAGGCGACGAGGTGATCCTGGGCGACCAGGCCCACACCTACGTCTACGAGGCCGGCGGCTCCTCGGCCGTAGGCGGCATCCACCCGCGGCCGCTGCCCAACCTGCCCGATGGCCGCATCGACCTGGCCCTGCTGGAGGCGTCCATTCGCCCTGACGACATCCACGCCCCACGCACCACGCTCATCACCCTGGAAAACACGCACAACCGCTGCGGAGGGGCCATTCTGCCCGTGGCCTACATGGATGCTGTCGGCGAGCTGGCCCAACGGCGCGGGCTGAGGCTGCACCTGGACGGCGCGCGCATCTTCAACGCGGCCGTGGCGCTGGGCGTGGACGTCAAAACGCTGGTGCGGGGCTGCGACTCGGTCAGCTTCTGCCTGAGCAAGGGCCTGGGCGCGCCGGTCGGGTCGGTGGTGGTTGGATCAGCGGCCTTCATCCACGAGGCGCGGCGGGCGCGCAAGCTGGTGGGCGGCGGCATGCGCCAGGCTGGCGTCATCGCTGCGGCCGGCATCGTGGCCCTGACCCAGATGGTGGATCGCCTGGCCGAGGACCACGTCAACGCCCACCGGCTGGCTGAGGGCATCGCCAGCCTGCCCGGCATCATCCTCGATCCCGCCACGGTCCAAACCAACATCGTGATCTTCGCGCTGGATCGGCCGGGGTTGACGCCGTCCCAGTTGGCGGCGCAGTTGGCCGGGCAGGGCGTCTGGCTGTTCGCCATCGGCGGCCAGCGGCTGCGGGCCGTGACCAACTACCACGTGACGGCGCAGGACATCGAGCGGACGATCGCTGCCTTTGCCGCTATTCTGAGCGCATAAACGACAAAGGCCCTCCAGGCTGCGAGCAGCCTGGAGGGCCTTTGTACGAGCCCACGTCTAGAAGAAGACTTCTTCCTCTGCTGGCGGCTCAGCAAAGGGGCTTTCCTCGCCACGCGGGCTGCCACTGAGAAACTTGATATTTTCGGCTGTCACTTCCAGACTAGCGCGCGGTGAACCGTCAGCGGCGGTGTAGCCGCGACCTGCCACCCGACCTACGACCATTACCTTGCTACCCTTCTTGAGGTACTGATTGACAGTCTCAGCCTGCTTGCGCCAGACTGTGACACGGAACCAAGTGGTCTCATCACCCTGGCTGCCGTCTTCTTTGGTCCAGCGGCGATTGACTGCAACGCTGAAGTGCGTTACAGGCGTGCCGTCGGCCGTGTAGCGCAGCTCCGGATCACTGCCCAGATTACCAATGAGAATCAGTTGCTGAAACATCGACTGCTCCCTCCTTGGAGTGGACGATGGGTGTCGCAGCAGCCTCGCCAGATGAAGCCATCTGCGACGCAATGGGTTAAACGACAGATGAATTGTAGCATACAGTCCCTGCAAACACAAGCGCAAAACTGGCCCGAACGACCCCGTTTCCAAAGTCAATCCGTGATTTGACGAAAGCCTCCGGCTGTGTATAATAGCCTTTGTAGCAAGCATTGGGCCCGTGGTGTAGTCGGCTAACATACTGGCCTGTCAAGCCAGAGATCGCGGGTTCGAGACCCGTCGGGCCCGCCATGCTACAGAAAGAGCCAATCGAGCAATCGGTTGGCTCTTTTGTTTTTCGGAAAATTCCTCAAAATCTTGCCCTACATATGACCTATATCATGGTTGGAAATCGATAATGGGGGTATGATGGTCTTGTGCGGTGTTCGGCAGACGCTACGCGCACGCTAACAACGATGACTGCTTCACTACGCCTGGCCGTTGAAGATCCAGGTGAACAGCGGACAGCCAGGGGCTCCTGGCGCAGGGAGATCCAACCGGGAGCCACAAGCCATAGCAGGATAGGAATAACATGGCCAACAGACCGATTGTCACCATTGACGGCAACGAGGCGGCCGCTTACGTTGCCCACAAGACTAACGAAGTGATCGCGATTTATCCGATCACCCCCTCCAGCCCCATGGGCGAATGGGCGGACCAGTGGACGGCTGAGCTGCAGCCCAACATCTGGGGCACCGTGCCCCTGGTAATGGAGTTGCAGTCAGAAGGCGGAGCCGCCGGGGCAGTCCATGGCGCTTTGCAGACCGGCTCCCTGACCACGACCTTCACCGCGTCGCAGGGCCTGCTGCTGATGATCCCCAACATGTACAAGATCGCCGGCGAGCTGACGTCCACAGTCTTTCACGTGGCCGCCCGCAGCCTGGCCGCGCAGGGCCTGTCGATCTTCGGCGACCACAGCGATGTGATGGGTGTGCGCCAGACCGGCTGGGCCATGCTTTGCAGCAACTCGGTGCAGGAGATCATGGACTTTGCCCTGATCTCCCAGGCTGCCACGCTGGAAGCGCGCGTCCCCTTCATCCACTTCTTCGACGGCTTCCGCACGAGCCACGAGGTCGCCAAGATCGAGCAATTGAGCAACGACGACATCCGCGCGATGATCGACGACGAGTTGGTGATGGCCCACCGCAACCGCGGCCTCACGCCTGATCGTCCGATGATGCGCGGCACGGCCCAGAACCCCGACGTCTACTTCCAGGCCCGCGAGACGGTCAACCCCTTCTACCTCAAGGTGCCCGGCATCGTGCAGGCCGCCATGGACAAGTTCGCCGGGCTGACCGGCCGCCAGTACCGGCTCTTCGACTATGTGGGCGCGCCGGACGCCGAACGAGTGATGGTGATCATGGGCTCGGCCGCAGAAACAGCGCAACAGACGGTCGACTACCTGACCGCGCAGGGCGAAAAGGTCGGCGTGCTCAAGGTGCGCCTGGTGCGGCCCTGGAGCGGCGAGCATTTCATGGCCGCGCTGCCGCCGACAGTCAAGACGCTGGCGACGATGGACCGCACCAAGGAGCCCGGCGCAGCCGGCGAGCCGCTCTACCAGGACGTGCTCACTGCGCTGATGGAGAGCGGCGGGTTCAACGTCAAGGTGATCGGCGGGCGCTATGGCCTCTCCAGCAAAGAGTGGACGCCGGGCATGGTCAAAGCGGTCTTCGACGAAATGGCCAAGCCCGCGCCCAAGAACCACTTCACCGTGGGCATCACCGACGACGTGACCTTCACCAGCCTGGAGGTCGATTCCAGTTTCACCATCGAAGCGCCCAACATGGTGCGGGCCCTGTTCTATGGTCTGGGATCTGACGGCACAGTGGGCGCCAACAAGAACAGCATCAAGATCATCGGCGAGGACACCCCTAACTTCGCCCAGGGCTATTTCGTCTACGACTCCAAGAAGTCGGGCGCGATCACCGTGTCGCATCTGCGCTTCGGCCCCAGCGAAATCCACCAGCCTTACCTGATCGAATCGGCTAACTTCCTCGCCATCCACCAGGCGGTATTCCTGGAGCGCTACGACGTGCTGGCCAAAGCTGCGCCGGGCGCAGTCTGCCTGCTCAACACCTACTATCCCAAGGAAGAGGTGTGGGACAAGCTGCCGCGGGTCTATCAGGAGCACCTGATCAACAAGAAGATGAAGCTGTACGTGATCGACGCCTACGATGTGGCAGAGCGGACCGGCATGGGTGGACGCATCAACACCATTATGCAGACCTGCTTCTTCGCCATCTCTGGCGTCCTGCCACGCGACGAGGCGATCGAAGCGATCAAGCACGCCATCGAAAAGACCTACGGCAAGCGCGGCGAGAAGGTGGTGCAGCAGAACTTCCAGGCCGTGGACGAGACCATTGCCAACCTGTTCGAGGTGCCAGTGCCCGGCGCTGTCACCAGCAGCATCGCTCTGCCGCCGGCCGTGCCGGCCGAGGCGCCGGAGTTCGTACAGTACGTCACGGCCGAGATCATTGCCGGCCGCGGCGACCTGCTGCCGGTGTCGGCCATGCCGGTAGACGGCACCTACCCGACTGCCACCACCCAGTGGGAGAAGCGCAACCTGGCGCTGGAGATCCCGATCTGGGACCCGGACGTGTGCATCCAGTGCGGCAAGTGCGCGCTGGTTTGTCCCCACGCCACCATTCGCATCAAGGTCTTCCCGCAGGAGGAGCTGGCCGGCGCGCCGGAAAGCTTCCGCTCCACCCCATACAAGGGCAAGGAGTACCCCGGCTGGCTGTACTCGATCCAGGTGGCGCCTGAGGACTGCACCGGCTGCGGCGCCTGCGTCTTCGTCTGCCCGGCCAAGAACAAGCGAGAGCCGCGCTTCAAGGCCATCAACATGGAGCCGCAGCCGCCCATCCGCCAACGCGAGGTGGAGAACTACGACTTCTTCCTGGACATCCCCGACGTGGACCGGCGCACGGTCAACCTGAAGCTGGTCAAAACCAACCAGATGCTGCGGCCGCTCTTCGAATATTCCGGCGCCTGCGCCGGCTGCGGCGAGACTCCCTACATCAAGCTGGTGACACAGCTCTACGGCGACCGCGCCATCGTGGCCAATGCCACCGGCTGCTCGTCGATCTACGGCGGCAACCTGCCCACCACCCCCTATGCACAGAATACGGAAGGCCGCGGCCCGGCCTGGTCGAACAGCCTGTTCGAGGACAACGCCGAGTTCGGTCTGGGCATGCGCCTGACCCTGGACAAGCGGCTGGAATACGCGCAAGAGCTGCTGCTGGCCCACGCTGACGTCATCGGCCGGGACCTGGTCGATGCGCTGTTGCACGCCGACCAGTCGGATGAGACAGGTATCTACGAGCAGCGCGAGCGGGTGGCTGAGCTGCGCAAGCGGCTGGCATCCACGAATGGCGCGCCGGCGCTCACGCAATTGGCCGATGTGGCCGACGTGCTGGTCGCCAAGTCTGTCTGGATCTTCGGCGGCGACGGCTGGGCCTATGACATCGGCTACGGCGGCCTGGATCACGTCATCGCCTCCGGGCGCAACGTCAACATTCTGGTGCTGGACACCGAGGTCTATAGCAACACGGGCGGCCAGATGTCCAAATCCACCCCGCGTGCGGCCGTGGCCAAGTTCGCGGCTGGCGGCAAGCGTATGGCTAAGAAAGACCTGGCGATGATGGCCATGAACTATGGCAACGTCTACGTGGCCAGGATCGCCATGGGCGCCAACGACGCGCAGACGGTGCGGGCGATTCTTGAGGCCGAGAGCTATGACGGCCCCAGCCTGATCATCGCCTACAGCCACTGCATCGCCCACGGCATCAACATGACCACGGCCAACGATCAGCAGAAGAAGGCCGTGGACAGCGGCTACTGGCCGCTGCTGCGTTACGACCCGCGCCTGACGGCCGAGGGCAAGAATCCGCTGCAACTGGACAGCAAGGGACCCAAGATCCCGCTGCAGGACTACATCTACAACGAGACCCGCTATACCATGCTGACCAAGTCCGACCCGCAGGCCGCGGCCATGCTGCTGATCGAAGCGCAGGATGATGTCAACAAGCGCTGGCATCTGTACGAGCAACTGGCGACGCTGGACTACAGCGCGAGCAGGTAAGCAAGTTGCAAGTCGCAGGTGGCGCGTGGCAGATGTCGACCTGATATCCACACACGCTTCTGTCACCTGCGACCTGTCACCTGCAACTTTTCACGCCCTGAGGAACAACCATGAACCTGACCACCCACTACATGGGTTTTGAACTGAAAAACCCCATCGTGCCGTCGGCGTCGCCGCTGACCAAAAACATCGATAATATTCGCCGCATGGAGGACGCTGGCGCGGCCGCAATCACCATGTACTCGCTGTTCGAGGAGCAGATCGAGTTCGAGGCGCAGCAGTTCGACCACTTCTTCGGCTACGGCACGGAGAGCTTCGCCGAGGCGTTGACCTACTTCCCCAAGCCGGGCGAGTTTTCCCTGGGACCCGACCAGTATCTGGAGCACCTCCACAAAGCCAGGCAGGCCGTGGGCATTCCGGTGATTGCCAGCCTGAACGGCGTCAGCGATGGCGGTTGGATCGACTACGCCACCAAGATCCAGCAGGCCGGCGCCGACGCGCTGGAGGTCAACCTCTACTTCCTGCCTACCGACCCCAGGATTGCCTGCGGCGACGTGGAGCAGGTCTACCTGGATGTGCTGGCTAACGTCAAACGCCATGTGACTATCCCCGTGGCGATGAAAATCGGACCCTACTTCTCGGCTATGCCGCGCGTCGCTCATGGGCTGGATGCGGCCGGCGCCGATGCGCTGGTGCTCTTCAACCGCTTCTACCAGCCTGACCTGGACATCGAGGAACTGACCGTGGGGCCGCACCTGGTGCTGAGCAACTCGGATGAGCTGCGCCTGCCGCTGCGCTGGATCGCCATCCTCTATGGCCACGTCGGCTGCTCGCTGGCGCTGACCACCGGCGTGCACACGGTCGAGGACGCGGTCAAGGCCGTCATGGCCGGCGCGGACATCGCCAACACCACCTCGGCCCTGCTCCAGCACGGCATCGGCCACATCACAACCCTGGTGGATGGCATCGCCCGCTGGATGGAAGAGCACGAATACGACTCGGTGGACATGATGAAAGGCAGCCTCAGCCAGCGCAACGTGGCCGAGCCCGCCGCCTTCGAACGAGCCAACTACATGCGCACCCTGCAGAGCTACAAGGGCCTGCCCTAGCGCGTCGTTTCCTCCTTCCCGCGAAAAGCTCCCAGATGGCTGGGAGCTTTTTGCGTCACTGTCGCAATACTGTACACATTCCTTGACAATCCCTACGCCTTGACTACAATTCTTTCCATGATCACAACAGTAACAGGAAAGAACCAGATCACAATTCCAGCCAAGCTGGCCAACCAGCTCGATATTCAGGCCGGCACGCGCTTGGACTGGTCGCTGGGGGAAGATGGCATCCTTATCGTCCGCCCCCTGCCCAGCCGCGGCGAACTGGCTCGCCGGGCGGCAGGCATGGGGCGCTCCTGGTTGCCGGAGGGCGTCGATCCCGTAGCTGACCTGATTGAGGAGCGCCTGCGCGACGAAGCCGCCGAGGGCCAGATATGACCCACCTGCTCGACTCGTCGGCCTGGCTGGCTCATCTGTTTGGCGAGCCCGGTGTCGAACAGGTCAACCAGTTGTTCGAAGACCCCAGGTCGACGATCTTTGTCTCCGCCTTGTCGCTGCCGGAGGTCTATGGCCGGCTGAGCGCGCTGGGACAGGGCGACCGGTGGGAGCAGGTGTGGACCACCTATGCCGCGCAGAACCGGTCAGGCTCATACCCAATAGTACCGCCATGAGCTTGGTCGGATTGGGACTTTCTGTGGTACAATCCGTAAACGATGACCATGCCCGCCGCGCCAGTGGCCCTCGATAACCCGACACCCAAACTCGATATTCGCTTCGACCCCCTGGACCCCGACCAGGTACGCCTGCTGTTGGGCCTGACGCCGGGTGAGCGCATCCGCGTCATGCTCGACGCCCAGGCGCTGGCCAAAGGACTGATCATGGGACGCCTGCGCCGGCAATATCCTGATCTCCCACCTAACGAGTTGGGCCTGATATTTGTTGAGGAAATTGAGCGTGTCAAGCAGACCCGGCCCGGACCTTAGCCTGTTCGTCGATATTCTGCACGCGCTGGAGGAGATCGGCGCGCCCTACGTCATCATCGGCGCGTTCGCCGGCACGGTCTACGGCATCAACATTAACCTTCATCTAGCACCAATAGCTCGTTTTCCCCACCCATCCACGAAGCCGGCAGCTTGTAGAACTCCTGCGGCCCCACCTGCCAGTAGCGCGCCACGTTGCGGCCGTTGAGCCAGATCTGCCCCTTGCGCAGGCCGCCCATGGCCAATTTGAACGGCCCAGCGCCGTGCTCAGCCGGGTCGTAGGTGAAGCGGCAGCGCCAGAAGCCCGCGCCACCTGGCTCGGTCGGAGACCGGCCAGAGCTGGCTAGATTGCTCGGGCCGGTCTGTGCAAAGCCACCGAGCCCGCCGGGCGTCACGCCAGGCCGGAAGCTCCACGTTGCCTCAAGGGCCAGAGCCGGATCGTAGGTCAGCAGACTGGCGCTCCAGGTCGCGCCGGCGTAGTCCTGAATGTGCAAGGCCAGCACGTTGACGCCCGGCCGCAACAGCGACGTGATATCCTCCCTGATGTAGCCGCCGCCGTAGTGGCGGCTGAAGCGGGTCACGGCCACTCCATTGACAAACAACGCGCCGGGGTTGCGGTCGCCGATCAGGGTCAGCACAGCCCGCCGGCCGGCAGGCACGTCGATCTCGCGCAACAGCCAGACGCTGGGGCCACTCCAGGCGAAATGGCCCAGGTGTACGTCCT
>JAAEKA010000429.1 GCA_014155705.1 Anaerolineae bacterium clx_CAG2 | reverse complement strand
GCGCCTGACAGTTGGTCTGCCAGCAAGAAGCTACAATACCGCAATTAGAGACCTATGTCAAGAAACGCTGAACCTCAGGAACCCGCCCGCAAAGGACACGCCTACCTGCTCGATGCCATGGCGCTGCTTGCCAGTCCCCATGCTCATCTGGTCATCGTTGGCGAGGGACACGAACGCCCGGAGCTGGAGCACAGGGTGCGCGCGTTGCATCTAGAAGGTCGGGTCACCTTTGCCGGCCGCGTGTCGGATGCAGAACTCCACAGGTACTACCAGGCGTGCCAGGTGTTCGTGCTGCCGGCCATCGTGGACAGCAGCGGAGACACTGAAATGCTGGGGATGGTCTCTCTGGAGGCCATGCGCTACGGCAAGCCGGTGGTGGCGACCCAGGTGGGCGGCGTTGCCGATATCGTGCAGGACGGCGCGACCGGCCTGCTGGTCGAACAGCGCAATCCTGAAGCGTTGGCGTCAGCCATCGAACAACTGTTAGCAGATCCCGCTCAGGCGGACACTCTGGGACAGGCTGGCTACCGGTTTGCGCGAGATCACTTCTCCTGGGAGGCGATACTCCGGCAGACTCTGACGCTGTACGGCTTGCCCTGAGCCGCATCATTCAGCCGCTTGGCTGCTTTCCTGGGCGTCAGGGCTGATAGCCCGATGGCGGCCCATCGCTGCGCCAGCCAGAGCGGCCGCAAGGTCACGCAGAGCGATCAAAACCCGATAGCCCAATGCGGCTGCGGCTGTCACCGTCACAGGTAGGACTCCACCCAACAGCAAGGCCAAAGCTCCCTCGCGCACCCCGATGCCGGTGGGCACAAAGACCGCCAGGTAGCCGATCAGCCAGGCGCCGACAAAGGCACTGGCCAGCAGCCCTGCGGTGGACCAATCGACTGACGTCAGTCCATTGACAAACAACACAAAACCCAGCCCGCTCAAGGCATGCGCCAACAGGGCGACCAGGAACAACAACACGATATCCCCGTAGGCGATCGTCATCGTCAGTGCAGGACGCCGCAACAGGCGCAGCCCCCCATTCACCAGGCGACCAAAGACCGGCGGCGACAGGACCAGGGCGCAGCCCAGGATAATCAACCCCGCCGCGGCCAGATAACCTAGCGGCAGATCATCCTGGCGCAGCAGCAGAGCCACTGTCAGAAAAACCGAGGCGCTGAGCACTTGCAGCGCCATCTCCAGTCCCAGGCTGGCCGCCATCGTGCGTTTGCCCGCGCCGGCCGGCGCGCTCAAGGCATAGCGGCCGGCATATTCCCAGACACCGCCAGGCACATAGCGCGCCAACTGCGCTTGCAGCCAGATCGCCACGCCGTTGCGCCAGGTGAATCTCGTGCCCACCAGGGCCAACGCCCGCCACCAGAGGGTGCTTAGCAGCAGAATCTGTACCATCAGCACGACCAAAGCAAGCAAGACGGAGAGTCCAGAGAAGCGCCACGGGTAGCTTGCCAGTTGCTCCCAGTTGCTTAGCAAGAACCTGGCCCAAAAGGCCAGAATCACCAGGACGACCAGGCTCTGCAGCAGCTTCCAGATGGAACGACGCGCGCGCTTGGCGGGTTCCTGAGGTTCAGCGTTTCTTGACATAGGTCTCTAATTGCGGTATTGTAGCTTCTTGCTGGCAGACCAACTGTCAGGCGCGGTGCATAATCTCGTGGCCTGTCGCACTCCCAAGTCTGTCGCCGGCCCATTGTATAT
>JAAEKA010000428.1 GCA_014155705.1 Anaerolineae bacterium clx_CAG2 | reverse complement strand
CGGCGCTGGGCGACGAAATCCTCGACCGCCTGGCGGGCGCGAGCGACGCGCTGCTGCGTCTCAAGGCTGAGCTGATACAGGAATTCATCGGGTCTGGCATAGGCAACGGCAACCACATCTTCAATGGTCAGGCTCTGGCCGTCCAAAACGAGTGTCCGCGTTGACACTGGGCACCTCTTGTCGGGTCGGGTAGTTGCAGATCAGCCGCTATTATAGCACGATCTGTCAGGCGCCGGAAAGCGACGATTGTGGAAGCAGTAAATCTAAACCGAGTACACGTAGAAGCCGGGAGTTTTCGCGAGCGCTTCGTGCATAATCCAGCTAGTACAGACTCCCGGTTTCTACATGACCATTGGGAGTCAGACCCGACCAAAGGCCTGACTCCGGCCTGGAAATATTCATATTGGTATTGCTCGTGCAGATAAACTGCGCTGACGAGGTCTAAGCGTGCAGCTTCAGGCTCGATTTGTCCGGCATCGTAGCCGTGATGTATAATCGGTAAGCTGTAGGGCTGATAACCTCGACGAATCAGGGACGCCGCCGCTCCGGATTGCCTGCAACGCTCTGAGCTTACCGGACCGGTCTGCACGCGGGGGCGTTAGCATCTTCTGATCGGGAGTGTCGAAAGCTGACCGATTTATCTGCCCGGACGAAATCTTTGTGTCTTTGACTGCTAAGACGATCCGCGCAATGTCCGAGACTCGAAATATTTGCCCCCTCCTGGGACTGGAGAATGATCCGACTGTGCGGCTGGGCTATGCCGATAGTGGCCACCGCTGCTATGCTGCGCCCGGAGTTGAGGCGTTTCGACCGCACGTCGAGCATCAACTGCGCTATTGTCTGTCTCAGGAGCACCTCACCTGTCCTCATTACCGGGAGGCCGGCTCGGGGCAACTTGCCGCACCCAGTGTGACGACGCACAGTGAGCGCCAGCAGTCGCCGCCAGGTAAGCCGCTGCGTGCTGTGTTATGGGCAGTGGTCGGTCTGGCAGCCATCGCGGTACTTTGGCAGTTGAGCAGTTTGCTGGCTGCGCCGATACCAGCCCCCCCGTCTGTGGTTCAGGTGGTCGCTGATACGCCCACACCCAGCCCTTCGGCCGCGATGCCTACTCCCGATCCTGGGTTTGTCCCTGCCCAGGCTGCATCTCCAGCGCCCGCAGCGCAAGCGCCGGTTGAAGAAGCAGCGACCCCGACGGTGGCAGCCGGCGATCTCTTCTTTAATCTGACGCCGGGGGCCACGGCCGTCGGCTGGGTCAGCAGCAATGAAGCCCGCGGCAACCACCTGGGAGACTCGTTTCTGCACGCAGGCACAGTGCAGGGCAATATTTTCCACGGCGTCTTGCAGTTCGACTTGGCCCGCGTGCCACGCGGCGCGCCGATCCGCTATGTGGCGCTGACCGTAACTGGCCTGGATGACTCGCGGCTCAACCGAATCAGCAACGATTCCTGGCAACTGCGCTGGTTGGCGCCAGAGATCAATGAGGAGTGGAGTCGCCATAATTTCCAGACCATTCACAATGTGCAGGTCTTGCAGACGATCCTACCTGCCTTCCGCCAGGAGGAATTGGCCCCCTTTGCCGTCAACCAGTTCATCTTCGATGAGACACAGCGCAACCTCTTGCAACAAGCGCTGATCGACAACCAGAACCTGCTCGCTTTCCGCCTGGATGGACCGGAGGGCGGCTCTGACAACCTGTTTA
>JAAEKA010000427.1 GCA_014155705.1 Anaerolineae bacterium clx_CAG2 | reverse complement strand
CGTGGCGCCGGCTGAGATCGAACTGCTGGCCGGATTCGCCGACCCCAGGCGCGTGCCCTGGATCTACCAATTGCGTTTTTGAACGACGCTGTCTGCGGTTCTCAGTTTGCCCGATCGGGACCCCCTGCGTATACTTGGCGCACCGTCCATCCCCGGCCCGCAACACTGCGGCGTTGATGCCGTAACGCGGTTAAGCTTGCAAAACTGTAAGGGAGATGCCGCCTGGTGAGGCGGCATTTTAATGTTTCTCTCATCTTTGTCGGGTACACTGGCGGAGTCGCTACGTAGTGACGCCCACCCTGCGCGGGCCTGCGCGGCCCAAGAACGTCCGATTGTAAGGAGACCGTATTCGAATGAACCGACTATCCATGACCAAACAGGCGCGCTGGCTGCTGCCCCTGCTGCTGATCATTGCGCTGGCCGCGCCGGCCAGCACGCTGCTGCCAGATGCGTTCAGCAGCGTTTCAGAGGCTGCGCCGGTCCGTCAGGCCGGCAATCTGACCTGGGCGCAGGTCCACAACGCGCCTGGGATCTTCTG
>JAAEKA010000426.1 GCA_014155705.1 Anaerolineae bacterium clx_CAG2 | reverse complement strand
ATCCACAAGGACGGCGAGCGGGCCGGGCGCGGCTCCTACAAGCCGACCTTGCAGAAACAGATCGCCGCGTCAGCCTTCATGCAGCAGCGCGCGGCTGGCGTCTCGCCCGACGAGATCTCGGAGGAAGACCAGATGGAGTTGGTGGATCTGGTCTGGAACGCGCCGGAGAGCGACATCCTGACCGTCGGTCCGGTCTTCGAGTATCCCTACAACTGGCTGCCCGAGGTGATGGGCTTCGCCAAGTGCGACCGGTGCGGCGAGCTGGTGGCCCACGCCTACCGCCGCATCGTGGGCGACAAGATCATGTGCATTCCCTGTTCTGGCTACGATCGCTAAACATAGGAGGCAGCATGTTGATACCCAGCGATGAACTCAACGTCTTCACGCCGCCCTGCGAGCCGGGCGCTGAGCGCTTCAGCGCGCTGGCCTTTCTGCCAGCCGACATCCGCGAGGCGCTGCCTTACCTCAACGCCAGCCTGCGCGGCGCGATCTACAATCCCGTGGTGCCGGCCCTGAGCTGGCGCAAAGCCGGCCACTTC
>JAAEKA010000425.1 GCA_014155705.1 Anaerolineae bacterium clx_CAG2 | reverse complement strand
TGTACATGCTGCGTAGGCCCCTTGGCCAGCGTTTGAGTGTAGGCCGGGATCAGGCCGGTCGCCCGGGCCAATAGCCGTTGCGACTCGACGATAATGGGGTATTCAGGGGTATTTGTTTCGATGGTCATCGAACAACTCCGCACGTCACAGTGCGCAGGACTATGGGTCTCGACACTTTGGAAGCGCGCAACCTCTTGTAATTTGGGTGAGTTCAACCCGCTACTCGACCAACCACGGGCCAGTTGAGCCAACGTTCGCTGTTCACCCGATACCGTTCACCGACTTAAGCCGCGCCTGAATTGCTGCGGCGATGTGGGCTGCAGTCAAGCCTTCATGCACCAGCAGCTCTGGCAGCAAGGCTGGCTGAAACCAGCGATCAGGCAAAGCTATCGGCAAGACCGGGGCCAACAGTTCGTTGCGCAGCAAAATTTCGGCCACAATGCTATACAGACCGCCGGTGAGGAAATGATCCTCTATCATCACCAGCAGCCGGGTCTCCAGCGCGGCAGCAACGATGGCCTGCTCGTCGATGGGTTGGACCATGCGCATGTTGAGCAAGCGCACTGAACAACCGGCAGCCTGGAGATGCTGCGCCGCCTCCCACGCCTGCGCGAATAGCGGGCCGTAGACCAGGATTGCCACATCATCGCCCTTGCACACCAGCTCAGCGCGGCCAATGGCGAAGATGGGGTCATGCTCAATGACCGGCGGCAGGCCGTTGTGGCGGATATAGACCGGCTGCGGGCTGGCCAGCAGGTGAGGCAGGCCAATGGCCAGGTCGGCTTCGTCGGCAGGGCAGAAGACCTGCATTCCAGGGATGCCGCGCATCAGGGCCACGTCCTCCAGCGCCTGATGCGTCGGGCCGTTGGCTTCGGACAGCAAGCCGGGCACGCCGCCTACCAGTTTCACTGGCAACCCGGCGATGCCCACGTCGGTTCGGATGAACTCGAAGGCGCGCATGGTCAGAAAGGCAGCCAGCGCATGGCAGACCGGCACGCGGCCGCGCAAGGCCAACCCTGCGGCCATGCCCACCATGGCCTGCTCGGCAATGCCCACGTCGATGAAGCGCGGCCC
>JAAEKA010000424.1 GCA_014155705.1 Anaerolineae bacterium clx_CAG2 | reverse complement strand
GTCGCCGGGGCTGAGCACGAGGAGGGTCCCGGCCTGCGCAGCGCTCAGGTCAGCCAGATTGGCCTCGGCCAGGCGGCGGGCGGTGTCGGGGAAGCCCAACGAACTGGCCACGTAGCCGCTGCTGCGCCCCGCGCCGATCAACACCGGCTCGATGCCCACGGCTTTGAGCAGGGTCAGCGCTGCCTCCAGCGCGTTGGGCCAGAGATAGAGCGCCTCGTCGCCCACGAACAGGGCCACCTCAGCTTGACCACTGGGCGGTTGCGGCTCGGCAGGTTGGTAAGGATTGCCCCAGCGCAGCAGCGCCTCGTTGAGCGGGTAGAGGCTGGCTGGGGCCAGCCCTTGCGCCGCCACCTCAGCCCGCGCCGCGGCGATGGCGTTGGGCAGCGGCTGATCGGTGACGCAGTGGGAGCGGCAGAGGCCGCAGTCGGCGCAGCTATACAGTTTGTCGATGCTGCTGTCGTTCCAGGTGCGGAGCCCGCGCCGTTGTGAGGCGATCAGCAGGCCCCAGCCATGCGGCGTCAACGTCTCCAGGCGGGTGATGTGGCCCACAGGGCAGACGTGACGGCACATCAGGCAGTAGCGGCAGTTGTCGGTGGCAGCGATTGGGTTTTCGATGAACATGGCTACACCCCGAACCCGACTTTGCCGGGGTTCATGATGCCGTTGGGATCGATGGTGGCCTTGAGCCGCTTGATAAACGGCCAGGCCGGGCCGAACTGGGTGCGCATGTAGCGGCTGAGCTTCAGACCGACGCCGTGGTGCTCGTTGATCATGCCGCCGTTGGCCATCACCGCCTGCATGGCCGCGTTCCAGATGCGGTTGTGCAGGCGCAGCGCCTCTTCGGCATCTTCCGGGGGCTCTTC
>JAAEKA010000423.1 GCA_014155705.1 Anaerolineae bacterium clx_CAG2 | reverse complement strand
CGAGAGCTCCCATGCCAGCACCTGGACCGCGCGGCGCTGGCTGCTGGAGCACCGGCGCACCGTCGATGTGCTGCACTTCCACTTCGTCCAGCCGCAATACATGGGACCGGGCGAGCGGGCCGCGCTGCGCCGGCTGCTGGCTGCCCCCTGTGACCAACTGCGCTTCCTGCTGGCCGAAAACGCCTGGCCGGTTCCCTACCAGTCCAGCCGCCCCCCTCTCCTCCCACTGGAGCTGGCTGCACCCGACGCGTCCGCCCGCCAGCGGCTGTGGGCAGCATCGCTCAACGGCCACGCGCCCGACGTCGACCTGGGCGAGCTAGCCGGCCGCTTCCGCCTGACCAGCGGCCAGATCACTCAGGCTGCCCATCAGGCCTACACCCTGGCTGCGCTGCGCCAGCCCGGCAATGGACATCTGGTGGCGCGGGACGATCTCTTTGCCAGTTGCCGCTCCCAGGCAGTCGGCGCGTTGGATGGCCTGGCGCAGCGCATCGACAATATCTTCACCTGGGACGACCTGGTGCTGCCGCCTCAGATCAAACAGCAGTTGCGCGGCCTGGAGCATTGGGTGCGCTACCGCCACGTGGTCTACGGTGAATGGGGCTACAGCCAGCGGGTGATGCTGGGCCGCGGCCTGGCCGTGTTGTTCAGCGGTCCCTCAGGCACCGGTAAAACCATGGCCGCCGGCATCATGGCGCGCAACCTGGAACTGGACATCTACCGGGTCGATCTCTCCACGGTGGTCAGCAAGTACATCGGCGAAACCGAGAAGAACCTCAGCCGCATCTTCGCTGCCGCCGAGTCGGCCCATGCCATCCTCTTTTTCGACGAGGCCGATGCGCTGTTCGGCAAACGCTCCGACGTCAAGGATGCCCACGACCGCTACGCCAACATCGAGGTCAGCTATCTCTTGCAGCGCATGGAGGCCTACGACGGCATGGCCATCCTGGCCACCAACTTCCGCCAAAAACCTGGACGCCGCCTTTGCCCGCCGCTTGCAGATCATTGTGGAGTTCCCCTTCCCCCAGGCCAGCGACCGCGAGCGTATCTGGCGCCAGTTGCTGCCTCAGAGCGTACCCCAGGCCGACGACGTGGATCTGGTCTACCTGGCCTCGCAATTTGCGCTCACCGGCGGCAACATCAAGAACAGCGTGCTGACGGGCGCGTTCTCCGCCGCCGCCGAAGGCAGTCCCATTGCCCTGCGCCACCTG
>JAAEKA010000422.1 GCA_014155705.1 Anaerolineae bacterium clx_CAG2 | reverse complement strand
TGAGTTGCTCACGCCTACGCGCCTCGTCAATGTACTGCGACACGAGCGAAATCACCAATGTGGGCTGGCCGCGCGTCCACGTCCAGATCCTTGCCGCCACATTTTTTGCTACGGAATCGGGATGGATGACCAGGTCATTCAATATGCGCTCTACATCGCCGATAGTAAATCCATCAATAAGCCGCCAGCACTCAATCTCCTCGGATGTAGAAGCTTGGTTATTGTGAGCGCCAATCGCAGTTGAGCGAAATTCATCATGTTGACCAATGTAGCTCTCTTCAGATTGATCAATGGTTGAGACATCTGTTAGGTCAGGTGGTGGTGGAATTTGATCGACCAAGATCAATATGCCGGATTGAGCAGTCACTGCAAAGGAAGCAATTGTCTCTCGAAGAAACCGCAATACTTCACGCTCTCTGTCATGAACACCGTCGTTTCCACTTAGCTTTTTTGAATAGTGTATTGTCAATTTAGATGGAACGGTTCTTGGAGAAAAACTTGACCTTGATGATCTCCTATCGAACGCTTCAACTTTGTCAGATCACTCGGATTGCCCAATTGGCCAAGTTGAAAGCGGCAGATCTTGAAGGCATCGAAAAGCTGGTCCGTTATCTCACCGCGGAGTTCATCAAGGTCAAGTTTTTCTCCAAGAACCGTTCCATCTAAATTGACAATACACCATTCAGGATTGTTCGCGACCTTCGGTGCCTCAGCTATGTCATCTTCAACAGCGCTGCTTGAAGAACTAGGTCCCGGTGCGTCCTGTTGTTGGCAAACCACCGATGATCCATCCTCTTGTTTGAACAAAGCCTTTCGTAGTTGATCGAGGTAGGTTGTTTTTCCACTTCCGGGGTCACCTTCAAACCAAATGACTGCTCTCTTGAAGCTGCACAATCGATCTAGTACATCCTGAAATCCTAACGAACCCTGCTCAGAGAACTGGCGAGTTGTATAGAAAAATCTGCATGTTTCTACTGTTCGTTCGCTGATCCGAACATAATGTGTTTTCCACTTCGCATCCTTGCCAGGAATGTGCAACGGTACCTTGGTAGGAATCGATATCGTGGCTTTTTGCGCCTTCTCCTCTTCGTCAGTGCTAAACGAAACAACAATCCTACAATGTTCACTTGGCTTTATGCAGCGCAACTTGTCAGTTCGGGCTCCTACCGGGTATCCATCTTCATCGTGCAGAGGAGTGGAAGTGAAGGTAAACTGATCATCATCTTGCAGATTTAGACTACGGATCCGAACACCCTCAATTGGTCGCACGGTTATCGCAGGGAGTTCTCGCCGTAGGGGCAGCTCCTTGGGCTCGCCCTCCTCAATCCCAGCTATGTCCCAGGTAAACTGAGGCTTTTCATCATTCATGGAACCATTCCTCGAGCAGCCATAGATCACACAGAAGTAACTGAACAACCGCTTGTTCAATAGGAAGGCGTAGGCTGTCTATTGTCGTTGTCATCTTTGACAGTTCTTTTGGCGCAGTTAAGACATCCACCGAATTTCTACCATTTACTTGCAGGATCAAGTCGACAGGATCATGAAATACCTTTGGCAGACTGAGTTTATCTGCTTCTGGGAAGCTGGTGCTTAATCTCGCGCCACTCATGACGTGCTGTGCAAGATTCTCGAAATCCTTGTACAACTTCTGGAACGTTGCTAACTTGTGCACGTGTGGCGTAACCTCCAGTTTGACAAGCCTGTCGAGGGATTCGTTGAAGACCTTCAAACACTCCTGCAAACGCAACTTTCGCTGCAACACGTTGTGCGCTGGAACACGGGCCTCATCAAGTCCGAAATCCAGTTCCAGCAATATTCGCCACAAGCTGGCGACGAGGTTATTCTTCATGGAACTGACGACGCGCATGGTAACATCGCGATGCTCGACAAATATCCCATGGTACTGTTGATGATACACGAGAACTAAGGCTGAGATCTGTGCTGGCGCGACACCGCCGTCCGCCCTCGAAGTCATCTCTCTTTCGTGATCATAATAGGCGCGACACACAGCTTCAACAAGTATCTCAATAGGAAACTCCTTGCCCCGTTTGGCAAGTTCGTATACGTTCTCGTGAAAGCGCGAAAGTTGCTCCGCACTGGGATCAGTGCTGGTTCTGGTCCTGAGCAGTATTGGTTTCATACCTCAACACCCTGTTTCGCAATATACCGGGCCAGAACGCGCGATAGTTCCATGCGGACCTTATCATCATGCACTGTGTGGGTTCGAATGAGATCCGCCAGAACATTCGGATCGCCCCGGATTGTCTTGTCGAGAGCGTCAAGTGTACGGTCACGGTCACGCATTTTCAAGCGCAACACAACCATTATGAAAACTGCTACTCCCAATACCAACAAGGCCGTGACCAAGATGAGCATCTCTCCCCTTATCGCGGTCTTGCCCACTAACTGCACGTTGTCGCTTGTAATTTTCACCCCAGAGAAATCCCAGGGTCGTGTAACATGTCCAACGTATCTTTGATGATCAACCTTCTCCAAGGCCAAAACCTCACTTGGCCCACGCCCATGGCTCGCATACAGGACAGGTGTAATCTCATAAGCCGAAGAAATCCCAACCGTAATGCTGATGCTTTCACCAGGAACCGGAAACGGTACGCCGAGTACACGACTCGATCCTGACACATCAATCCTTGCCAAAGGCAGATCAGCGACTACAGCTCTCACGGCTGACGTGAATTCATCAAGGCCACCAATCTGTACAACTGCCACTACATTCTGAGTTCGATTCACTGGATGTTTGGCACGCCAGTTGCCATACTCGTTGTGAAAGACGACTTCTTCTCCTGTCTCTGAGAACCTAGCCTTGACCGCTGTTCCTGGCGGAAGATTGGCGAATTGACCATTCAATGTCGCCACAAGCTCAAAACTCCGAATCTGTCCCGCTAGACCAATAGGCGGATCAACCACCAGCACGGTGTTCCACTGACTGCCCTCCAACCGTAGTGAACGTGTGACTGTCTGGCTATGTTCGCTTGCCAGGCCAGCGAGTGCGGTGACTCTTACTTCAAGTTCAAAGTCACCGCTGCGACGGGGCGCGGCCAAGATTCCTGTCCAGAGTCCACTGTCCGGATCCGGTCTCATATTTGCCTGAGGACCGTCGGGCAAGAGTTGCGCCGTAAGGGTTAACTGATCTGTATCAAACAATAACCTCGCCCCTGCATGCACGAGTGCGCGAATCGAAATCGGCTGACCAGCTTGAGGCCGTTCCGGCCAAAACACCACTTCAGTATCCACAGGCATCGTGTGTGTCAGGATTCTAAGCACAGCGACATCGTACAGATCAGTGGTACGGTTGCCCTCGAATGCGGCATTCAAATCCGTGACCTCTGGCAGATACCAGAGCCTCTTATTTCCAGCCCAAATATCTGGCTTCGTTTCATAGGTCTCTGATAGCATCGAGGCGCTAGAAATCAGATCCATCTCAACTAGGTTCACGTTAGGAGCGTACCATCTCGCAAGAGAACGCTTTTGTGACGGTAGATCCAGAATGATATCTCTAGCACTCGATCCTGAAATCGCAAGCACGTCAATCATTTGTCGATAAATATCGGTTGTTGATCCGACGTCCGTGTTAATCACGGGTGTCTGGACTAAGGATGTATCAGCCACTAACCGATCCTCTGTTGACCATGTATCCCAAATTATGTTTTCGGCATCGTCTTCCGGAAACACCACGATGTGAAAGTCGATGTTTCCAGGTAATCGCTGCAACGTCTGCCGGATTTCATCCTGCGTTTCTGAGTAAGACTCAACCGTTTGATCATCGGTAAACATCACAACTAAACACGACATTTGGTCATCATTCATGGGACAGGACTCCAATTGCCCTTCAGCCCATCCAATTGCACTGGAACGAAAAGTTCCCAGACACGGGTCTCTACCTGAAACGCCTTTGCGAGGATCATCAGTGCCAGGACAACTCAGTGGCTGAAGTTGCGCGATGTCATATTCCGACCATGCTTCGGCTGATTTAATGGGCATCAGCACACGATAGTCGGACGCATAATCCTCTGTGCTACTGGAGAAGTTCGCGGCGCCAATCTCGTATCTGCCATCGGTAACCATGGATTGCAGGTATCGAACCATGAGACGCGCCATCTTGTGGGCTTGCCCATTGGGATCACCAGATCCTTCTTCTGTGCCCACATACATACTGCGACTATTATCGAAGAGGAAGATGATCTGACGACGCGGAGCTTCACCGGCGCGAACAACCGAATCAAGCGCTACGACAAGCAGTGAAGCAACCGCAAGCGCCAAACACATGTTGGAAATCGGTCGCCATTTTGACCCTCGAGATTTCATGGTACAAGTCGTCCGTACATGGTGAGATTGGCCTGCTCCAAGTCGCCTTAGGAAGCCGTGTCGGGTTTGCTACGTCCTCCAAACACCGCATTCGCCTTCAACCCCCAACTCTCCACCGTGTACACAGGCGTCAGCTCCAGGTGGGTCTTGGCGGTGCCGGCGTTTTGCAGGAGTTGTATCAGGCTGCGCGCTCGTTCTGGCTCGTAGGCGGCGTTCATCTCCTGCGCCACAGCCACGTCGTCATAGCGCACGCGGCCGAACTCGACCGTCAGCTCCTGCACATCCAGCAGAGCGTAGGCAGCGTCGCGGTTGCCGTCGCGCGGCTGGCCGACGCTGCCTGGGTTGATCAGGTAGTGCCCGTCATCCACCGGGAGGGGTTGCCCGTAAGGAATTGACATGACGGCGATATCCTCGGTAGAGGTGTTCTGCACCGGAAGGCGAAACAGACAAGGCACGTGGGTATGGCCCACCAACAGCCAGGCACACGGCGCTGGTTGGCTGACGTAGTTGCGCAGACGAAGCAGGTTGTTGCCCGTCCCGGCGAAAAGTCCCCTGGGGAACAGGTAGGTCTCCATATCGTTCTCCAGATTGGCGTGAGTCAACACCTGCTGGCAGCGGCCATAGGAGTGCAACACCGGCCCACCCTTACGCGGCGTCACCAGACGGCGAAAGTCGGCCTCGATGGCTCGGTTGCCGTTCAGCATCCAACGGTGCGCCGTCAACGTGAAGGCGGCGTTGCCCGACCAGCCGATGCCGTCCATGTAGCCAAAAACACCCAGGTCGTGGTTGCCGGCGCGCCAGCGCGCGGCCGGCACCGCGCGCAGCAAGTACTCGACGCACTCCAACGGCCGCGGCCCATAGCCTACGGCGTCGCCCAGGAAGACGATGCTGTCGTAGCGGCCGGCTGTGGCCTGGATCACCGCCGCCAGCGCGTGCCAGTTGCCATGCACGTCGGAGAGCAGCAGGATACGCCGCGGGCGATGCGCTGGCTTCGGCGTAAGGGCCAGCAGCTCGTCTACCGAGGGCGGCGACGGGTCGAAGTCGAAGTCCAGGGCGAAATCGTAGGAGGCGCCGTTCACAGGGTTGCTCACGTTACTTGCCTCCCAGGCGGTTCAGCAACAAGCGGTAGCCAACCACGTCTTTATGACAACTATCAATTGCTTCAGCGTCCTCAACCAGTTTCTGCAAGGTCTTGCGATTAACTTCCACGTGCAACTGTCGGTTCGGCTGGTTGGCCCAGCCCTTGATGCGCTGGATCCGCCGATCCAACTCTTCCTTATGGCCGTCGATTTCGGCCATCCGCTTGCCCACTTGGTCAAGCACCCGGTTGAACTGGCTCAACAACTGTGCCACCGGCAATCGATCGCTCATTCCTTTGACTGCTCCGCAAAGCGCCTCCTCCGGGATGTCGTCCATCAGCGCCAGCAACTGGTTGAAGTAAGTCTCGGCTGAATTGTAATCCGCCTTAGCTTTGGTTAAGCAAGGAGGCGTGCTGCTGAATGTCTCTTCTGCACTCTTGAACGCTTCTTGCGCCCGTTTGCCGATCTGTGTATACTGGCCGAACCACTGCTGCCACTCGCGCAGATTGGCAATCTTCTTTTCGGCGGCGCTGCGCACTGCCGAAATACTATCCACCGAAGAGCGTGTGAAGGGATCATAAAGTTTGACGTAGTGCGCCGGGATCGCAAGGTTGCGCTCCTTCAGAGCTGTGCGAGCTTGGTTCAGGGTGCGTTCGATCTCTGCACATACCACCTGGATTTCATCCAGACTTTCCTTTTCCCAGGCATTTTCCAGACGGGGAAACAGGTTTTTTAGCGCTTCCAACTGCTGGCGCAGGCTGGCAATGCGTAATTCCCAGAGCGCAACGTCCGCCTGGTCGGCGGTGGTGGTTGCCTTGGCTAGCAATGCATCCAGCGTGCTGAGATCCCAGGTCTCGCCGACAGTCCGGCGCCACTCTTCCTCCAGCCCTTCCAATTGCCGGCCGGCTGTGCGCCAGGTCTGCACTTGTCTGCTCAGTTGGGTCTGCGCGCCCTTTAGGGACTGAGCTTCGTTGACTTTGCCTTGATCCACCAGATCGAAAGCCTTCAAGACAGCATCTTGCTCCGCCAACAAGGTCTCGCCCTGCCGCACCTTCTCAGTCAGGGGCAGGACTGCCGCCGCCAGTTCACGGCCGCGGCGCACCAGGGCAGTGCTCAGATCTCCCAGCCTGCCCTTCAAAGCGTTAATACCACCCTGGGCGCGGGGATCGTCAGGACGCAACTGCAAGACCAGCGCGTTGAGCCGCATCTGGTTGATCACTTCTTCGTTGGACAGTACGCCAGGCTGGCCCTGCACTGTCTCCAACATGGCGTCGGCCAAATCGGTGCAGTTCTTCTGGCTGACAGTCTGTAGTGTGTTCCAGCCGTTTTCAATAGCTTCTGAGCGGATCCTGATAAGATCATCCACGGCCTGGGCGCGGGTTGCCACGTCGACCGTCTCCTGACTGCTCAGCCGGCGCGCGGTGGCGGCTAGCTGGCTCCATGCCCGCGCCAGTGCGGTTTGATTGGGCAGGTAGCCCAGCGCCACCGTCTGTTTGGCCGCCGTGTCGTGGTCGCCTGCCTCGACGGCGTAGCGAATCAGCGCCTGGCGCACGTCAACATCCTCTTTCAGGTACAGCTCGTGCTCTGCCAACTGGGTCTGTAGGGCTTGCAGTGCGCCGCCCGGGCCAGGGTTGAGGGACGCCAGCAGCGCCAGGCGCAGCGCGCGCGCCTTGACGGTAGCAGCCAGCTCCTGCCGCTCCTTACGCGCCGGCGGGTCAGCCACCTTGAAGGCCTCACGCCGGTGCTCGACCGCTGCGTCCAGGTCCGCAGGGTCATCACTGTCAGCCAGCTTGACCGCCTCCTGAGCGTGGTAGTGCTGTGCAATCATGCGGAACTGAGCATCACTGGGAGTGATCAGGTTGTGCTGGTAGAGCGGCTCCAGGATGGCGTAAGCCCGGGTAAAATTCTCCTCCAGGCTGCGCGTCGCGTCGTCGGTTCCCCATTTGACGCGTTCGGCCAATGCCAGCGCTTCGGCGCGCCAGGCTTGAACGCCGGCCTCGAACTCCCGATCCAGCTCTCCGTGTAGGCTTTGCGGCACCTTGTCCCGCAGGACCTCGCCCACCTTGTACCAGCGCAGCCACTGCTCGTTGCCCAAGGGAAGGGGCGGATCGCCGGCGCGCGCCTGGCGCATCCTGCGCCAGGCGTTGATCTCGCGCTCGTGCGCCGCCGCCGCTTGCTCTTGTTGCTCGATCAGCTTCAGCTCATCCTCGGCATCCTTAAGGAGGAACTCGTCTTCCTTGGGCAGCAGACCCCGCAGGGCGATCATTTGGCGCACCAGCTTCTGCAGTTGTTCCCGATCGCCGTCGCGCCGTTTCAGACTGGCGATCTCTGCCTGCAGAACACGTGCCTTTGACCGGTTATACAACTGCCGCACTTTGTCGCCATACTTGGGCGACGGCTCCAGCTTACTGTAGTTATCCAGGACGAACTTGAAATTTTGATCCTGAAAGGCGCGCTCGATCTGGCTGTAGAGGGCGTCGTCGTCGCTGGCAAGCCCCAGTTGCGCCAGGCGCTCCTGCCCTTCCGGCGAATTGCGCTCCTCCGGCGTGAACTGGTCGAACAGCCGTTGCGCCAGGCGCAGGTCGCCTCCTTTCAAAGCCTGATCGATCTTGGCCATCTTGTTCAACAGATCAGCCAGGTTCTTCTCCCGCTCGCCGATAACCTTCAGCATCTGCTCGGCCTCGCGGCGCTTGGCCCGCAAGTCGTCATTGCTGGCCTCCAGGTTGAGGCCCCGGGAGAGCGCCTGGTTGCAGTGCTGGCGCGCTTCGGGGAAGCGACGGGCGTTGAGCGCGCCCTCGGCATTGGCGATGTCCTGCGTCACGTCGTTGATGATCTTGAGCAAGACCAGGCTCTCTTTGCCCTGGATCAAGCGGTCGATATCGGGGTAGGCCGGATAGAGCTGCTTTGCGCGCATCAAGAGCAGGCGCGCCTCGGCCGGGTCGTCGTGTTTCTGCGCGTCAAGTACCAGCTTTTCGGCATCCTGTTTTTGAGAATTGGCGTGGGTAGCCTCGTCCAGGAGGTCTTTGACAAGCTTGCGTTGTTCTTCGCCCCCTTCTTCCACCTTGCCGAGGAGTTCCTGGGCCTCCTTCAGCCACCGTAACGCTGCCTCCGGCGCGCCCGCAGCCAGGTTAGCCTTGGCGTCGCCATAGCGTTGAGCAGCTCGCTTTTTAAGGTCCTCGAAGTAGGCCATACGAGTGCGTCGCAGCGCTTCGACAGGATCTACCGGCGTGCCGTGGACGTCATCTACGATCTCGGTCAGGCCGTCCAGAATCGCCTTGCGAAAGACAGCCATAGCGCGTTCATATTCCTCCGACCGTTCCGAGGAGGTTCCTCCTTCGCTGGCCTTGAGGATCTGGTTGCGCAGTTCGTCAAGTTTGGCGTAGACATCCTGAACTTGGGCGATGAGGTCTGGATCGCGCAGTTGGCCGCCAGCAAGGAGCTCAGACGCCCTGTTGCGTGCGGCTTCAACATCGGTAATTCGCTTATCGCGCTTCTGCAGCGGTTTACGCAGATCGTCGACAGTTGCCTTAAGGTTCTGCTCAAACTCGGCTGCCTCGATCTCCTTGATCGCTTCCAGGGCCTCCTGATTGTCCGAATCCAGCGCCAGCACTGCCTCCCACTGCACGCGGCGTCCCTTGAAATCACGCCGCTGGGTGCGCCCATGTTTGCGCGCCTTGTCGATGGCCTGGTTGATCTTCTCATACTGGGAGCGCTCAGCCTGTTTCAGATAGCGCTGAGCATCTGCACGCAGATTGGAGCTTTCAGCCCGTTCGGCGACCGCCTCGAAGTCGGCAATGGCTTCAGTGAACTTCCCGTCACTCAACGAGCGCTTGCCCCGCTCAAGCTGCGCCTCCAGCGCCTGATCGATCTGGCTCATGGGCGCAGCCGCGTCAAAGTCCAGATCGAAGGAGGGCAGTTCCTCCTTGGCATCACGCTCTCTGATTGGCGGCGGGGGCATGACGGGCCGTTCGTCCTCCTCCACATCAGCCTCGAACAGAGTATCTTCTGCGACCGAGCGGGCGGATGGGATGGACGTATCCTCGGATGGCGTCGTTTCGAGCGGCGGCCCTTGCACAAGCAAGATCAACTCGACGCCGGATAACTCCTGGGCATCCGGTGGGGGCGAGCCCTTAAAGCCAGATTCTTCCCACTTCTTGGTCGCGTCAATGGCCGTGGCGCAGCGCGCAGCCAGCTCATAGTCGCCATCCGCCATGGCCTGCGTAACGGCTGCCTCTAGCCGATCGTGTAGTTCGTCGAGTTGCTTCGGATCGTACATGTAGGTTCACTCCAACGCTACAGCAGGGACGACTTGGTCTGCAAGCCGGCTGCTTGTTTATCGCTCAGCCCAATGATACTGGGCTGGCGGTCTCTTGCTCAGCGCGTTTGACTTCACCGGATTGCGCATCTTCATGGGCCAACTGCAGCCGCGCCAGCCGCTCCAAACCTTCCGGCGAGTTGCGCTCCTCGGGGGTGAGCAGGTCGAACATCCGCTGCGCCACCCGCAAGTCGCCGCGCTCCAACGACTGGTCATTCTTGAGCAGTTTGTTCACCAGACTGGCCAGGTTCTTCTCCTGCTCGGCAATCACCCTTAGCATCTGCTCAGCCTCGCGACGTTTGGCCCGCAGTTCGTCGTTGCTGACTCCCAGGTTGAGGCCCCGGGACAGCGCCTGGTTGCAGTGCTGGCACGCCTCGTAAAACTTACGGGCACGAAGCGCGATATCAGCGTTGGCGATGTCATGCGTCATGTCGTTGATGATCTTGAGTAGGACCAGGCTCTCTTTGCCCTGGATCAAGCGGTCGATGTCGGGATAGGCCGGATAGATTTGCTGGGCGCGCATTAGAAGCAAACGCGATTCTGTCAGGTCCACGTAATTCTGTGCAACGAAAACGAGTTTATCGGCAACTTGTTTCTGTTCGATTTCGGAATTGACCTGATCCATCAGTACCCAAAGTTCCCTACGCAAGTCCTCACCGCCCTCTTCCACCTTGCCCAGAAGCTCTTGAGCCTCATTCAGCCAGTGCAACGCCACATCGGGCACTCCGGCTGACAGGTTGGCCTTAGCGTGGTCATAGCATTGGGCAGCGCGCTTCTTAAGATCCTCGAAATAGGCCAGACGCGTGCGTTTGAGCGCCTCGACCGGATCTACCGGCGTGCCGAGCGCATCGTCTATGATCTCAGTTAGGCCGTTCAAGATCGCTTTGCGATACACACTCATGGCATACTCTTAGTTTCCTGATCGCTCTGCAGCAGTTGCACCTTCACTGGCCCTGAGGATCTGGTTGCGCAGTTCGTCAAGTTTGGCGTAGACATCCTGAACTTGGGCGATGAGGTCTGGATCGCGCAGTTGGCCGCCAGTCAGCAGCTCAGACGCCCTGTTGCGTGCGGCTTCAACATCCGTAATTCGCTTGTCGCGTACCTGCAGCGGCTTGCGCAGATCGTCGACAGTTGTCTTGAGATTCCGCTCAAACTCGGCGACCTCAATCTCCTTGATCGCTTCCAGGGCCTCCTGGTTGCCAGGGTCCAGCGCCAGCACTGCTTCCCACTGCACGCGGCGTCCCTTGAAATCACGCCGCTGGGTGCGCCCATGTTTGCGGGCTTTGTCGATGGCCTGGTTGATCTTCTCATACTGGGAGCGCTCAGCCTGTTTCAGATAGCGCTGAGCATCTGCGCGCAGATTGGAGCTTTTAGCCCGTTCGGCGACCGTCTCGAAGTCGGCGATGGCTTCAGTGAACTTCCCGTCACTCAATGAGCATTTGCCGCGTTCAAGCTGCGCCTCCAGCGCCTGATCGATCTGGCTCATGGGCGCAGCCGCGTCAAAGTCCAGATCGAAGGAGAGCAGATCCTCGGCCTTATGCGACGTGGCCGGGGCATCTGGTGGGGGCGGGACCTTTAAGGCGGAATCGTCCCACTTCCTGGCCGCGTCGATAGCCGAGGCACAGCGGGCGGCCAACTCGTAATCACCGTGGGCTAGGGCGAGCTCGACGGCAGTTTCCAGGGTGTTATGCAATTGGTTCAACAGGTCCGAAGCACTCATGGCTTGCATTCATCGATCAATTCTGCCCAGCGAACGTACCATCCGACTGTCATCGCCATGCCATCACGGCGTTGAGGCGTCTACGCGCTGGTATGCTAGCTGGTAGTGAAACAATGCACGGCTGAAAAAGCTCACGGTGGTGGCATTGGTGTGCTTGGCATCGGAGTCATCGTTGGAGTGCTGGACGTCGAGCTTGTCGCCGGCAAGGCCAAATCTGGCACTTCCTCGATCGTGCTGTTCTCATCCAGTTGAAAGTAGTTGGTCAGGCTCCAGCCGCGTCGTTCGGGAACAGGAGGACGGCCTGGCTGATCAGACGGTCCAGCCTGCCACAAATACCATGTCTCGATATCGTTGAAGAGATCCAAAGTTACCACTTTGCCAAGGATTTCTACCAGCTCATCATTGAGAATACCTTGTCCCGGAAACCTGCCCTGCGACGCCCGCGGCGTTTCGAGCCTGGATATGCCAAAGTCCCCAGGCGACACTACGCGCGCAGACCAACGCAAAGCAGGATCGATCACAAAGCTCACGGCCCTTGACAGACGGTCTGCTGCACCGTCGCCATCCTGGTCCAAGGCGGCCTGAAGCCGGTGGGATCCCACAGGCAGTTGGCCGTTTTCATCCAAACCAATCAGTTGCCCGATCTCTGATGACAGGCGAGGAAAACCGTCGAAGAAGCTGTCGATAGAACGCGTGTACACCAGGTCTGCATCCTGTCTAGGCGCAGAAAACTGGTGAATCGGCTGATCGTTCAGCAATAAGGTGTACGAACCGTCTGGCCACTGGTCCAGGCTGCTGCGCACCACCACTTGCCACGGCGCTACAGCCATGGCCGCGCCGTCCTCTGGCCAGACGATGGCGAAGTCGTCGGTCAGCATTGCGGCCAGGGCTTCGGCGGTAGCGGTGGCCTCGGCGATGACCGTGGCGGTTGGCGCGTAGGCGGCAGTGGCGGTGGCGGCTGCCATCTCCTGCGCAACCGCGGTCGCGGTAGCGTCGACCACCGCCTGGGTGGCCTGCGCCGCAGCGGTCGCTCTGGCGTCCACCGTCTCCTGCTGCACGGCGAAGGAGACTGCCACGGCCGACTGGACGGCCCGCGCGTGCTCGGTCGCGGCCAGTTCTATCTCCCAGCCGGTTGGCTCGAGTGAGCGTGCCAGCAGCCAGCCGCCCGTGAGCAGCAACATGGCCATAGCCATAGCGCTGACCAGGCCAGACAGCAGGGAGCTGCGCCGCAGCCGGCGTTCCAGACCCGGATCATAGTTCGCAGGCCCAGCCCCTGCGGCAACCACCGGCGCCGCCAGTTGGGCTCGCTGCGCCCGCACCAGCGCGCTCAAGGCCGCCAGGCGCAGGTCGGAGCTCTGCGCCTGATCGGCGACCGCGTCGAAGGCCGCGATAGCGTCGCCGGTCCGGCCAGCCGCCAACGCCTCCTGGCCAGCCGCCAACTGCGCCGCCAGCGCCTGCTCGTCCGGCGGCAGCAGCGCGTCGAGGTCCAGGTCGAAAGATGCTGGCTCGTCCGGCGGCAAAGCGTCCGGCAGCGCAGGCGGCTCCTCCGGCAGCGGCGCAAGCTCCATGCCGGCAAGCTCCTGCGCATCGGCCGGGGGCGGCCCCTCGAAGCCGGCCGCCTGCCACTTTTTGACCGCGTCGATGGCGTAGGCGTGGCGTGCGGCCGACTGGTAGTCGCCTTCGGCCAAAGCGCGCGTGACGCCATCTTCTAATCTGGCGTGCAACTCGTTGAGGTGCGTTAAGTCATACTGCATGGTGTACTTCCCATTGCTGGGCTACGACTGAGAGGAAGCGCCTACGTCTAGCCTGCGGCGGGTGAAACGACGAGGGGCACTTCTTCTGGATTCCTGCCGCCAAGCAAAATAAGATAACGTGCTTGGCTCCAACCCCGTCGCTCTGGATATGTCACAGACCCACCGCCATCTAGCGTTCGCGTAACTTGCGGCGCTTGCCAGAGATACCAGAACTCGGGTTGACCGTTGACGATGACTTCAGCCTTACCCAAAATCTCGACAGTCTCATTGAGGCGTACCCCTTCACCTGGAAACCGACCCGGCGGTGCCTGCGGCTGCTGCAGTCTGGCCACCCCGGTGCTGTCAGTGCCCTGCACACGCGCACTAACACGCTGCCCAGGATCTATTTCGAAACTCCTGACTACGGATGAACCCTCTGCTGAACCATCGCCATCGCGATCGAAGACAACTTGCAGTCGATGAGTCCCTGCTGGCAATTCTCCATTGAATTGGATGCCCAGACTCTGCATCACTTCCTCAGACAAACCGGGCCAGTCATCGAAGTAGCCATCGATTGTCCGAACGTAACTGGGGCTCGAATTCTGTGCTGGGGTTGCGAATTGAAAGATCGGTTGATCATTCAGCAGCAGCGTATAGGAACCCTCAGGCCAATCGGGCTGCAAATTCCGCACGCCGAACTCCCACGGCGCAACGGCCAGGATCGCTCCATCCTCTGGCCAGTATATGCTGATATCTCTGGAGATTTGTGCTGCGAACGCTTCGGCCGTTATCGTCGCCTCCGCGGCTGCCGTGGCAGCCGGTGCAGCCTCGGCGGTCTGAGCTGCCGCAACCGTCTCGAGGGCAATCGCTGTTTGTCTGGCTCCCAGGACAGAGGCTTCTGCCGTGGCAGTCGTTGCGGCGGCTTCCGCAGTCTGCGCAGTCTGAGTAGCGGCAATCCGGGCATCCTCAGCTACCGCCGCCTGCGTGCTGGCGGCGATCTGCTGCTGTTGCGCGAAAGCCTCGGCTACCGCTCCCTGGATTAGCCGCGCTTGCTGGGTTGCTGTTGCCCGCGCCTGTTCTTCGTTGGGCTCCAGCGACCGCGTCAGCAGGAATCCGCTGAACAACAGCAGCGCAATGACCGCCGCGGCGCTGGCCAGGCCGGCCGCCCAGGAGCTGCGCTTCAGTCGTTTCTCGGCGGCCGGATCGAGCTTCACCGGCTCATTGGATGGCGCTGTGACCGGCTTTGCCTCGGATGTCTCCTGCGCCGGCGGCAGCACGGGCACGCCTTTGGCGCGCAACGTCCCCTCGGCCTGCTGGCCGATGCGTCGCGCTTCGGCGTATTGCGAGATAGGCGGCTGCTTGGTGCGGGATGCGAGGTCACGCAACAGGCCGATCTCCGTCGCTGCCTTTTCAGGCTGGTCACGCAAGGCCTCGGCTGCGGCCCACAGCGCCAGAATGGGCGCCAGGTCGCGCTGCTCCTGCTCCTTGATCTGCGCCTCCCTGGCCTTGCGTTCGATCTCGGCCTGCTGCTCCTGCTGAAGCTGGGCAATCCTGTCCTGCAGTTGCGCCTGGTCGCTGGTGATCTGTTGAAGCAGGTCGCCGGCCCACAGATCTGGCTGCTGCGCCTGCTCCAACAAATCCTGATACTCGCCAGCCAGCCGCTGCATCTGCGTCAGGTCGGCGGTGGGCTCTGTCAGGCGTCGGTGCAGACCTTGCCAGGCTAACGTCAACTGCTCGATCTTGTGCTGGCGCTGCCGTTCCGCCTGCACTTCGTCGGCGTAGGCGGCCGCCAGCGCGCCCAGCGGCTCGTCCTGTTGCACGCGCTTGCGCCATTCGACCAGCTCGGGGTCGGACAGCCCCGCCACCTGGCCGCGCAACCACTCGCCATAGGCGGTTCCGTCCCGCTCGATCAATTCACGCAGCTGGTCGACGTCCTGGCTGAAGGAGACGCCCGGCAGGGTGGCGGCGATCTGGGCAATGGCCTCGGCCGCCGGCAGATCGCGCTCCTTCCAGGCCATTGTCATCTGCCCGCGCAGCGTCTGCTCCACCACGTAGGCGTCACCGGCTTGCTGGCTCCAGCGTGCGGCTGCCAGCATCATGGCCCGGTAGCTGTCCAGGTTGCGCGGCACCCGGTCGAAACGGGCCTGCGCCGCCTGCAACGCCTGGTCGGCCCGCACCACTGCGTCGGCTTTGCGCCACAGCGCTTCCAGCTCGCCGCTGCGCTGGCCGTCGGCGTAGCGCAGCCCGATGTCCAACAGCTCGCGCGCCTGTTGCGCGTCGGCCGGGTTGCGGCCAAAGCCGATCCAGCCTTCAGCCGTCTTCAGGGCCATGTCCAGCAGCAGCACGTCGCCTGGCCGCCGCGCCAGCCGGTCCTCGAAGCGGACCAAGCCCTCAGGGTCGCTGCGCTCCAGCAGGCCTTGCAGGTCGCTCAGCGCCTCGGCGCCCTCGCGCAGGGCCGCGGCTCGTCGCGCATACGGCTCGCGCTGCTGGGCCACATCGCCCCACTCCTCGAAGAGCAGGTCCTTATATTCGATATCGGCCGTCAGCGCCAGCACCTGGCTGTACTGGTCGGCCACAGCCTGCCACAGGCTGGGGTCGATGGGGTTGGCGCGCTGCACCTGCTCGCCCTGGCGCTGGGCTGCGTCCAGCGCCAGCCAGGCCTGGGCCTCGTTCTTGAGCTTGACGATTCCCGGCCCGCCGGCCCGCTCCACGTCGGCGTCGATCAGGTCGACTACCTGGGCATACTCCTGCTCCTCCATCAGAGCCAGCGCCTTCAAATAGGTGTCCTGGTGCTTGCTGAAGCTCTCCGCCCCCTGTGCGCCGGCCTGGGCCAGCAGGAACCAGCGCGCCGCCTCCAGCCGCAGGGCGAAGTCGGGCGCCTCCTCGAAGGCCACCCGGAACTGCTCGACGGCCTTTTCGTAGTCGATGGCGCTGGCAAAGCGCTTGCCCAGAGTGATCTGGTGCTTGCCCTCCTCCAGCGGCTTGCTGCGGTCGTAGGCGGCGTCCACCTGCTGCTTGACCATGGGGTAGACCATCTCGGCGATCTTGGGGCTCAGCCCTTGGTCGACCCGCGTGGCCATGTCCAGCGAGACGGCCGCCTCCTCCAACTGCTGGCGCTTCTCCGCGCCCTCGCCGGCCGACTTGAAGGCGTTGTTGCTCTTGCTAGCCTGCTGCACCAGCGCGTCGGCGCTCGTGGACCAATGCTCCAGTTGGCGCAGGATGGCCTGGCGCAGCTCCTCGGCGGTGGCGTAACGCCGGGCCGGGTTGCGGTGCAGCGCGCACTGCAGGATCAACTGCGTGCCCAGCGACACCTCACCCCAGCGGCTGGCCTCGCCCAGGCCGCGCCGCGGCAAGTCCACGCCCACGGCGAGACGATAGAGCAGGCGCCCCAGCACGTACTGGTCGGCCGCCACATCGGCCTTGCCCTTCTCCGAGAGCAGGTTCCAGTCGATGACCATGATCTGGCGCAATTCGGCGTCCCAGAAGACGTTACGGGGCTGAAAATCCAGGTAGGAGCGGCGCAGCTCCTGGTGCAGGCAGGTGAAGACCCGGCACAGTTGCTCTGCCAGAGTCAGGGCATCGCGTTCGCTCAGGTAGCCGGGCTGGCCGCGCAGCAACTGGTCCAGCGGCTGGCCGGGCGCCAGATCCATGACGAAGAAGCGCTGCTCGCCGCTGCGCTGCTGGTCGTAGACCTTAGGCACCAACCGGCGGCCGTTCATCTCCAGGCCATAGGTGGAGGGCGCGGTCATGAAGTCGATCAGCCAGTCCACCTCCTGGAAGAAGCGCTGCTCGTAGGCCCGGTCGGTCAGCAGCTTGAGCGCATAACGCTGCCCGTTGCTGGCGACGCGGTAGACGTCGGCCGTCTGCCCGCCGCCCAGGTAGTCTTGGTCGGGGTTGGCCTGGTAGGTGGCCTTGCTGGTGCGGAATTGTGTTTCGTTGCTCAAGGGAGAGACTCCTGACAAACATCGAGTGGGGGCTTGTTAACTGGCTGGTAACAACCGAGTGGTTTGACTCGGTCTGAAGGCCAGCCAAAACGCCGACTTGGCTCTTGATAGATGCTCATTGTTACCTCTTAATGCGCGTAGCCTTTGGCGTTAAATATGAACGCCAGGGGTCAAGCTTATTCTGAATCGACTTGACTCTTTGCTCAACGAGGGAGTCCTTATGCCTTGCTGCCAATTCCTGGCACTTAGTGTTGTAAGTCTGCATGAGCTGCACGTACTCCTCTTTCTGTTTCTCAGTGCGGGTATTCATTTGTGCCACAATTTGACAGACTCTTTCCTCATACGCGGTAGCTAGGTTCCGACACGTACCGTTGGAAGTAGTGTTACCCCGAATGCCATCAATATACAATTCCTCGAACAACGTGATCGCCTGTTCGTAGTGCTCCTTGACTAAAAGTGAATTTGCTTCGAGCCATTTCTCGATATTGCTTCTGTACAAAGGCTCCCAATAATTGACCAAAGAGCGTACCTCCTTCAGAAGAGCTTCGTCATGCACGTTTTGTTCATTGGCTTCTATCATCCCCCAAGCATCCAGAGCATATTCGACATCTTGCAAGACATAAGAGAGCGCTTCCTTGTACCCTTCATACACCTTTTTCCAACCGTTCGCACTGGATGCACTGGATACAGTAGAAGTAGACGGCGGGCCGATCTGTCGTTGGTCCAACCTTGCCTTCAGTTCGGTGTTTGATTTTTCAAGCCGTGCTTTCTCTCCTGACAACTCTGCAATGGTTTTCATCTGTTGGGCGATCGTGTCATCCCTCATTTTGATTTGGTCTCTGGCAATCTTACCCAACCGATCCGTGTTATTGATTTCATCATTGAGTTTCTTTATTTTATCTTGCTGGACCCTTACAGTTTCTTCGTATCGAGCTATGATAGCAGGAGGCTTCTCAAGCATTCCCTTCTCTTCGCGAAGTGAAGCAATTTCAGCCTGCAACTGAGTGCGCTGAAGCTCCAAATGTTTCACTTGCTGTTCTGTCTCAGCCTTCAGCCGCTTCAGCGAGCCACTTTGTTCTTCTATCTGTCTCCTCAGGTCCGTCAACTCTTTCTCATGTGACATCCGCTTCTTGTTGAGGTCATCTTCAACTTCTTGCATGCGTCCTAAGCGGTGCGCTTCGATTTCCTTGTCAACGCCTTCCTTCAGTTGCCCTGCCTCAGAAACAGAGGCAAGCAATGCGCTAAGTGCCGCCTCCTCTGTGGCGATGCTTTGCTTCATTGAATGCAGTTTTTCATCCAATTCGATGCTTTTTAGCAATTTGATGCTTTTGAGTTCGTCCTGTCGTTTGCTCAACTCTTCGTTATGTTCTGCCAGCCATTGTTCTTCATTCAGGTGGTCCAATAACAACTCTGCCTGCGACAATCCTGCGGTCTCTCGAATGCATATCTCAACAGTCCGCGTCACCGTCGCCAACAGTCGCGTGCGCATAGACTTGGCAGTTGTTTCGTCTTGCGAGAGGCATCTGAGTTCGCTCAAAATCCAGGATGCTGGGAAGTTCAGAGTTGTTGAGTCCCCGATGCTGTCGGCATCCAGCGCTGTGCTGGGCGTTACCTCAGTTGCGGAGGCTTGGCTCGTAGGCTGCTCAGCGCGGGCCTGTGCATTCCAATCATCCACAAATCGCTCCAAGCGCCGCATCTTATGAAGCCATTGCTCATATGCCTGGGCGCGTCGCCGATCGTCTTTGGCAATCCAACTGCTCGTAGCGAGACCATCAAACAACGCCTCTGCCACCGTGTCACCCTCGGCCTCGCATTTGTTGATCGCAATGTTCAACAGAGTGAATACTGGCCCAGCACTTATCGGCAACTCTTCGGACTCTCCGAACAACTCACGGATCACGTTGACATTGACCTCTTTCCATAGCCCCTGTGTGGCATGATCAGTCAGGTCTTGCCATTTCTCCTCCACATCAACAGCTTTCTTTAGCATGCGGGTTGCCTGGTCGACCGCAGTCACACTGGCTTCTGAGGCGCCTAAACCCAAGACCTGCCAAAGACACCCCTCGTAGGACAGGTTACCAATCGCGTCTTTCGCCTGATTGGCCACGTCAATCCGGTTGGTGTGTTCATCACCGGGTACTTCCGACCAATCTCTTGTCTGCAAAGCCAGGATCACGGGCCACGCCGATGCCTCGACAGCTAGCGATTCGATTGCAGCTACGTCATTGCGCAACGTCTCGGCCTCGGCCTTCAGCGCACGCCAGGCAACCAAATCCGGCTGTGGGGATAAACTGCGATCAAGGTAGGCCAGCGTTGCCTCTTGAAACTGATCTAGCAACGCTTCGATCCGCTGCCGGCCGGCGCCGTCGAACCCTGCGGTGTGGTTGTGGCGAGCTTCCAGCACGGTCTGCCAGCGCCGGATCTGCAGCTCATCTTGGGGCGTGCCCGCGTCGGCCAGCGCCTGCTCGAAGAGTAAGGCTGCCGTCTCCAGATCGCCGGAACGGAAGAAGCTGATGGCTCGCGCCAGGGCAGTCAGCTCTTGCCGGCGGCCGGCCACCTCCTGCTCCAGGTTGTGGCGCACCATGGCCATTGCGTTGGACAGGGCCAGCGCGCTCGTCTGCCGGCCTGCCAGGTCGAGGCAGACAGCCACGTCCAGCAGGATGGCATTCTGAACCGTCGCCGCCGTCTCGCCGTTCCTGAGTTGCTTGAACAGCGCCGCCGCCTCGCGCACCAGGTCATCGCCTAGCTTCTCCCAGCGCTGGCACAGCGCGTCGAGCCGGTCGCGCGCCGTTCGTGCGTCCTCGATGCGCTGGCCGGGGTGAGGCTCCAGCAGATCTTGTAGCAGCACCCGCACGCCCAGGGAGATTTCCTGCCAGCGTTCGTGAGCCGCAACCCGGCCGCGCGCGTCCGCCCCGCCGGTTGAAGGCAGCGCGCCTAGCACCATGCGATAGAGCAGCGCGCCGATGCTGCGCAGGTCCGCGGCCACGTCCACCCGATTCTTGGGCGACAACAGGTTCCAGTCGATCACCATGATCTGGCCGCTCTGCTCCTGCCAAAAGACGTTGCGCGGCTGGAAATCCAGGTAAGAGCGACGCAGAATCTCGTGCAGCGCCGCAAACACGCGGGCAAGCTGCGCGGCGATGGCCAGGGCGGCCGGCTCCGGCAGCCAGCCCCTACGGCGCAACACCTCGTCCAGAGGCTGGCCCGGCGCCAGGTCCATCACGAAGAAGCGGCGCTCGCCCTGGCGCTGCTCGTCGTATACCCGCGGCGTCAGCAACTGGCCATTGCGCTTAAGCCCATACGCCTCTGGCGCAAAGGCAAACTCATTGAGCCAATCCACTTCCTGGAAGAAACGCTGCTCATAGACGGCGTCGGTGAGCCATTTCAGCGCGTAGACCTGGCCGTCCTCGGCGCGCACCCGGTAGACGGCCGCCGTCTGGCCGCCGCCTAACAGGTCGTCGCCGGCCCTGGCGGTGTAGGTCGCTTTGTCGCTCTTGAACACCAACTGCTCGTCCAAGGGATTTTCTCCCAACCTGCCCGGCGCAGCAACGCCGCAGAGGCTGATCGTCTATCGAATTACACGCGCGTGCTCTCGCGCTGAATAGCGGCCGCCAGCACGATGCCCAGTTCCTGGCCTGCGCCGGGGGGCAAAGCCAGCAGCGGCGGCAGGGCTTGCTGGCGCATCTGGTTGAGCAGCTCGTAGCGCCGCTCCGCAAGGGCATTGCGCTGCTCGTCGACGGCTGTGCGCAGGCGTTGCCGCCATTGGCCGTCGTTGTACAGCAGCGGCGCGCCCTCCAGCAGCAGCCGGCCAACGCTCAACGCGGCCAGCGGCTGGGCTTCGGCGTTGTTAGCTGTGACCGTGACAGCGCCGCGCGCCGGATGAATCTCCAACAGGCCATAGACCATGGCCTCGCCTACCAGCTCGACCGCTTCCTGGCTCTGCTCCAGCAGCGCAACCACATCGGGCGGCAGCAACAAGGTCGCGCCTTCCTCCAGCACCTCCTGGCGCGCGGCGTTCTCCATCTCGGCCGCGATCTGCTCGCCTAGGAAGACCTGATCGTTGCGGGTGGGCTTGTAGGTGTTGAGCGCCTCGTCGTAGGCCACCGTGTTGGCAATGGGCAGGATGTGCTTGACCTGCATCATCACCACGGTGGCGGGGTCGCTGCCCACGAAGCGCATGGCCTTCAGATTGGTCGCCAGTTGGTCGCCCGCGTCGGCGGCCGGCGCCAGCAGGTAACGATAGGGGGTGGCCGCCACACCTTCGCCTTCTCCGCCGATCTCCTTGCGCCGGAACAGCGGGCTGGAGTTGCGCTGCAAGGTCTGCGTCAACGAGCCGGTCTGGCGGCCCAGGTATAGCGTGATGCTCTCGGCGTTGACGCCGCGCGACTGCGCCCTGGCCGCGGCCAGCAGCCCATCCAGGATCTCGTCCGCGTCGCGCGGGGAGCTGGCGTAGGCATAGGGGTTATCGCGCAGGACGTCGCCCCAGGTGCGGAAGCGCTCGTTTGCGGGTTTTGCCGTCAGATCGTTGGGCAGCACCAACAACTGCAAGGTCATGTAGCCCTGGCGCTCCTGCCACAGCCAGTAGACGCGACGGCGCAGGCGAGCTGCCTCCTGCCCTGGCCTCGGCAGGTAGCGCTCAAAGATCGCCGCTTCGTCGGCCAGCGTCGCCACCGAGGTGTGCGGGCTTTGCGCCTTGAAGACCGGAAAGCCCTCGCGCGCCTGCTGCCAGTGGCGCTCCCACTGCTGATAAAGCGCGCCTGCTGCGCCGCTGTCGCCATTCAGGTCAAAGCTGGGTAGATCCAGGTCAAAGTTGAAGTCGAAGCCAAAGTCGACGTCGGCGACCGGCTGCTGCGCTTGCGCCACGACGGGCGGCGACACCTGGCCCACCAGCTTGATCCAATCGCCCAGTTCACGCTGGAAGGGATCGAGGATAGGCCCCAGGTCTGGCTGGCTGGTTGTGATCTGCTCCAGCAGCACGCTGGCCCAGCGCAAGCGCAGCGGCTCGCCGTCGTTCATGACCTGGTCCAGATAAGCGCGCACTTTGGCGCGCGCCTGTCCCGCCGGGGGTGGATTGGCTGCGCCAGCTGCAAGGCCGGTCGCCTGGCGAAACGCGGCCAGGTCTCTGGCGCTGACGTCGGTGCGCACCTGTTTGCGCTGCACCAGGTCGCCGTTGCGCTCCAGCCGCTCCCAGCCAAAGAGGCCATCGTCGACATCGAACAGCGCTCGGTGAGCCAGACGCAGCTCGGCTAATCGCCGGATCTCCTCCACCGGCACCGACACAGTGCAACAGCCCATGGCGCTGACGTAGTTCTCCAGCCGGGCGCTGCCAGTGCGCGCCACCTCACTCTGAGCATTCTTTTCCAGCTCCAGAAAGCGCTGGGACAGCGCTGGGTCAAGGAAGGCGGTCAGGCCGGCGGTGATCACCTCCAGCACCCCTTCTCCTGCCGGGAGAGCGCTGACGTCGTAGCTGGTCTCGTCCACCTGCTCACCCTTGCCGTCGAACAAATAGACCTCGTCGAAGATCCGCCCGCCGCTAGTCGACTCTAGTTCACGCTGGCCATAGCCGGGTGCGTAGGCAAAGGCGGTCTCTCGCTTCTGGCGCAGGCGTTGCAGCTCGCGCAAGGTGGCGAAGGCACGCGCACTGCGCTGCTGAGGCCCCAGCCGATCGGACCAACGCGCGTTGTGCATGGCCAGGCAGAGCCGCACGCTGCTGATCTCCTCGGGCAGCGCCAGTGTGCGCACCAGATGCGCCAAGTCAGCCACGATCGCGCTGCTGTCATCGCTGAAGGCGTCAGCCACGATCCAGACCGTCGTCTGGCGCTGTCCGCTGAGCACCTTGCGCAAGGCCGGGTGCAACTGCGACTCACTCTTACCCATAGCGAGATCGGCGAACAACGCCATGCGGCCGGCTGGTCGGCCCATGTGGGTAGACACGTGGCGCGCCCACTCCAGGTGCGCGCCACTCTTATTGAGCAGATCGCCGCTACGCGCCAAGTTCACTTCCAACAGGTTGGACAGAATGTCAGTTGGAGCAGCATTGCCCAGAGGCACGTTGACCTGCAACAGGCGCACGCGCTCAGGTAATGTCGGCCCCCAGCGGTCCTGCAAGTCCGCAGCGATTTTGTGCAGCACCACGCGTCCGCTGGCGCCCAGGCCAACGATCAGCGTTGGCAGGGCGCGCACTGGCGCGTTGGGCGTGCGCCCGGTCTCTGGCGACAGACTTTCGACTTTACCAAGCCAGTCCATGAACAATATTCCTTCCATGGCCGGGGGGGCCACTGCGGGCGTCGCCGGCTCTGCTTCAGGCGCAAGCGGAACAGCGACAGGTCGTGGCGCGAGCGGCGCCGGTTTGGGCTTGCGGCCGCCCAGCGCGATCAGCAACAGCCCGGGAAACAACAACAGCAGCAGCGGCAGCAACGTGAGCGGCACAGGAGGCAGGAACAAGAGGCGAGGGCCCGGCGGCAATGTCGCGACCACCACCTGATTGTTGCAGTCATTGAACGACAGCCGCGCCTCCTGCGGCGCTAACTGCTTGAAGCCATAGCCGGCGGGCGTCACCTGGTAGCGTAGGGTAGCCCAATCGATCAGCCCTTCCTGATTAAGCGCAGGCGCCTGCCACACAATCTGTTCCAGCGTCACCCCGGCTGGCGGCGCCACGGTAGTAGGGTCGACGGCCAGACCGGGGTCAATACTTTCCGTCACGCGCAAATCGGTGGCAACTATCTGATTGATTTCCTCGGCTATGCTGCGAAATGCGGCGGATAGCTCATCCACCGGAGGAGCCAGGCGAAGGTACTCAGGACCCGAGGCCACTGCTTGAAGGAGCGGCTCGTTGTAGTCGTCACCCGGCAGGCCGATGACAAAAAGCTTGATGCCGGCGTCTTGAGCTGACCTGGCCAGCGTCTCGACTTGTGCAACCGTGGTCTCGTCGGTCCCGCCGTCAGTAAAGAGCACGATAAACCCGGCCGAGCCAAAGCGCCTTCGCGTGCCTTGCAGTTCGTTGCGGGCTGCGGCCAAGGCGCTGGCAATGTCGGTGGTTGAATTTGCCGCAGCTTGAGACAAGGCGGCGTCCAGGACAGTGCGATCCGAAGTGAGGCCCTGATAGGTGTTCACCTGATCGGAAAACAGCGCCAACGCCATCTGATGCTTGCTCAGGTCAAGGGTCTCGATGAACGCCCGTGCGCCGGCTACCGCCTGCGTTAGCGGCTCACCGTCCA
>JAAEKA010000421.1 GCA_014155705.1 Anaerolineae bacterium clx_CAG2 | reverse complement strand
CTTGGCATAGCCGGTGCAGCGGCAGAGGTTGCCGGCCAGAGCCTGCTGAATGTCGGCCACGCTGGGCTGGGGGCGCTCCTCCAGCAGCATGGCGCCGGACATCAGCAGGCCGGGGGTGCAATAGCCGCACTGGACTGCGCCCTCGGCGACAAAAGCCGACTGGATCGGGTGCAACTCGCTGGTCGAGTAGCCATCGGCCGCGTAGCGAGACCCGTGTTGCGCCAGTCCCTCAACCGTCACCACATCGCAGCCTGCGGCCCGCGAGGCCGGCACCAGGCAAGCCATCACCGCCTCGCCGTCCAGCCAGACAGTGCAGGCGCCGCACTCGCCCTCGGCGCAGCCTTCTTTGACGCCGGTCATGTGGCCATCCTCACGCAGAGCACGCAGCAGGGTTTTGCCGGCGGCGTTTTCGAGCGTAACCGATTGGCCGTTTAGGGTGAATGGGATGGGTGTGTCGTGATCCGTGACTCGTAACTCGAAACCGGAGGGGCGTGTGGCGGCGGGCGTCTTGAGCAGGACGGGGTGGGCAGGCCAACTGGCGCGCTCGGTTCCGCTGCGCAGTTGGCGCAGAATACGCTCGACCAGGACACGCACCATGGCGCGGCGATAGTCGGCGCTGGCGCGCAGATCGTCGATGGGGCGGGCGGCCTGCATGGCCAGCTCAGCCGCCTGGACGATGATTTCTTCGGTCAGGGGCTGGCCCAGCAGGCTGGCCTCGGCCGCTTCGGCCCTCACGATAGTGGGAGCGACAGAGCCAAGAGTGATGCGGGCGCGGGTGATGGGGAAGTTCCCCCTTATCCGCGCATCATCCAGGTTGGATGCATCCTGGGGCAACTCGAAATCTAGAACGACAGCCGCGTTGACCAGTGAGATGGCCTGGGCGCGGCGCAGGCCCAGCTTGATGAAGGCGCCGCAGCTGGTGGGCGGCAGGGCGCGCAGGTGGATGGCCGCCAGCATCTCGTCTGGCTGCATAGCCGTGCGACGCACGCCCAGGAAGAACTGGTGGAAGGGCAGGCGGCGCTGCCCGCGCTGCTCGCTGGCCAGAGTCACGGCCCCGTCCAACGCCCATAGCGGAGTGATGGTGTCGTTGGCCGGGCTGGCGGTGATCAGATTGCCGGCCACAGTGCCGCGGTTGCGGATCTGCGGCGCGCCCACCTCCCAACTGGCTTGCGCCAGCGGAAAAGCCCGCTCCCCCCGCAGCGCCGACGCGGC
>JAAEKA010000420.1 GCA_014155705.1 Anaerolineae bacterium clx_CAG2 | reverse complement strand
CTGGCAACGGTCATGCCCCAACATGCATGCGTAACTCTTCATCCACCGGTTGGAACTCAGACGCTCGGCCTGAGAGCAGACGGGACTAAGGCAGCCGCACGAAGATTCTGCCGGCGTTGAACTTGTCTGCTGCGAAGGAAAGGGTCAGGCCGGATGCCTCGGCCGGCACGCTAAATCCCACCTGTGCCCGAATGACCTCGTTTGGCGCCAGGTCGACGTCAGGGGTTGTGCCTTCGATGGCGGCTAAGGCTGCAGCGCTGATCCTGTAGACCTGGTCGGAGCTATCCTTGAGGATGAGCTCGCGGGCCGAGTTGATGCCGATCACCCGATCGCTCACGTTTTGGATCGTCAGGTCCAGCAGCACGAGCTGGCGTCCTGCCTCTGCATCGGTCTCTGAAGCGGGGGCGGGGATCTGAGTCACGGTCAGCACCAGATCACCCACCTCGATGGTCTCGCCCGCCGCGACAGTGGTGACCAGGTAAGAGGGGGTGGCCGTGGGCAAGGGGCCAGACGTAGGACGCGGCGCAGGAGTCCAGGTGGGTGTGGGCGTGGCCGAGGGCGCAGGCGTTGATGTGGGCGGCAGCGTGGGCAGCGGAGCCGGCGTAGATCTGGACGGACATGCGGCCAGTGTGATAAGCATCAGCGCAGCAACGCTCAGCACGCTGAATGCCTGCCGCCGCCGGCGAAGAATGGTGTTGGGTTTCATGTCGTTTTCAATCGGATGTTCGTTTGCTTTTTGAGCCGGGAGAAGGGCCACACTCCTGAATTATATCTACTCAGGCTGTTCTGGCCCAATTGCACCCTGCTGTCGTTTTCGAAGTCTGAACCGCGTAAGTCCCGGCTGCCGGGTCAGGCCCTGGCCGTCGTTGCCAGCAGCCAGAGATGGTTCAGGCGCAAGCGCCAGAGCGGCCGGTCAGGCGTCATCTCGTAGCGCGCCCGCAGCCAGGCCGCCTCAGGAAATGCTCCGTGCAGCAAAAGACGAGCGGCATCCTGCCAACGATCTACTAACAAGAGCTGCGTCAGGAAACGGCGATGGTTGTAGCCGCCGCTGTGCAACTCCAGCAGCGCTCGCTCCAGGTCCAGCCCGGCGATCAGACGACGACGGTAGACCGGGGGCGCCAGTCTTTGCATGGCTGTCTCTGGTACGGCCGAATCCAGCAGTCGCCGCGCCAGGTCAAGCGTAGTCCACACCACCGTAGCCACCCGCCAGGCCGAGGCGCGCTCAGCCACAACGCTCCAGTCCAGGTCATAGTAGCCCACCACCTGGTGCACGTCGAGCAGGTTGCGCAGCCAGGGGGCGCCGAACTGATGGTTCACCGCCTGATGGATGCACAGATAAATCAGTGTGTCCTCAGGCGCCAGAGTAGGATAGGCGTGCCCGTCCAGTCGGGCGGGGACGCGGCGCTGCCAAAGGGAGGCATGGTCTACAGATGTGGTACAGCGGATCCATTCCCCGCGTATTAGCGGCGACTGCAGCTCAATTAAATGCAGATTGTCCCCTTGGCCTGTCATCTTCAGCTCTACACCGAGGATCTGGGCCAGGGCTGGCGGCCGGTCTTTTTTGCTGTGCAGGGAGTAGCCCAAGCCTTCCAGGATAGCTTGCGCCAGCGCCAACTGTTCCGGTTGGATCCACAGGTCCAGGTCGCCGCGGTGACGGTCGCTCGGGTTGGCGTAGACGGTGTGGGCCAACATGCCGCCTTTGACCCAGGCAAACCCCACACCAGCGTCGGTCAGTGTCTGCAGGATGCGTTCAATCTGCCAGTCCTGGGTGGCGCTGGTCAGAGCGACTTGGTGATAGTGGTCTTGCAGGGCGCTGGCTGCATCAGTAGGCAGCCGCGCCAGCAGACCGGCCCGCTCAAATTCGTGCAAGGCGTAGACGGCCAGCCCCTGTTTTTGCAGCCAGCGGACATCGTCGATGACGAACTGGTTGGCCTCCAGCAATGCGGAGAGCGCAGGTGGATGTGGAGCCGTCAAGGCGCGTATGAGCTTCAGCCGGTGCGACGCGGGGAGTGCTGGCATTGAGTTCATGTAGAAAGGAGCTCTTTGTGTCTGGTACACCGAAGGAGTCAAGAAGATGTCACACAAGCAACCGGTCACAGTCAGCAAGAACGGATCACTAGACGGTTAATCGCCAGCATTCAAGCCAGACCCAGATGTCTCTGATCTGCGTATGAATTCAGTGTTCATCAGCGTGCCATTTTCCGCATCACACCTGCCACCCGCGCCAAGTCATCCTCGCCCATCGCCGTCCCCGACGGCAGGCACAGCCCATCGCGGAACAGCGCCTCGGCCACAGCGCCGCCCACGACCTCACAGTCGCGGAACACCGGCTGAAGGTGCATGGGCTTCCACAGCGGGCGGGACTCGATGTCTTCTGCCTCCAACGCCAGGCGGACGTCCTCACGCGTGGCGCCGAACTGGGCCGGGTCCACGGTGATGACGGTCAGCCAGCGGGTGGCGCAGCCCCAGGGCGCTTCGGGCATGAAGCTCACACCAGGCAGGTCGCCCAGGAGCTGGCGGTAGGTCTCGCAGATCTTCCGCTTGCGGCGCACCCGTTCGGCCAGTACCTGGAGCTGACCGCGGCCGATGGCGGCCAGTACGTTGCTCAGGCGGTAGTTGTAGCCGATCTCCGAGTGTTGGTAGTGGGGAGCAGGGTCGCGGGCCTGAGTCGCCAGCTTGCGAGCGTGCTCGATGAAAGCAACGTCGGCTGAGACCAGCATGCCGCCGCCGGAGGTGGTGATGATCTTGTTGCCGTTGAAGGAGAAGATGCCGGCCCAGCCCAGAGTTCCCGGCGAGCGGCCGCGATAGGTCGCGCCCAGCGCCTCGGCAGCGTCCTCGATGACGGTGATCTCATAGCGCGCGCAGATGGCCAGGATGGGGTCCAGGTCGGCGCTCTGTCCGTAGAGATGCACGGGGATCACGACCTTGGGCAGGCGACCGTGGCGCGCTTTGCGCTCGATGGTTTCGACCACCAGCGCCGGGTCCAGGTTCCACGAGACTGGCTCGCTGTCGATGAAGACCGGCCGCGCGCCCAGGTAGGTCACCGGATTGGCGCTGGCCGAGAAGGTCAGGCTGGAGACCAGCACTTCGTCGCTCAGCCCCACACCGGCCAACAGCAGGGCGAGGTGCAGCGCGGCCGTGCCAGAGCTGAGGGCGAGCGCATGGGGGGCACTAATCAGTGTGGCGAACTCGGCCTCGAACGCATCCACCTGCGGCCCTAGCGGCGCGATCCAGTTGGAGTCGAACACTTCCTGGACCAAGGGCGCTTCGAGGCCGGACATGTGGGGTGGGGAGAGGTAGATACGGGGCATCTCATCCCTTCTGCAACGGTTTGGCAGGGATGCCAACCATGGTCACGCCAGGGGGCACTGGTTTGGTGACTACAGCGCCCGCTCCGATCACTGCATCGTCGCCAATGGTCAACGGGGCATCTTGCATACCCTGGAGAACCACTGCGCCTGTACCGACATATACACGCTTGCCAAAATGCACCCAGCCAGAGATATGGGCACCTGGCGCCAGAGTGGTGTAGTCGCCCATGACCACGTCATGGCCCACGGTGCAATCCAGATTGATCTGCACCTGCTGACCAAGTACGATATTGGTGGTCAAGATGTTGCCAGCGCAGATGACCGTTCCCTCTCCGATTTCGATCCATTCGGACATTTCTGTCTTCGGATGGACAATCGTCGCGAAGTATAGGCCAGCGGCGGCTACTTTCTCTGCGATCTTCTGTCTGGTTAGGGGCGCACCTACGCCTATCACAACTGCCGCCTCAGGAAACTGTTGACATGTTGCTTGCAAACTCATCGAGGGAACGCCATTGATAAGCGTCCCATGCGTCGCAGGGTCATCGTCGATGAAGCAAACGACACGGTACAAATCCTCATACACATTGCACGACTGTACTAGCCAGGCAGTTTCTCTGGCGAACCCACCTGCGCCGTAGACTGCAATTTGACGAAGTGACATTAGACATAATCTCTTTCTGCGTGTTGCTGAGGGGGAATGCTTATCCCATGAATTGGCTGGCCGTGGCCTCGCCCGGCTGGTTGATGCCCTCGCGCTTGATGATCTTCCCGATTGTCAAGGCGATGATCCTGAGGTCCAAAATCAGAGAGAGATGGTCCACATATCAGACATCCAGTGCATACTTTTGCTCCCAACTCAGCGCGTTGCGGCCGTTAATTCGTCGACGACGCCAAGGGGAACCTGCGCTCAGCCAGTGACACCAGGGCGGACAACATTGCGGATTACATCAACTCCCTGATCAGCTCAAAGCACTCCGCCGCTTTCAATCCAACACTGATCCCACGCTCTTGGGCCAATAGCGTAAGCCCTTCCAGCGAACGGGGGTGCGGGTATGCGCGGAGTTCTGTTTCATAGAGGGTCATAACCCGAAGCTTTTTGTCCAGGTAATCTGAAATATCGACATATACGCTGGGAGTGAAGTTACCACTCCCTGAAGGTGAACCAAAACGCGTCGTGGGGCTGATTTCGTAAGACAACAGCCTGTGGACGGAGCTACCAGGTAGAGGTCTTGTCGCCACAAGCGTGCAGTCAAAGACGATACGATGGTCCTGGTTGATATCGCTACGCGGCGTGGTGTACACAATTTCTGGCCTGACCTCATCTACCACACGCTGGAGCGCGGAACTGAGATCGATGTAGGGGACAGTGTTCAACTTTACCGTAGGAAATCCCAGCCGGAAGACTTGTCTAAACCCCAGCAGTTGACTGACCTGATCCACTTGGCGTTGAGCAGCTTCAAGGGTTTGCTCCGACCACGGCGGTGAGTATCCTTGGGTGACAATGCACCAGAATACCTCATGGCCCTCTGCTACGTGGCGCAAGATAGTACCGCCTGCGCCGATTGTTTCATCGTCAGGATGAGCTGAAATAACCAGGATGCGCATGACTGAGCTCATGATGTTGGTTTGTTGGAAGAGGGTTTTTCTGAGGCATCTTGTCTGCCCAGCACGACAAACAATGAACGCCACAGGATTTCTAAGTCCAGCACTAAGGACCAGTTGTCTACGTATTCGACGTGGTATTCGATCCGCTTCTCTATCGGGATCGACCTGCGGCCTCGCACCGCTGCCAGCGATAGCACACCAGGACGCATCTGAAAGGCTCGTCGCTGGCGCGGTGTGTAATCAAGCACTTGTTCAGGCAACGGAGGGCGCGGTCCGATGATGCTCATGTCGCCTTTGATAATATTGATCACTTGCGGCAGTTCGTCCAGGCCGTAGTCGCGTAGAAATCTTCCGACAGGCGTAATTCGAGCCTCATCGGAACTGGTCCATACTTTACTTCCTTTGTTCGGACTACCTGTCATGGTGCGAAACTTGAATAGTTGGAATGCCCTTGCACCTTTTCCCACGCGAGGCTGCACAAAGAACACCCCACCGGGGGAAGATGTTTTCACCAGGATTCCGATCATCAGGAGAATTGGAAAGGCAAAGATCAGGATAGCCAGGCACAAGACCACGTCAGCCAGGCGCTTGATCGCTAACTGCAACTCACGCATAGGCAGTGCTACCCCAGCAGATTGCTGGCAAGACTAGTGGGTTAAAAGACATCTGAGTCGCCCATCGTCAGATACCAGTTGCGAAAGTCTAACAGGCTCGACCTTCGCAACGTTGGCTGCAGCGCTAAGCCGCCGAAATATGTGATCGGCTCTCCCAGCACGAATCCCACTTTCTCCAAACCATGATGGAAGGGATGTGTAACGCCCAGCCAAAGACTCACAGCGCTCGCCGACTCTTCCCTCGCCACGCCGACAACACGGGCAATCAACTGAAGTAGCGGTTCGGCGCCTTGAGATGTAAGAAGATCTACGATCTGCAATTCGTTACGATAGCGCTTGAAGACGACATAAGCTAGGATGCTGTCTCGATTTTGATACGCTATGACTTGATAGCGTTCAGTTGGATTATCGGTGTATCTCCACTGAAGATGCTGGCGATCACGGCAAGTGATCACTTGGAACGCGTCCTTGACTTGATCCCAAAGCAGGTCGAATCTGCCATCAAACGCCTCACACTGAATGACGTTGTTATCCGGTGTCGGCAATCGCAGCCGCTCTGTGAGTGCAAGCCGGAGTGTCGGAACTTCGTAGATATCGGCCCACGCCAAATCATTGATGAAGCCACGATGTGACATCGCATTAGGAAAGCCCCAAGCTAATGCCACGTTGTTCTCAGCCATTCGTGCATAGGTTCTACGCGCCAGGATGGGAAATAGGCCGCGCCCGCGATAATTGGGATGGGTCATGGTGGTACCCGACAATCCCGTCAACCAATCTGTCCCTTCGATCCTCATCCTAATACTGGTCACAGCGTAATGCGCTGCCAAAACGTCCCCTGACCAGCACAAATCAATGACGCCTGGGCCGGCCGGATTGTCCTGAAATCGCCATCGCCAGACATCCCGGCCCAGGTCATGGCCATAGCTGTGCCGGAATAGCTCAAGAATGCTTTCTTCCTGTCCTGGCTGGTAGGCATGGAACTCAAGGTCTGTATTCATTGGATAACTTCCTTAAAACTGTGGCATTCTCTGCTGAAGAGTTGGTGATACTGTTGACGCGCGAATTGTGCCGGTGTTTCGTACGAGTACATCGGGTAGAAGCCACACGAAAGCACCAGATCAAGCGCTACTGTGTGGGGCAGAAAATCTACGCAGATCATTGCGGCGAGCAAGTTCTCCGAGTGAGGGTGAATCGCCGATGGTGAACCGCGGTTTGGGGTTGGCATGCTTCGGCTGTATGCTAGTCGATCAGACCAGATGGACGCGTAGGCTGGTTCGAATTCCTTTGGTTTTTCAATTGATCAGAAGTAACCTGCTCGAATGTTTCTGCCAAGCGCACTGCCAGTACCGAGTAGTCATGCTGCTGGCAGACATAGGACCGACCTCGTTCCCCCATCGCCTGTCTCTCTTCGATTGACAGACGGGCCATCTCCAGCAGCTTCTCAGCCAGGCTGGCAGCATCTTCTGGGGCTGCGGATAAACCGCAGTGGATTTCATCGGCCAGGTTGTTGTGTTGAGCAACGACGGAGAAAACGATCGGTTTGCCCGCTGCCAGGTAGTCGAACAGCTTGTTGGAACTGCCATAAAGCACTTCCCGTTCTACCAGAATCAGGATATCTGCTTGCTGAGTGTAAGAAGGCACTGATGAACGTGCGACGGCATCATGAAATACCACGTTTTTGAGTTCCAGGTCGCGAGCCAACTGGATCAAATGCGGTTTCTCCGGTCCATCGCCTATCAACCAACACTCCAATATGCTCGGTTCATCTTGTTCGATAACCTTCATGGCATGGAGGATCAAGTCTACTCCATTCTTATAGCCCATAGACCCCAGGAACATCGTCCGTAAAGGACCGCCATCACGCTGTTCGTCAGCACTGACCTGGATGAATCTGGCCGTCTTTGTACCATTTGGGATATAGACAGCCTTGTCAGCCCATACCTTCGAGTAGCGAGCCAGATACTCGCTCGTTAACGGCGATAGCACGATGATCCTCTCCGCACGCTCACAAAGCCATTGTTCCAGCCAACGGAAGAACCGCACATGAAACTGCCCCTCGTGCCAGACACCCAAGTCCACGAAACCCTGAGGCCAGAGGTCGCGAATCTCCATCACAAAATTGGCTTTGTAGTGGCGACTGAGCTGGTATGCGGCCCACACTGCAAACAAGTGCACAGACGAACCTACAATGATGTCAGGTGGCGCAATACGGGGATCCAAGCGCGATAGTCGCAATCCGAGATGATATGCGCGCACTGTATACTCGAGCATGTTCAAAAGTCGGCGCCAGTTGTTATTGCGATAGGGAAACGATGGCAACCAGACAAATCTGACGCCTTCAATTTCCTCTATCGCCCACGGTTCGCCGTTCAATAGCCTTTTCTTTTCGAAAAGGCTATGATTGAAAGCCGAGGCGAATATTGTCACCTGATAGCCCATCAGGGTCAATTCGCAGGCCAAGTCGAAATGGCGCGTGCCCCCCGGAAGCGTGGGAGGCAATGCGTACTGGTTGAATATCCAGATGGAGCGTGTCATCAAGTCTACCTGAAAAGAGATGCCGTCTTACGCTTGCCAGGGGTGACTCCCCAAAGGCTAACGCAGTGTGGCAGAGTACGCGCCGATGTCTTGGAAACGTTCCACAAAGACGCGTGAGTTAGCGACCGCATCAGCGCGATCGCAGACAATCCTCGGGTTATTGTCTCTCGCGCTGGTGCGGAGCGCTAGATCCGAGATGGCCTGATGAATGCATTCCGCCACCGCTACCGGCGTCACGTCACCAAAAAGCACACCGTTTTCTCCCGCGGAAATCCAGTAGTGATTTGCAGGGTGGTCAGGCACGATGGGCAGTAGTCCAACCGCCATCGCCTCTAGCAGCGACGCAGAGACTCCATCTGACTCAGTCAATGCGACATAGATCTGGTGCTCGGCCAAAAAGGATGGTAGATCATCATTTGGCACAAACCCCACGAATTGTATTTGCTGTTCCAGATCTAGCCGGCGTGCTAGCAGCATGAGGTCCTGACGTTGGGGGCCGTTGCCAGCCAATGACAAATGGATATTCAGCCCTGCGTTCTTGAGTTCTGCTATAGCCTGTATCAGTATGCTGATGCGATGAATTGGCTTGAACGAGCGCGTGCAGACCAGGCGGATCTCTTCGGAAGGCGTTGGCACCGGACAGCGAACACTCGCAAAGCGCTGCACAGGAATACCGCGCGGCAACACCAGCAGACGATTCTCGGTTACCCCCATGCGACAAACAGCATCGGCCATGTGCGGCGCCCACGCCGTTACCAGATCCGATCGGAGTAGATTATGACGTGCAACATAGTATGTCCACAGCTTCTTGTGCGCGGCCAGAACATCACTACCTGACGTAACCTGAACCAGGGGATGGAAACCCGTCAAGGAGCCAAGGGTACCGTAGCCGGTAACATAATAAGCTGCAACCACGTCGGGTGTCACTTGTGCCAATAACCGCTTGACGTGCGGTGCCGCCAAGAAGTAGTTGAGTTTGCCAGCGCCACGGACAGATGGAATTTGATACGCCGTCCAGTCCCCGGCAGGGGACTTGGCGAACGAGACCACGGTGAGATCGACTCCCGCGCCGGCGAGAGCTTCACACCACCGTTGGATATTCACATGACCGATGTCACCCAGCAAAGTGAGCTTCAGCTTTTCAGGACACATCTAGGACCCCTTCCTTTTGACAACCATACTGTTCCTCATAGAGGGCGGTGTATTGCCCTACAAGGCGATCCACCTGGAAATGTTCCTGAATCCGCTGCCTGGCAGCCTTGCCCATGGCTGCCCGTTCATTCGGCTGCAACAGCAGGCGATTCAACCGTTCACTCAGCGCGGCCAGATCGCCTGCCGGACACAGAAGGCCCGTCACACCGTCCACGATGATCTCCGGCACGCCGCCAACCTCTGTCGCGACCACCGGCACGCCGCGCGCGCCAGCCTCCATCAGCACGTTTGGCATGCCCTCATAGTTGGAGGGCATGCACAGGATGTCGAAGGCTGGCATCAAGTCCTCGGCAACAGGCCGATAGCCCAGGAAGTCCACCCGCTCGGTGACGCCAAGGTCGTGGGCAGCCTGCGTCAAGATGGCGCGCATGGGACCATCCCCAACCATGACCAGGCGCAGTGCAGCGAAGCGTTCAGCCAGCGGCGCGAACGCCTGGAGCAACAGCAGGGGATTTTTCTGTTCGCCCAGATGCCCCACGAATCCGATCAGCGTCTGGCCCGGCCGCTTGTTCAACTCCTGTTCGCTGCGTTGTCGGGTCAGCGCGAGGTCGGCATCCGAAGGCGCTTCCACGGCGTTGGCAATGACGCCGACGTTCTTGAGCCTGGGATAAGCCGCAGTCAGTTGTTGCGCCGCCATCGCCGAGTTGCAAATCAGGCGGTCGACGCCAAACAGACACAGGTGTTTCCAGTATGCGGGCACGCGATCGATGTGTTCGGCTGTGGCCGCGTTGCGCAGCGCGCCGATGGCCGGCGCGCCGGGCCATCCGGCGATGGCTGCGTAGCCGTTGACATGAAAATGGGCCGCCTGAACAATGTCGGCGCCCCAGGAGCGAGCCGCTGAGCGAAGCGCCCAGGCCCGCTGCCAGGACGTTGCCTTGCGCTGCCGTTCCACGCGAATCCCCAACTCTTGCAGGCGCTCTTCCCAATAGTAGCCGCCGCCGCCGCTCATGTTGACGATGAACACATCGTATTTCGACCTGTCCAGGTGACTCACCAGGTAGAAGAGCTGGCGCTCCGCGCCCCCCAAGCCCAGTTGACTGGCGATGAAGAAGATACGTTTGGGACGTGACATGGTGTTACTGCGCGCTGTGCTGAGTCAAGTCAGGGAAGTATTCTGGATGGTCTGCCATAAGCTGGCGGCGCTGCGCCGTCAATTCGTCTACGGTGCAGAGGACGCGTGCGGGATTTCCGGCAACAACGCTGTCTGGCGGCACATCTTTGGTCACCACAGCCCCGGCGCCGACGATTGCCCTCGGACCGACGGTGACGCCCATCAGGACGATGGCGCCCTGGCCGATAAAACAGCCATCCTCGATCTTGACCGGCCGGATCATCGAGCGCCGCAGACCAAGCTGGTGGTTGGTAGAGGCGTCGTGGCCAAGAATCGTACAGCCGGTCAGCACACAGTTGTTGCCGATCTGGATCGGGTCTTTGCCGTTGCGTCCCAGGCGCACAGTGCGATAGATGTAGCTGTTCTCTCCGACGTGCACCCCCAGGTGGCGCCAGGCGCGTGCCACCGCCAGTGGGTCGCGCGCCATCGACAGCCGCACGCGCCAGAACCAAGTCTTCAGCCGTCCTGTCATGTCTGCCCCCCTTGGGAGTGAGAGATGGTTGTGGACGGCGCCACACGGGGAAGAACCGGCAAAGCGAGATCGGCTTTGGCTGCTGGCGTCTCCGCGCTGGTGCGCGCTTGCTCCTGAGCAGTGGCCAACACCACCGCCAGCACCTGCACCAGCGAAAGCACCAGCCAAAGCAGTTTGTTGTACTGTGCGGTAGAGCCAAACGCAAAGACAGCCGTGGCGCTGGCTGCGGCAGCCACAGCAACGGCTGCTGCCTCCAGCGATTCTAAGCCCCATAGGCGCGAACGCCGCCACACATGCAGGATGGTCCCGGCAGAAGTCACAAGGATCAGAATAGTCAATCCGCCGCCAATGATCCCGCCATTGGTGATCGTCCACAGGTAGGTGTTGTGGATGGCGTGCCCCGCGCCATAGCGATACCCTTCCAGTCCCATGCCAAACTCTGGATTTTCTGTGAAAGCCGACCAGGCATCTGTCCAGATCGTCGTGCGATTCGCCGTGATATCGCGGCCGCTTTCCAGCGGGATCACCACACGTGCCATCCAAAAACTGTCGATCAGAGGCAAGTATTGGTTTGCGGCAAATAGTCCGACCACGCCAAGCGTAAGTAGGATCACAAACCTAAGGCTGAGCTTTCGTTGCAGCAGCGCCATGAACGCAACGGCCAGGATGCCGGCCGCGGCGGCCGCCAGGCCGCCGCGCGAGCCGGTCGCCAGGATTCCTGCGGCGCAGACTAGTAGCGCGGGCAAGCGTAAGGCTTCGGGCAGCCACTTCCATGTCCGCACACGGTACACATGCGCCGCCAGCAACACGCCCATGCCGACGCTGATGTAATAAGCGCTGCCGTTGGCGTTGACCTGCAACGACCCGGCGCGGGTCACCTGCAGGATATCGACGCCAAAGGCGCGCAGCCCTACCACCTCGTTGACGGCCAGCACGGCGGTTAGCAGCGAAACGGCTACTGTTGCGCCCAGGAAGTGCCACAAGTCGTCCACGTCTTTGCAGGAGTGAACCACCAGCCAAAAAGCTACCAGCAACAGGGCCAGGGTGATCAGGCGTGTAAGCGCCGAGTCAGCGCGCCCGCTCCATAAAATGGAAGCTGCGAAGTAGCCAACAAACAGCATAGCGGGCAGGAAGATAACGTTGGACTTCAGAGTCAGCCGCTCGCGCGTTGTCATCAGGTGCGCAAGTAACAACGCGGCCAATCCAACTTTGGGAATCGTGATAATGCCAGCGCCCTCCTCAGGGCTCAGGTACTCAGAGGCCAGAAAGAACACCAGCACGTAGGGAAAGAGCGCTCGCTTGCGCACGACCCACAGGCTCAGCATCAGTGCTGGAACAATCATCGCAGCGCCGATCAGCAGGGTCCCCATGCCGTTGGCTGTCAGCCATCCGATCAGGATGGTTGACAACAAGAGGCCAGCAAAGCCCGCCAGTACCCACAGCTTGTTGTGGTCGGCGGCGCCCTTGAAAGATGGCAGGGTGGTCAGTCGCCTGAAGCTTTTCGAATGCATTAGTCCTCGTAGATGCGCCATTTCCAGATCACTACGGCTGTTCCCCAGCGATTTTTGAAATCGGTACTCGTCTCTAGTCTCAACAACAGCTTGACCAGCCCGATGCTCAGCATGAATGGCGCCTGGACTGCCATGATGATTGCCTTATAGAGCCAGGCGTCCCGGCGGCCGCCGCAGCGTCGAAAGTAATGTTCGCCGCTCAAGGTTCCGTTTACCACGCTGCGGCGCGGCGCCTGCTTGCTGCTCTGCCCATCGAAGTGAATGATGCGCGCATCACTAGCATAATAGATTTTCAGTCCGGCTCTGCGATAACGCTCACAGAGTTCGATATCTTCGCCTGTGTGCAGAAACCCTTCGTCGAATCCGCCCAGCCGCCGGAGCAGATGCGCGGGTATCAACATGGCCGCCCCGGACACTGCCTCGACCGCCTGGCTGACCCCGTAGTCATAGTCGGAGTAGTACCGCCTTACAAACCAATCGCCTGCTTTGGGCAGAGCGTCCAGGTGGAGTGCATAACAGAACAGCGTGTAAGCCAGCGTTCGCTGCTTCCTTGCAGATACATGCTGGACGCTCCCGTCGGGGTTGGTAAGTCTTGCTCCCACGATGCCAACATCAGGATCATCGACAAAGGCGGCCGCCATTGCAGCCAGCGCTCCTGGCAAGATCTGCGTGTCAGGGTTCAGGATGAGCATGTAGTCGCCCCGGGCGCGCACAATCCCCTGGTTGTTAGCTCGCGCGTAGCCCACATTTTCTTGGTTGGCAATCACGACCACCTGCGGAAACTCGTGACGAAGCATCGCGACGGTTTCGTCGCGCGAAGCGTTGTCGACGACGATGATCTCGATGGCGGCATTGTCAACGGTCTGTTGGATGGACAGCAGACAGTCTCGCAACAGACCAGCTACGTTCCAACTGACGATGATTATCGAGACCGACGAGGAATCAGGTGAGCCGGGTTCGATAGTCCTGGCCAGATTATCGGGAGTCGCCTTCTCAAACCCCATGTATGACTCCACCGCCAGTGGACTGATCGGATGGTGTTTGATAACCCGCCAGCCTCTCTAGCCGGGCAGCGCTTTCATCTCGAACGGTCACAAGGTTCATGTGGTGTGATGCCTGGATGTTTTGCATCGTCGCAGGCTCGATCCGGCCTCCATGACTTTCAAACGTAGTGGTCAAGCCTTGGGATTGAAGCAGGCTGATGATGTCCTCTACCGCATATCCGTAGCGGCGAAACATCGGCTCTGATGCTTCCCAGAGGACGCCCTCTGTGCGCTGGAGCAGGTCAGAAGCGCCTTCCATCACGAATCGCTCATATCCTTCCGTGTCGATCTTGAGCAGCGCAATGGGGGGGGCGTCAGCCAGCACATCGTCCAGGCGAACACAGCGGACGGCATATCCGGCGGCGCTGCCGACATGATTTTGATCATCGTCGGCAGCAATATCCGAAATAGTTACCATCTGATCCTGGTTGCCAACAGCATAGTTGAGAGCTGTTACGTGGCGGAAGCCGTTGAGCACGATGTTCTTGCTCAGATACTCGTGAACCCGGGGGTGAGGTTCGAATGCGAAGACTTTGCCCGTTTCTCCCACCAGAGCGGCAGCCGCCAGCGCGAACGTACCAACATTTGCACCCACATCGATGACGACGTCCCCATGCCTGAGATAATGTTCCAGGAAGATCTCGTCGCCGCGCCGCGCCTCCGGGTCCACCCAGCAAGCGGCTGAGATGGCAGTTGGAAAGAACCACATGCGGTAATTGCTGCGTTCGATCAAAAGCTGGCGGGAGAGACCGGTTTTTCTCAACAACTGGGCAACAAGAAAGCGAGGCAGGTTCTTTTGCCGTCTCAGACGGCGCCATCTATGCAGCATGGGGTTGACTCTCGAGAAGAGATTTGAAGTGAGCGACGAAATGTTCGATTCCGGCTTTCGTCCAGAGATTTCGATAGGCTGCTTGCGCCGATTTTCTCACTTCGTCCAGGAGCTCATGGTTGCCCAAAATTTCCTGTAGCAGGCGCCGGGATTCTTCTGAGTCCAGTGGCAGCGGAACGTAGGTCTTCCCTGCCTGAAAGACATCGGGCCAGGTCTCCAGGTCCGAGATATCAGGCTTGATCAAGGCGCAGCCAAACACCATGGCCTCAAAATCGCGATAGCATATTTCGCCATAGCCAAAGGGGCTTAAGACGGCGCGCGTTTGTTGCAGCTCGTGCAGGAATGCTTTGCGTTTGATCCGACCCACCCGCACCTCGAAGCCAGTCAAAGAACTGGCGGTATCCTGGTAGCGGCGGCGGTGCATGGTTATCGCTGGCAACTGATACGACAGAGAGTAACGCGCCTGGAGGTCAACCGATCGTTCGCTGCTCCCATGAAACCTGGGCGAGCGTGATAAGCCCACCATCCCCAGATAGCGTTGCGGGTAGGACTGGGAGCGATAATCGGCGTAGGCGAGATTCCAGCTCAGTCGCAGCTTAGAGTCATATTGGAGATCCAGGGGGACGCCGGGCGCTTCGTGATCGCCTTCGTCGATGGCATACAACCTGTTGAGTTCTTCGACGTAGCGCCGATTTTCACGCCAGTTTCTTGTGTATAACGAGTGATTCCGCAGCAGTTGTTTCTTGCAATAGAGGTCAACAGTGGGCAAGACCTCGAACTGAGTCGTGCCGCTGCTATCACGGGTGTCAAACCAAAGCAACCGATCACACTGGGAACGAAACTCTGTCAGCAGCCTCATATCTTCGGCGCAGAGCTGGCCGTGCTCGTAACGGAACACGCGCCCATCGACGCACAATACGCCATTGCGTTGCTTGCTTGCCCGATACTCCGCCAAAGTCGACATCTTCACGGTGATTCCATGCTGTCGCAGAGTGCTTCGAAACTCAAACAGCGGAAAGACATGCATGTTATGCCGAAATGAAGGACCGATCGATCCTTTGCGGGTGGTTACAAAATCGACGGTTAGCATGAAACCCCCAGGTGGGTCACGGTCCTTGCCTGATTTTTACTTCCACGCATCAAGACCTCGGCGCAGCAGAGTCTCCAGTTGCACGATATCCTCAGCAAAATGCGGTTTGAGCCAGGCAACGGCCAGCGGATCTGGCCGATCCACCTGCACCGTATTGCGTGAAATGTAAGCATCCTTGGCATTGCGCAGACGCCGGTAAAATGGACGAGGTAAAAGCGACTTAAGCGCAACCTTCCAACGGCCGGGTCGGCCCAACACCGTGCCAAGCGGCGTATTGACTGCGCCGCCTTTGCCGTAGACAACACTGACATTGCCGGGTGCGAACGTGTCGTCGACTTGGAGGAAGCGATATACGGCCTGTACCACGTCCAAGGTGTTGCGCTCCAGATCATCCTGCACAACGACCATCACCCGATCAGCGCCGAATGCATCAATATATGGCTTGACTTTAGCATAATAAAGCGAATGCCCGCGATAATGCCAGAAGTCGCCCCAGTGGTTGCGCGTTCGTTCTTCTTCAGCCTGAAGCGCATCGTAGAAGCTCAAGGTCTCCCGTTTGGTTCGCACCAGGTGTTGGTAGTTTGAAAAGGCCCGATCGATGGGGTTGCGCACCATGGCGATAATCCTGACCTGGTCGCCAAGTGTGTCCTGTATCTTGGGTATGCAATGGGCATAGTACAGGTAGGAGGGCGAGTTGTCGCCGATGGCTTTCTGATTCTCTACTGCGCTGTAGTGCGCGGCGTACTCCTCCAGCGTCTGGCAGAAACCATGAATGGCAGCCGCATCTCCCGGTCCGGCGACATTAGCTGCGAGGTCGGGATAGGTGAAGTAGTGCAGCCCTTTGCGGTCAGTTACGTAGATCTCAGGATGTTCGCTCAGATAGCGATGCATCGAGGTTGTGCCGGCTTTGGGCGCGCCGACGACAAGGAAGTTTGGTAGTGTCATGGCTTGCGTCAATTCGCAGGGTCGCGCCGCCCGTCTGCGGCCACGGCTCTCGCTCTGATTTGGTCGACGACATTTTGTGCTGCCGCATCGCCGAAGGCAGCACAAAACGACTCAACGTACGTCTCAGCCTTCGCCTGCAATTTCCGGGCGAAACCTCGGTCGTCCACGATGCGGGCTGTGATGACTGCCAGGTCGGCAGGGCTGCCCGCGCGCGGGCAGCCCGCTTGGTCTATCAACTCGGCGCCATTATGCAGGGGTGTCGCTGTCACGTCAAATATGACCACGGGCTTTGTCTTGACCAGCGCGTCATTGCCGAAACCGCTGTCCTGCACGACGACGACATCGGCGGCGGCCAAGGCCTCGTCCAGTGTCCATCGATGGTTCTCGATGACGACAATGCCAGGATTCTTTGCGATCAGGCTGGCGTAAAAGGCTGGCGACTCGGAAGGATGCAGACGGATACACGCCTGGAAGCGATCTTGCCGGGCAAAGGCTGCACAGAAGGCCTCAGCCACCTGAAGCCGTTCCGCCTCCTTGATCGGGTTTGTAGCCAGCAGCGCCACAGGGGCGTCGGGCGAGAGACCCAGCTTGATGAGCGCTTCTGTCCTGTTGGCGGCCACGCCGCGTGTCAACCTTTGACACCCTGTGACCACCAGGCGTTCAGGCGGCGTGCCTGCCTCCAAAAACAGTTGGCGCATCCGTGCGCCCCAGCAGAAGGCGACATCGGCGAGGAGTGGGACATAGCCCTGGGGCGAGTTGAAGACGCCATGCACCATCGTCATGGTGGGGATTCCACTGCTCTTGGCTGCCAGAACCAGACAGGAAGAGCTTTCGTTGCGGTCGTATTCGACAATGACAGCGGAAGGACGCACGTGGTCGAGCAGACGGTGGCAGGCAGCCACTTTTTGCGCCTGGGACGCCATCGCACTCAGGAGGCGCTCGCCGACCATGGCAGGAAGGTCGTTGGCTGCCAGGACCGTCTTCAAACGGCGGCGCCATTCAGGCAATTTTTGGTCGAATTCTCTGCGACACGCTGACAGATCGATTGACGGCAACTGCGTCCACGGCACAAACATGGCGGCTGCCGGTAGATGGGCCAGATCAGTTGTCGCGCGTCCAACCACCACACAGTTGGCAGGGCCAAGCTTTTCCACCAGCGGCAAGACCAGCTCATCATAGCGCGGCGTCTGTTTCTGCCAGGTCAGCAGGTAAGGCGCTGATTTGACCATCCGTGTTGACGTGCCCTTGGCCCCGGAATATTGGCTGCGCCATCGAAAACGCCACATCTGAGCATGGCGTCGGGCACGTGCTCGCCAGCCCCATTGCCCCTGATCGGCTCGCAATTCAACATGGTAGATGGGTCCCAGCGTGGAGCCTAGTGGGACGCCAGCGAAGGTCGGCTCACCCAGAGCAAACTCGATTTGCGCCAATACCTCCGGCGCCACGGCGCGGGGCCAGGATAAAGCGGTCACATCGCTCAACTTAGAACTCGACCATGGTTGCTTAACATGTGGCAAGGAAGGACTCAGTGAGAGCCATCAAGCGCCGGAGCGCTTCTCTTTTCTTGCCAGATAAGCAGCGAAAAGATAACCCAGGCCGATATAGGTGGCATTGCCCAAAGCCATGGACTTCGGAAAAACGTCCAGCGTCCATCCTCTGCTTCCCAGGGCAAAGACGGCTGCAACATAGACTGCCGTACCAGCGAGGATGGTAACCACATACAAGTCTTGTCGCTTCACCGTGTTGAAGATGTTGATCATTGGCTTGAGAAACAGAATGGCCTGGGCCACCAGTTGCCATTGCGCGGCTTCGACTCCGTCCGTGTATTCGGGCAACAGCCATGCTATCACCACTGGCAGCAGCAACCACCCGATGGCAATGCCCGGCACAGCGAGGGTGCAGAGGGTGATGGTGGGGCGTCTTGCGATGCGCAGCGTCGCCGCCACACTCTGGGTCTGCGCGTAGATTGCCACCATGCGCGGATAAAGGACTTGGGCGACGGAATTGGAGAACAATGCCACGGCGGCCCCTGTGATCAGTGCGATTTGATAGAGGCCCAGGCCTTCGGCGCCCGTTATACGGAAGACGAGCGTGACGTCCAGCAGGCTCCACAGCGACCAAAGCTGGCCAACTGCGAAGATCGGCGCGCCGATCTTGAACAGGTGCCGCATGCTGGGCGTATGCCAGCGGGGCAGCACGCGCAAGGGGCGCGCGCGCCACAGAATGCCCAGGTAGGTCGCGCCCACTGTCGCCTGGCGAACCGCCAATCCATAGAAGCCCAGCGCGGCGACCACGGGCACCATCGCCAGGTTGACGACATTTTGCGCCACACCGACGGCTGACAGTTTGGCAAAATCGCCCGCAGAACGAAAGGTCGCCTCCAGGTAGTAGGTGCCATAGATGATAACCACCGCGCCGATGGACTGGGCTACCCAGCCTACCGCCAACATGACCTGGCCGTTGAGTCCCTGGTACACCCCCATGCCCACCATGCCGGCAACGGCAAGGCCGGTGATCAGCAAGGCCCAGGCGTGAGCAGCGCTGGCCAACTGGCGGGCACGCGCGACGTCGCCGCTGCCCATGTAGAAGGGCAGTTCCCGGTTGAGTCCGGTCAGGATGCCAAGCTGCAGAAAGGACAGATACCCCAGGACGATGCCAATGGCGCTGAATGCGCCCAGTTCGGTGGGACTGATCACGCGGGCAGTGAGCAGTCCCGCGATCATGCGCAGCCCCATGGCGGTCAAGTTGCCGCTAGCGAAGATCGCCATGGCGCCCGGATGCGTCAGCCGGTGAACACCGCGCCGAAGCACCTGCAGGAAACTGCTCATCCTTCTCCTGAAGTCGCGTGATCTGCCAACTGCGATCCAATCAGGTTCCAGGACAGAGGCGTTCCGCGACGGACCTCTGTGCTGGCCACGCGACCGATGACATCCTCCAGGTGACGGGTGTGCAGTCCATGACCGGGCCGGATGGAGCGCACATTCTGCGCAGTGAACGCCTCGCCCGCCCGCACATCTTGCACCACAAACAGCGAGCGCCGAAACACCCGGCTGGCAGCCTCGCGCTGGGCGTTGGCATACGACACCTCACCCAGGGCTCTCTCGGTGATGCGGACAGCCTCTACCATCGCCGTGAACTCATGCGGCTCCAGTGAGAAAGCGCTGTCAGGACCGGGAACCGCGCGCGAGAGCGTGAAATGCTTTTCGATGATGCAGGCGCCCAATGCCACCGCTGCTGCTGGCACGGCGATGCCCAAGGTGTGGTCCGACAGCCCCACCGGTACGCCGAAGGCCGCAGCCAGGTGCGGAATGGTGTGCAGGTTCATCTCTTCAGGCGGGGCCGGATAGGCGCTGTTGCACTTGAGCAGCGCAATCTGCGTGGCGCCAGCCGCGCGCGCGGCGCGCATCGCTTCGTCGATCTCGGCCAGGGTTGCCATGCCGGTGGACATGATGATCGGCTTGCCCGTCTGCGCCACGCGGCGGATCAGCGGCAGATCCACCAGCTCGAACGAGGCGATCTTGTAGGCTGGCGCCCCCATCGTTTCCAGAAAGTCCACCGCTGTGAAGTCGAAGGGGCTGGAGAACAGACTCATGCCCAGATCGTTAGCGATGGCCTTGAGCCTGGGCTGCCAATCCCAGGGCGTGTAGGCCTCGGCGTAGAGATCGTACAGTGTCCGGCCATCCCAGAGCGTGCCGCCGCCGACCTGGAAGAACGGGGCTTTGCAGTCGATGGTGATGGTATCAGGGGTGTACGTCTGGAGCTTGATGGCGTCGGCGCCGGCCAGTTTGGCTGCCCGGATGAGTTGCACCGCCTGGTCGAAATCCTGGTTGTGATTGGCCGACAGCTCGGCAATGATGTAGACAGGATGGCCCTGGCCAACGATGCGGTTATCGATTTCCAGCCGAGTCAAGGTTCGTGTTCCTTTCCAGCACAAAGCGCCGAACAGGTTGTTCCCGCAGGATGACAGCCTCGCATTCCTGAAAGCCAGCCTTCAAAAATGCTTTGGCTGAGGCGATATTGTCGGGTTTGACGAAAGCGTAAACTTCCTCTGTCGCCGTCTCAGCCATCAATCGCTCGACGCCCAGGTTGATCAGCGTCGCAGCGCGCCCCTGCCCGCGTTGCGCAGGAGCCAGGGTGAGCGAGACGACGGCTTTTTGTCCGTCCAGGTCGAAACGAATCTCGCCGATGGGCTGATCCTGGTCGAGCGCCAGGTAATAACGAGTCTGAGGGTTTGCCAATTTGGCCGCCAGCCAGGCGAGATGCTGCTCCCAGGTGATGGGGTCTGACTGCAATGACGCCTGGCGGGTGGCTGGATCATTGGCCCAACCCCAGATTGAAGCACCGTCCGTCATAGCGGCGGACCTAATTCTGATTGGGATCACATGCATCCTGACCGTCTCGGCGGACTCGTACAGGTCGGCGCAAGTTGCCGGGCAGTATCGTAGAACAATCCGCCGGATTGTTCAGACGCAATCCAGCCCGGACGGTTGCGTCACAATAAACCACCGGCCGACTTGCGTCTACCTGTTTTAGTCGTCTCTGGAGTGGCTTACAGGAGTCCTTTTGCCCGTAATTTTTCCTCGACCTCCGCCTGTCTTTCTTGCCAATCCGTTTTCAGAATAGCCAGCGCAACCACATCCATAAACTCCCCGGATTTCAGTATGTGCTGCCGATAGACGCCTTCCTGAACAAACCCAAAGCTCTTATGCATGTTTACCACTGGTTCGTTGAACCCCAGAACCTCACAGCACAGCTTGTTCAACCCCAGGGTGTCGAATACATAGTGAAGGATCGAGTACTCCACAAAGCTACCCACCCCACGCCCGCGTACCTTCGGACTTGCCAAATAAAACGCCCAGTAACACCGCTGGTTGTGTCGATCCAGTCCATAGATATTGACCAGGCCAACGGCCTCTCTATCCAAGGTGATGATCCAGTACTCACGGCTGGAGTCGCTGGCAATTCCGGCAAACCAACGCTCGTGTTCCTCCATAGTAATCACGTGGTCGGTATACATGTACCTGGCGACTTCTGGCAAGTTTCGCCAGTAGAAAAGCGTCTCTTTGTCCTCAGCTTGAATCCTGCGCAGACTGATCATGTTCATCTCCATTCTCATGCATGAGGCAGTTGGCAACCCGTCCAACACCCTGGCCATCGACCAGACCGGACTGAAAATCTATTAT
>JAAEKA010000042.1 GCA_014155705.1 Anaerolineae bacterium clx_CAG2 | reverse complement strand
CCGGGACCATTTAGCGTGTACCAGAGCATTCGGGAGGCGGAGGCGGAAGGGAAAGCAGGGAAAGAGAGGCTGCGGGATAAGGGAACAGAAGGTCAGAGAGTCAGAGAATCGGAGGGTCCAAGGGAGCGCAAACTGACTTGGAAGGAACGACGCGAACTAGAAGATCTGGAGGCGCGCGTTGCAGATCTGGAAGTGCAAGTCGCAGCCCTGCACATGGAGATCGACGCCAGCAGCGGGGACTACGTGCGCTTGCAGGCGTTGGCGGAGCGGCTGGCTGCGTCGGAGAGGGAGTTGGACGAGGCGATGGGAAGGTGGCTGGACCTGGCGGAGGGAGGCTAACAAACACAGCCTCAAAGCATTGCGCACCGCTCACATTCTCTCCCTACTCGCACACCAACACTGAACACCCCGCCTCTCTTAACACATGATCCACCGTGCTGCGCACGAATAGCTCCACAAAGGGGGAATAGCCGCTGTCGCCCAGCAGAATCAGGTCGCTGCCCTGTTCGGCCGCAAGCTGTAGGATCGACTGGGCTACACCGGCCGAGCCGGGCAGCGCAGCTTTGAAAAAGCCGCGGGCGTCGATGCCCTGCTGCCTGAGGTAAGACAACGCTGCGTCTAACGTCGCCGAACTGGTGCGGGCGTGTTCTTCCACGGTCACCACCACCAGACGCGTCTCCCAGACAGCAGCCAGATGCGCCGCCACGTAGAGCGCTTCCTCGGCCGAAAGGCTGCCATCGTATGCCAGCAAGGCCCGGCTCAGGCGGGGGCGCTGTGCAGACAAGACAAGCACAGGACAGGCCGCCCGTCGGATCACCCCCTGAATCTGCGTTCCCAGCATCTCATCCTGACGCCGGGCTTCTGCCTCGCCCTGCCGCAACACCACCAGGTCATAGCCGCCGGTGACAGCATCCTGATCGCCGCTGCCGCCAATCTCGGCCCGGAACTGCCAGGCCGCGCCATGCGTCTGGCAGACGCCGGCGAAGCGCTGCATGGCTGCGCCGGCCCGGCTGTAGTCCTCCAGCGACTGGCCGCTCCACAGCCCGTGCAACCGGCTCCCGACGCGCGCTGCCAGCGGCGCAAGGTCTGCAACGGTCTGCCAGGTCGCAGGCGCCTGGTCCAGGAGCAGCAGGATATCGGCGAAGAGCGGTCCGTCGCCGCGCGGCAGCACCCGCTGCGTGCGCCACGTGCCCGGCTTGCTGCGCGTGTTAACCAGCCAGCGCAGCCGTGGGTTGCCCATGGCCTCGACGAACTGGCGGGCCGCGGCGGCCAGGGCCGGCTCCAGGTCTGGCTCTTGCGCCAGTGCATCGCGATGCTCCATCAGCCACAGGTACAGGTCGGCCTCGCTGCGCCCAGGGTAGCGGCGCAGCAGGTCGGGCTGGCTCGCGCGGATGGAGCGCACCACCGGCAGATAGACGTCGTCGTACCAGAGTCCGACGGCCTCGTCCCAGTCCACCGGCCGGCCTTGTTGCTGGCTAAGCACATAGGCCGGTACGGCGATGTGTTCCAGCAGCGTGGCGTAGCCCCCCGGCTGGCTGAGCTCGATGGCCGCGTTGGGACGCAGCTCCGGCAGGCGCGTGCGGCCCAGAAAACGCTCACGCTCCATCTGCAAGGCCAGCGAATCGATGTCGCTATCGACGTTGTCCACGGTCAGCGGTGCCGGGCTCAGGAATTCGGTGACGTAGGCTTCGATGGTCTTACTGCCCAGCGCCCGCGCCACCGAGACGCGGTGGTTGCCGTCCTTGACGAAGAAGACCTCACCCACCTGGTACAATTCGACTGGCGGCAGGCCGTGGAAGTCGTGGGCTGCGACGTAGATCCACTTCCAGCGTTCGCGCAGCCGCTCATTCCGGGGCCAGAAGGAGCGGGTAAAGTCACGAAATTTTCCCGCGCTGCCTACGATCTGGTCCAGCGGCGCCTGCTGTAAACCGTGCTCACGGGTGATGTGCAGCCCCAGCTTACGCTGCACGTCGTCGAAGGACAGCAAGTCATCGGACCGGCCGCGCAGCAGTGCGACCAGGCTTTCGACCATCGCCTGGCGCTTGGCATGGTCGAATTTGCTGTGCGCCTCTGAGCCAGAGGGCAGGTGTTCGCTCATCGCCAGTGGGCCGCGTTGAACGGCCTTCCTTCCACCAGGCGCCCCCAGCCGCGATGGCCGGTAAACTCACCTGCCTTGCTCACCACCAAGCCGCGGCTGAGGGTGAAACGCACCCGGCCGCGCACCCGCCGGCCCTCGTAAGGCGTGTAGCCAGCGATGTTGTGCAGATTGACCGCCTTGATTGTCGTCTCGGCCGACGGATCAAAGACCACCACGTCGGCGTCGCTGCCAGGTAATAATGCGCCTTTGCGCGGGTAGAGACCGAAGACTCTTGCGGGGTTGGTTGAGGTGAGCTCAGCCAGTCGCGACCAGGTGATGCGGCCCGCCGCCACCCCGTCGGTGGCCAGTAGCGGCAGCATGGTCTCCAAGCCGGGAATGCCGCCGGGGGTCTGCGTGAAAGGCAGGCGGGGCTGGCCGTTGGCTGCGACCGCATCGTGCAAGGTAGTCAGCGCGCCATTAGCCTCTTGCAGGCGGCGCACGGCGTCGTTCTCCAGGCGGCGGATGGCATCGCGCGAGGTGCCCATTGCCAGCGCCACCTCACGCCATTCGCGCTGCCAACCGTCGCGCAGGCCGGCGCGCAGCACCACCATCTCCCGTTCCTCCTCGGGCAGCTTAGCCAGCACATCCTGTACGGCCTGACTCTCCAACGGATCAAGACCGTGCTTCTGTAACAAGGTGTAGTCGCAGTGGTCGGTGCCGATGCTGTTGACCGCGCCTGACGCCACCAGGTCCCATAGACGCTCTGCCTCGGTTGGATGGCGCAACGGCGGCTGCATGATGCCCCACTCCGGGTGCTCGCCCGCGTAGATCCGTTCGTCCAGCGTCAGATATTGCGGGCAGGTCTCACTCCAGGCGATCTGGCCGGCCTGGCGCGCTGCGTGAATCAGCTCTGACGAGCGCGCCACTGAATTGTGAACCACGTAGAGCGGGCAGTTGGCTTCCCTGGCCAGCAGCAACATGCGCTGCACTGCCTCGACCTCGGCCAGCGCAGGCCGGGCCATACCGTGATAGGCCAGGCTGATCTTGCCTGTGGCTACCAGCCGGGCCGTCGCCGCGCTGACCAGAGCGTCGTTCTCGGCATGCACCATCACCACTACGCCACGCCGTCCTGCTGCACGCAACACGCGCAGCAAGCTGTCGTCGTCCTGGTAGTAGTTGGGCCGGTAGGTGGTATAGACTTTGGCTGAAGGGGTGCCCAGCTCCACCAGATCAGCCATCCAAGCGTCAAGCTCGTCATCGTCCGGCAACTCGGTCAGCATAACGTGGAAGCTGAAGTCGATCTTAGCCAGGTCCTGGGCTTCGGCCAACCGGTTGGTCACGGCCTCGCGCACATTCTGGCCGGGGAATTGAGTGGCGAAATCGATGACCGTGGTCACGCCGCCACAGGCCGCCGTCCGCGTGCCCACAGCCCAGTCGTCAGGCGTCTTGTAGATGCCCGTGTCGAGCTGGATGTGAGTGTGGGGGTCCACCAGGCCGGGTAGAACCACGCAGCCTGCCGCGTCCAGCACCTCTTCGCCCGGCTCTGGATCGAAACGTACGCCTATGCTGTGGATACGCTCGTCGACAATGCGCAGGTCGCCTGCGATTTCACCGAAGGGTGTCACCAAAGTACCGTTCCTGATCAAAAGTTGTTGTGTCATGTCAACTCGTAAAGCGTGAAGTGTGAAACGTGGTCCTCGCTCGTGGCCCGTAGGTTTGGCTGATAGCCGGACGGGGCGTGTCACGGCAACCGCCTGCTTGTCACGGTGATAACGTGACCTACAATGCCGCGCGCCAGTAGTCCAGCAGATCGCGCAGGGTCTGTTGCCAGTGGATCAGCGGCTGCCAGCCTGTGTCTGCGGCCAGACGAGCGTAACTGCCCACCTGGGCAGGCACGTCGGCCGGCTGCATGCGCTCGGCAGTAGGGCGCACCTCGATGGATTCGGCTGTACTCAGGGCAAGCAGCCCGTCCAGCAGAGATTGTACGCTATGACCCACGCCTGAGCAAACGTTGTAAACCTGGCCGGGCCGGCCTGCTGCCAGCGCCAGCGTGTACGCCCGCGCCACATCGCGCACATCGACGAAGTCGCGCACGGCCGCCAGGTTGCCCACCTCGATCACGGGCGGCTGCAGACCCTGTTCGATCCCGGCGATCTGGCGGGCAAAAGCAGCACTGACGAACTGCGAGCCCTGGCGCGGACCGATGATGTTGAAGCTGCGGGTGCGAACCACCGGCTGGCCAGCGTGGCTGGCCATATGGCCCAACATGTCCTGAGCGGCCTTAGTCACGGCGTACTGGGTAATGGGCCGGAATTCCTGCGTCTCTTCAATTGGGTTCTCGTGAGGCTGGGTGGGGCCGTACTGGGCGCTGGAGCCGGCGATCAACACGGCCGCATCCGGCGCCTCGCGGCGCAGCGCCTCCAGCAGATGGATCGTGCCGTAGACGTTGACTTCGTACAGCGCCCGGAACGGCGCCGCAGGGTTGGTCAGCGCCGCCAGATGATAGACCTGATCGGGCCGAACGCCGGCGATGATCTGCCGCAGCGCCTCTGTGTCGGCCAGATCAGCCTGATGCAGCTCGACATCCAGCCCCAGCCGGCGCAGCCGTTGTTGCGCGTCTGCCGCCATATCCAGTCCGACCACACGCCAGCCCTGCCCGGCAAGCAGCTCAGCCAGGTAGCTGCCGCAAAAGCCGGCTATACCGGTGATCAGTGCTGTGGATGGGATTGCAGACATGGAGAGATCCTCTGATGAAGGTAGATAAGTAGACAAGTAGACGAGTGGGCAGGTGAACAAGGGGACAAGCAGACAAGGACGTGCGCTTTGCTTTCTTGTCTGCTCATCTACTCGTTTCCCTGGCTTTGCCATACACCGCCGCCAGTTGCGGCCAGACAGCGGGCCAGGTGAAGCGCTGGGCATTGGCGATGGCGGCCTGGCTGAGGCGCTCGGCCAGGACTGGCTCTTGCAGCAAGCGCAGAATGGCCTGGGCCAGGGCGGCGGGATCATCAGGCGGCGTCAGCAACGCATCGACGCCGTCGTGTACCATCTCAGGCACGCCGCCCACGGCTGTGGCCACGATAGGCAGGCCCAGGGCCGAGGCCTCCAACAGCGTGTTGGGCTGATTGTCCACAGCGCTTGAGCTGACAAAAACATCGGCGGCGGCGTAGGCCGCCTGCAACGCCTTGAAGGAGACCCGGCCGGCGAACTCCACCGGCGCATTCAACTCTGCGGCCAGCGTCTCGATCTCAGCCCGCCGCGGACCGTCGCCGATCATCAGCAGCCGCGCGCCAGAGACTTGCTGGCGCACCAGCGCGTACGCCCGCACCATCAGCGCGGGGTTGCTGACATGGTCGAAGCGCTTGATCCAGAGCAGCAGCGGCGCGGGCTGAACAGTGAGGTCGCGTGGACCGCCAGAGCGCGGGCTGAACTGCTCCAGATCGACCACATTGGGCATGAGGATCGGCTTCAAACCCAGCGGCTCAAAGGCTGCGGCGATAACCTGGGCCGAGGTGAGCAAGACGTCGATGGACTTGAGTAGAGACTGCACGCGCTGGCGATGCGCAGCCACGAACTGCTCAGCCATACCGCCGTGGTAGCTGGCCACCACCGGCCGGCGGCGCAAAGCCCGCACCAGGGCAATAGCCAACATAGGCAGGTAGAAGCCCCAATACGACGCCAGATGCACGTGGATCAGATCGGCGCCCCGGCTCGCTCGCCACAGCCGCCAGGGAACCAACGCCAGTTGGCACAACGGCAGCAGCCAGCGCCCCAACCGGCCCCATCGACGCAGCGCCTGCACATTTGTGTCCACGGGGCGCACCTGGACTCCAACGCCGCGCAGGCAACGCGAGAGGGTCTCGACCTGGCTAGTGACGCCGCCGGGCCGCGGCTCGTGCGGCCCGACCATACAGATCACCAGACCGGCCAACGCAATTTCTGGTTGGCTGGGAACCATAGATTGAGGTGAAGTAGCTGTAGTGGCAAGCAAGATCGTATGGCGGCTCTTCTGGTACCCTGTGCGAAGACGCGTTACGCGCGCTCCAACACCTCGACGATACGCTCGGCTGCGTGGCCATCACCGAAGACCGACGGCGGTAGGTCGGCGGGCCAGGTGTACTGAGTTGCGGCCTGGACGATCGCGCTGCGGTCGGCGCCTGCCACCACATTCCAGCCAGCCTGCACGGTCTCGACCCATTCGGTCTCTGGCCGCAGGGTGACGCAGGGCACAGCGAACGTATAGGCTTCTTTCTGGATGCCGCCGGAGTCGGTCAGGATCATGGCCGCGGCCTGCTCCAAAGCCAGCATGTCCAGATAGCCGACAGGATCGATCAGACGCACACCGTCCGGCGGATCCAGGGCCAGATCGTCCATCCGCTGGCGTGTTCTGGGATGCAGCGGCAGCACCACCGGCCGGCCGCTGCGCCGGTAGATGTCATTGAAGGCGGCGAAGATGCTGCGCAGGTTCTCCGGGACATCGGTATTATAGGGCCGGTGTACCGTGGCCAGCAAATAGCCTTTGGGGAGCAGCCCCAGCCGGGCCAGCACGTCGGAGCGTTGTCGGGCCATCTCGGCGTGTTGGCGCAACGCATCCACCATCACGTCGCCCACCAGATGCACGCCCGATGCCAGCCCCTCGGTCGCCAACAGATCGACCGCGGTTTGCGTGGGACAGAAGAGCAGGTCAGCGCAGTGGTCGGTCAGCACGCGATTATGCTCCTCGGGCATGGCGCGGTTGAAGCTGCGCAAGCCGGCCTCCACGTGAGCCACCGGCACGCCCAGTTTGATGGCCGCCAGCGCGCCGGCCAGGGTCGAGTTGGTGTCGCCGTAGACCAGCACCCAGTCAGGGCGCTCTCCCAGCAATGCCTCCTCGATGGCCATCAGCATGCGACCAGTCTGCTGACCGTGGCTGCCGGAGCCAACGCCCAGGTTGACATCCGGCTGTGGGATGCCCAGTTCGGCAAAAAAAACGTCGGACATAGCGACGTCGTAGTGCTGGCCGGTATGCACCAGCACCTCGCGATGCCGCGCCCGCAGCGCCTGGCTGACCGGCGCGGCCTTGATAAACTGCGGCCGCGCGCCAACGATGGTGAGGATATTCATGGTGAAAGATGTCGACAAGTAGACAAGTAAACAGTAGACAAGGCCGGAGATCGCGCCCCTTGCTTACTTATCTACTTGTCTACTTGTTTACCTGTAAAACTCCACCACCGCCGCCACAATCTCCTCCTGCTGCGCCTCGGTCAGTTCCGGGTACATGGGCAGTGAGAGCACTTCGCGGCCGGCGGCTTCGGCGATGGGCAGCGCGCCTTCGGTCATGCCCAGGTTCCGATACAGTCCTTGCAGGTGCAGCGGCAGGGGGTAGTAGATCATGGTGCTGACGCCGCGCTGCTGGAGATGCTCGGCCAGGGCGTCGCGCTGCGGGACGCGAATGGTGTACTGATGGTAGACGTGGCGCACGTCGGGCCGGACGTAGGGGGTGGTCACGGGCGCGCCGGCCGCGGCCAGCAGGCCATCGTAGCGGCAGGCGGCCTCGCGACGCGCTTCCTGCCAGCGCTCCAGGTGGCGTAATTTTACCCGCAGGATGGCGGCCTGCAGGGTGTCCAGCCGGCTGTTGAAACCCAACACCTCGTGGAAGTACTTGGTTTTGCCGCCCTGGCGGCGCAGCACATCCAGCTTGTCGGACAGGACCGGGTCGTTGGTGACCACCATGCCCGCGTCGCCGTAGGCGCCGAGGTTCTTGGTGGGATAGAAGCTGAGACAGCCCACGTGACCGATGCTGCCCGCGCGCCGGCCTTTGTACTCTGCGCCGATGGCCTGGGCTGCGTCCTCGATGACCGCCAGACCATGCTGCCCGGCAATGGCCATGATGGCATCCATGTCGGCCGGCTGGCCATAAAGGTGCACCGGCACGATCGCCTTGGTGCGCGACGTGACCGCCGCCGCCACTGCAGCGGGGTTCAGATTGTAAGTGTCAGCGTCGATGTCCACGAAAACCGGCCGTGCGCCGCTATGGCTGATGGTATTGGCGGTCGCGACGAACGTAAAGGGTGTGGTGATCACCTCGTCGCCCTGGCCAATGTCCAGCGCGGCCAGAGACAAACGCAGCGCATCGGTGCCCGAGGCCACGCCCACGCCATGCTGGCAACGGCAGTAGTCGGCTACTTCGCGCTCCAATGCCTTGACGTCCGGCCCCAGCACAAACGCGCCGCTGTCCAGCACGCCTTGCAGCGCGACAGCAATCTCGTCACGCAATTGCTCATATTGTGTTTTCAAATCAAGAATCGGAATCATGTCCTTGTTTCCTTGTCTGCTTGTTTCCTTGCCTACTTACCCTGCCCTTCGGCAAACTCATCCTCCGGCACAGCGCGGCGCTGCTTGGCCGGGCTGCCCATGACCAGGGTCGCGGGCGGGACGGGGCGAGACACCACCGAACCGGCAGCCACGAAAGCTTCTGCGCCGACCTCAATGTTGGGCAATAGGGTCACATTGGCGCCGACGCGCGCGCCGCGACGAATGATGGCGCCGCCGCGCTCGGCAAAGCGTCGCTCGGTGCGGCCCATGTAGTTGTCGTTGGTGGTCACTACGCAGGGCGCAATGAAACAGTTGGCCTCGATGGTCGTCCAGGCCGTTATGTAAGCGCCGGTCTGGATCTTGACGCTATCGCCGATGCTGACGGCGTTCTCCACGGTGACGTGCGTACCCACGATGACCCGGTCGCCGATCTGCACCTGCTCGCGCACGAAGGCCAGGTCGCCTATGAGGCATTGGTCTCCAATGCTCGTACCGGTGTAGACCACGGCGCCGCTGCCGATGCTGGTTTCGTCGCCGATCACCAACGCCGGCAAAGCTTTGGGAACTTTGACCGTGCTGGTCGGCGCGGGCCGCGGCTGGCGGCCTAACACGGCGTGGTCTTCGACGCGGCAACCTGTGCCCAGTTGCACGCCCGCATGGATCACCGCATGGTGCCCGACGCTGCACCCCGGCCCCAGCCGCGCGCCGGCCTCGATTACTACGCCATAGCCCAGTTCACACCCTTCTCTGATCACAGCTGACGGATCGACCCATTGAAAGCCGCGAGTTGACTCGCTTGTCATGCCATTCACCTCAAACATCGGTTCACAACAGGGAGCTCGGTCGGGAGACCGGCTCGTGCGAAAGCGCCACCGGCTCTCCGCCACGCTCCAAAGACCGCTGCCCCGCCTCCAACACGCGCAGCACTTGCACGCCGTTGCGGCCATCGCTGAGCGGCGTCTGACCATTGACGATGCAGTCGATGAAGTGCTGGCATTCCAGACGCAGCGGCTCACGCATGTCCACGCGCGGGATATGGATATCGCCAAAGCGCAAGTTCAGCGAATCGCCGTAGCTGTCGTAGGTCGGTCGCTGTACACCCTTGTCATAGATGCGCAGCTTCTCTGTGCTGTCCACGTCATCGAAGACGGCCATCTTCTGGCTACCGACCACCGTGATACTGCGCACCTTGTGCGGGTCCAGCCAGCTCACGTGGATGTGGGCTGCGCGGCCGCTGGCAAAGCGCAGTGTCAGGAAGACGGTGTCGGGGATGCCAGGCTGGAGATAGGTCAGTCCCTGGGCAGCCACGGCCTCCGGCTCCTCGCCCAACAGATGCAGCGCCACCGAGATGTCGTGCGGCGCCAGGCTCCACATGGCGTTTTCGCTGCGCCGCACCTGGCCCAGGTTCAGCCGGCTCGAGTAGAGATAATAGACCTCGCCCAACTCACCGCTGTCCACCATCTGTTTAAGCCGCGCTACAGCCGGGTGATACATCAGCAGATGGCCGACCATCAACACCCGGCCACGCGCCTCGGCCAGTGCAACCAGGCCTTCTGCCTCCCTGACGGCCAGGGCGATTGGCTTCTCCACGAAGACGTGACGGCCTGTCAGCAGCGCAGCCTTGGCCAGCTCATAGTGGGTCGGCGTCGGCGCAGTGACGACCACTGCATCGATCTCCGGATCGCTCAACAGTTCGCCGTAGTCCGTGGTGATTGCCATGCCAGGGTACTGGCTGCCCACCCGGCGCAGCGCGGTCTCATCCAGGTCGCAGCACACCTTGACCCGCGTCTGCGCCAGGCCATTGAAATTGCGCAACAAATTCGGACCCCAATAGCCCAGACCAACCTGTCCTAAAGTCACCATGCTTCACCTTACCAGTCTCCAATTACCTAATCACCCAATCACCAATCTACCGTCCCTGCAACAACGTCTGCACCCGAGCCACTACCATGTCCAGCGCTACCGTATTATGGCCGCCTTCGGGGATGATGACATGGGCGTAACGCTTGCTGGGCTCTACGAACTCCAGATGCATGGGCCGCACTGTGTTCATGTACTGCTCTACCACCGAGTCCAGCGAGCGGCCGCGGTCTTTCAGGTCGCGCTCAAGACGGCGCATAAAACGGATGTCAGCGTCAGCGTCCACAAAGATCTTGACATCGAACAGCTCTCGCAGCGCCGGCTCAGCGAAGATCAAAATACCCTCGACCAGAATCACCGGTTCCGGGTTGACCAAGCGCGTTTCGGCCAGACGGGTATGGGTGCGAAAGTCATAAGTAGGGATCTGTACCGGCTGGCCGCTGCGCAGCAGCTTGAGATGCTCGACGAGCAGCGGGGTCTCCAGCGCGTCAGGATGATCGAAATTCAGCCGGGCGCGTTCCTCCAGCGGCAGATTCGAAGCGTCGTAGTAGTAGGAGTCGTGCTGGATCAGGGCAATACGATTCCAGCCGACCTTTTCCAGGATGGCAAAGGCAACGGTCGTCTTGCCGGATCCGGTGCCGCCGGCCACGCCGATAATGATAGGGCGCGCAGATGTGGTCATGGGGTGCTCATCCTTCTCGACTGTAGGTGGTAGTCCAGGCCGCCAGCCACTGGGGCGCTTGCCGCCAGAACGGTGAAGCTTGCAGGCGAGCGGTTACCTCTGCGCCGTGGCGCTGGCGCTGGATAGTCAACGAAAGCCGGCCGGCCGGCCGCCACAACGCCAACAAGGCTGCCGCCAGGGCCAACGCGCCGCCCGCAATCATCAGCGGCAGGCCAGGGTTACGGCTGACCTCCACGGTGACGAAGCGGCCAGCGGCCAGGGAATAAATGGCGTCATCAATGGCGAGGTCAGCGCTGCCTTCGATAAATTGGTTGGCGATGGGCGCCTGCTGGCCAGCCGGGAAGGCCTGCACCAGAAAGGTGGGACCGCTAAAGCCGCGCTCAGGCAGGGCAGAGAAAGCCACGACGCTGAACAACAGTTCATTGGCCGGGGCAAGAAAAAGCTGCTCGGCTCGCGGCTGATCAAAAACCAGGGTCAGCGACTGTTGGGGCGGACCACGCCGATCCACCGGCTGAAGCTGCAAGGCGCCGCCGGCCGCGTCGCGGGCGGTCACGCTCAGCGCCTGACCCTCGCCGGTACGCCGGATGGCTATGCCTGCCGTCCGCGCCGTGCCCCAGGTGGAAAAAGCCATGTCGCTGGCCGGCTGGCCATCACGCTGCACCACAACGCCATCCACTGCGCCGCCGACCGGCGCTGGCTGGGCGATCAATACCAGGGTGTCATCCTGGCTAAGCCGCACTGGCTGGCCTGGCGCCAGGATGATGCCAGTCTCGCGCCAGCCTGACCAGCGCCCCAGCCACAGCCCGGCCAACGCAACCAGCAGTGCGAAGGTAAACAGCGGCCCGGCCAAAACGCCCCAGGGGCTGCGTTCGGCCACCACCTGACCTGCCCCGCCTGTTGTGGCGCTCCTAACCCGCCACCCTTCGCTGCGCAGGTCCTCGGTTAGCTCAGCGGTGACTGTCTCGACGCTGTTTTCCATCGACACGGCTGTGTGCAAGGGCCAGCGGTGCGCCTGTTGCACCGCGACGACCGGATCGGGATGACGCAGTCGCTGCCACGCGTCGCCCAGGGCCAGCCCCAGCCGCAGCAGCAGGATAAAGGCCAGCAGTCCCAACAATGCCCACAGCCAGGAGGCGTTCCACAGTTCGAATAACCCGACCGCCTGCATCACGCCGCCCAAGCTGCCGTAACGACCCGCTGTCTCGGTGAGCCAGCGATCTGTGCCTTGCTGCGCGCTTCCAGCCGGCGCCTGGGGCAAGAGCACGCTCAGCAGCAGCGCCAGCAGGGTCAAGGCCAGCACGACGGCCAACACCCGACCGTTGGCCGCGAAACGATAAAGACGGTCGATAAGATGAGTAACAGGTTGAGAGGGGCCGGTTTGAGCAGTCACACCACACCGTACGAACGAGCAGTCACGTGTCTAGCCTGAAAATCGCTCGGGCCGGTCTCCTGACCGAGCCCGCCGCGCTTTCATTGACGGTTGTGCGGCCAACGCATGGATGGCTGTCATGAAGCGGTCCCCAGCATGACGCGCGACGCTGGGGGTGTCTTGCATGGCGCATTCCACCGCGTGACATGAAATTCATTGCGGGCAAACAAAAGCCCCAACCGCTGGCGGTTGGGGCTCGTCGAGGCGTAAGGAGCCACCCGTCGGAATCGAACCGACGACCGGCGCATTACGAATGCGCTGCTCTACCGGCTGAGCTAGGGTGGCACAGCGCCGGGCACCGCCCGACGTGAGGCATTATAGCGCAAGCTGGCCCCAACGCCAAATGGCAGCGGAGGCGCTACACGCGGGTAACGTAAGCGCCACTGCGGGTATCGACGCGAATCATATCGCCCACGTTGACAAAGAGAGGCACCTGCACTTTCAGTCCGGTCTCCAGTTCGGCGGTCTTGGTGGCGCCGGTGGCCGTGTCGCCGGCGTAGCCCGGCTCGGTGTAGGTCACTTCCATATCAACAGTGGTAGGCAGTTCAATGTCGATGGCTCTGCCCTCATAGCTGACGACATCCAGGGTCATCTCCGGCTTGAGGTAGTTGACCGCATCGCCCAGCACCTCGGCCGAAAGCATGGGCTGGTCATAAGTCTCCAGGTCCATGAACGTGTAAAGATCGCCTTCGTGGTAGAGATACTGCACTGTAGCATGGTCCAGGCGGATGTCCTGGACGCGGTTGCCCGACGGGAAGGTGCGATCGATCGTTGCGCCACTGCGCAGGTCGCGCGCCTTGATGCGGATGGTCGCGCCGCCGCGGCCGGTCTTGATGTGCTCATAATGCAACACACGATAGATGTTGCCCTCGAACTCGAACGTAACGCCTTTGCGCAAATCCTGAACGCCGATCATAAGAGTTTGTCTCCTCGAACCTGTTTTGGGACGGTAAAAATGCGACGCACCTGAGAGTACGCCGCATCCTAGCCTTGATTATACGTGCTGGATCAAGTGTCGTCAAGTTCGCGAAACATCACGCCCCATCTCATCCGATCGTGGCAAGAAACCCCTTCGATCGCGCCATTCAGGAAGTGGCGAGCCATTGTGACCTCTCCCACTCCAACAGATCAGTATTCGGCGTAAAATCATTCACATTGTGAGCCTGCGTCCCAGTGCAATCTGAAGCACGCCGAATGGCCAGCGGCTGCGCCGCTGTTCTGGGCCTTGAGCGCTTGATCATTAACCTTTTCTCGTTACTGAAAGCAAACTGACATGAACCAAACAACCAATACCGATGCCGCCGTCCGGGTGGTCGGCCTGGTGGGCAGCCTGCGACCTGGTAGCTACACCCGGCTGGGTGTGCAATTAGCCCTGGACGGCGCTGCAGAGTTAGGCGCACAAACTCAGGTGCTCGACCTGCGCGACTACAGCCTGCCCTTCTGCGATGGACGCAAAGATGAGAGCGGCTATCCGCCCGACGTGGCCCGCCTGCGCCGGGATCTGGCCGCTGCCACCGGGTTGATCCTGGGTACGCCAGAATATCATGGCGGTTACAGTGGTGTGCTAAAAAATGCGCTAGACTTGATGGGATTTGCCGAGTTCGAGGGCAAGACCATTGGCCTGTTGGCCGTGTCAGGTGGACGCATGGGCTCTGCCAACGCGCTGAATGGCCTGCGAGTCATTGGCCGCTCGCTGCACGCCTGGGTGCTGCCGAGCGAGGTGTCGATCTCCCAAGCATGGCGCGAGTTCGACGCCAGCGGTGTCTTGAAGGATGCAGCGCTGGCTGAACGGGTCAGGGATCTGGGCCGGCAGGTGGCGCGCTTTGCCTATCTGCACAGTTCGCAACAAGCCATCGAGTTCCTGCGAGCCTGGGAAGCGGCCCCTGTCAATCCGGGCGGCGAGTGGAGAACATAAGAAGCGCACGCTCGAACGGTCCCACTCAGGGAACCGGCCTGAACATGAAATGGTCGTGAAATAGCAATGAAAACAAAGCGTTGGTTGTGGATGAGTCTGGCATTGATCGTGATAGCGGCGGTTCTGTTGGTGCGCGAGCGCAGCGAACCGGAAGTGCAAGCGCGTGTTCAGGGCGTAGTCGAGGCGGCCGATGCCAGCGGCTATGCACGAGCGGCCGGCCCGCAGCCGCTGAGTTTTCCGGCTGACTACGGTCCCCATCCCGACTTCCAGACCGAATGGTGGTACTACACCGGCAACCTGGCCGGCGAGGATGGCCGCCACTTCGGCTATCAGTTCACCATCTTCCGCCGCGCGATGCTGCCGCCGAACCAGCGCGCCGAACGCGCCTCCGATTGGAACGCCGACCAGGTATACATGGGCCACTTTGCGCTCACTGACGTCAGTGACGCGGAGTTTCACTCCTTCGAGCGGCTGGCGCGCGGCGGCGCGGACCTGGCCGGCGCGCAGGCTGAACCGTACGCAGTCTGGCTGGAGGACTGGCGGGTGGAGGATGTGCCCGGCCAGCCGGGTGTGACCCGTGTGCAAGCTGCCGCGGGCGATGTGGCTATCGATTTCCTGCTGACCGACGGCAAAGGCCCGGTGCTGCAAGGAGATCAGGGCTACAGCCAGAAAGGTCCCGATCCCGGCAACGCCTCTTTCTACTACAGCCTGACCCGGTTGGCTACTGAGGGCACGGTCACCGTGGGCGATGCTGTCTACCCCTTGACAGGACTGAGCTGGAAGGACCACGAGTACAGCACCAGCGCGCTGGCGCCTAACCAGATAGGCTGGGATTGGTTTGCAATCCAACTGGACGACGGCAGTGAGTTAAAGGCCTTCCACATCCGCCAGGACGATGGCAGCATCGACCCCTTTTCGGCCGGCAGCTTCGTGGACCCTGACGGCGCCGTCACCTATCTCAGCCGCGATGATTTTCAGATCGAGGTCGACAAAACCTGGCGCAGCCCCCGTAGCGGCGGCGAATATCCCGCGCGTTGGACCCTCGCCGTGCCCAGTCTGGATCTGCGACTGGATTTAGAGCCGTGGCTTGCCGATCAGGAACTAAACGTGTCCTACAACTACTGGGAAGGCGCGGTCAAGGTGACAGGTGAACGCGCCGGCCACCCCGTCAGTGGCAATGGCTATGTGGAGATGACCGGGTACGCGGGATCCATGCAGGGGCAGTTTTAGCTCAGGCAGCCAGCGAATGAAATTCACCGGCTGAACCTGAAAAGCCGCCTCAGCGGCTGAGGAAAGATTCCCAGCGCCTGGGGAAGGATCTACAGCCACGGCATGCTCATGTGATCCGTCCACAAAGATCCCCAGCGCCTGAGGGCGCTTCGACATGGCAACGCAGGCATTGACGACACAGGCAAAGATCCCCAGCGCCTGAGGGCGCTTCGGAGGTTCAGCCAGGGATTTCCAATCCTTGGCTCCAGATCAACCATGACACACCATCTCATCCTTGCCTCCCGTTCCCCCCGCCGCCAGGAACTGTTGCAGCGCCTGGGCGTGACCTTCCAGGTCGCCACTGCCGACATTGACGAGTCGCAGCAACCGGGCGAGTCACCGACGGATCTTGTGCAGCGGCTGGCCCGAGAAAAGACGCTGGCTGTGGCTGCGCGCCTACCTGAGCATGCGGTGCTGGGTGCTGACACCATCGTGGTGTTGGGGGACGAGGTGCTGGGCAAACCGGCTGACGCTGAGGAGGCGGCATCTATGCTGCGCCGGCTGCGCGGCCGGCCACACACCGTCTGGAGCGCCGTCTACGCGCGCAATCCGCCCCTGGGTCGCGAGGCGGCCGCGCTGAACCAGTCTGCCGTGTGGATGCGATCGTACAGCGACGACGAAATCGCGGCCTACGTGGCCAGCGGCGACCCTATGGACAAGGCGGGCGCCTACGCCATCCAGCATGACGGCTTTTCGCCGGTCCGGCGGTTGGATGGCTGCTACAGTGGAGTGATGGGTTTTCCCTTGGGGGATGTGACGCAGGTGCTGCGGTCCATTGGCGTGAACGTGCCAGGCGAGGCGGTCATAGCCTGCCAGCCACAGTTTGGCCTTTGCTGCCAGCACAGCCAGCCTGCGCAGCTTTGACGGCCACGGCAGAGCATGTTACACTTTACTCACCTTACACAGCTTGGACAGGTGAGCACATGAACCGAGATTTTCATCGCTGGTATAGCCCAAATCTGGGCCGCGACATGGAACTGCTGGTCTATGGGTACAGCGGCGCGCGCGTTATCGTCTTCCCGACTTCCCAGGGGCGCTTTTTTGACTGGGAGAACCGGGGCATGGTCGACTCCATGGCCGACCCGATCGAGCGAGGCTACATCCAGGTCTACTGCGTAGACAGCGTAGATGCGGAGAGTTGGTACGCTCGCTGGAAGTGGCCCGGCGACCGCGCCTGGCGTCAGACTCAGTATGACAACTATCTGAGTCGCGAGGTGATTCCCTTCACTCAGCGCAACCCTAACCCATTTCTGATCGTGCTGGGAGCCAGCTTCGGCGCCTATCAGGCGGTCAACTTCGCTTTTCGCCACCCTGACCTGGTGAGCCGCGTGCTGGCGATGAACGGGCTGTACGACATCAGCGACTGGACCGACGGCCACCGCGACGACAATGTCTACTTCAACAACCCGGTAGATTTCGTCAAGAACGAGCACGACCACGCGCGACTGGAACAGATGCGGCGCATGGAGATCATTCTGACCACCAGTGAGACCGAGCCGCTGCGCGGGGCCACCGAATACTTCTCGCAGATTCTGTGGGACAAGAACATCTGGCACGCGCTGCGAGTCTGGAACGGCTGGGCGCACGATTGGCCTTACTGGAAGCAGATGATCGATTTGTATTTAAGCGGAGGGAATTGACGCACGCCTCGACCCGCTACGGCAGAGCACGAAAGACATAGCCCTGCTGGCCAAGCTCTTGCAGGATCGTCTCGACGGCCACCACAGTCTGCTGGTTGGCGCCGCCGCCGTCGTGCAGGACGACGATCGCTCCGGGAAAAGCGCGCTGGATAACCGACGAAGCGATTGCGGCTGCACCCGGCCGGCGCCAGTCTTTGGGGTCGATGTCCCAGCCCACGACTTTGTAACCCAGCTTGGCGGCGTAGGAAATCGTGTTGGCGTCTACGCCGCCGCCTGGGGGGCGCAGGTAGCGAAACGCGTGATCGGCCGGCAACAGATCGCCCACGGACGCGGCCACCAGTTCTTCGGTGGCTTGTAGCTCGCCAGCAAAGGCTTGCTGGCTGCGGCCGGCCAGCGACTTGTGGCTGAGGGTGTGATTGGCGATGGTGTGGCCGGCCTCGGCCACCGGACGCAGCGCAGCCAGCGCACGGCGCACGTGTACTCCGATCACGAAGAAAGTCGCCTGGGCATCATAGCGCGCCAAGAGATCCACTATCTGCGGGGTGAACACAGAGCTGGGTCCGTCATCGAAGGTCAGATAGATAATGGGTTGGTCTTCAGCGCTGTGGGTGGGCAGGCCCAACGCAGCCGCGCGGTTGCTGACCAGCCGCGCAGGGCTGACAGTAGCTGGCTGCGACGCAGGAACCGGCCCTGTGTTGGCGATGGTGATGGCCGTGAAGTGTTCCTCGTAATTACCATCTCGGCGGACCACCCGCAGGCGTAACTTATAAGCGCCATCGGGGAAGCGGGCGCTGTCGAATTGAGCCAGCTTGCTGGCAGCCGGCGCGGCTGTCTCGCCCACCCCAAGAAAGACGGCATTGCTGGCATCGTCTCCCGGCAGCAGATCAAGTTGCCATTTGGCGAAGTCTGCGGTATGGGCCACGCCGTTGACAGCGACGACGCCGCGCACCACATCACCTGCAGCCGGCGCCACGATGCCGTTCGCGGCGGCAGGAGAAGACGCCGCCGCTGGCTGAACCGTGAAGCCCACAACCAGGGTCAAAACCAACAGCCGATAAAAAAAGGTCACACGAAATGGCACGATCACTGCTCTCCCTCAGCAAATTAGCCTGAGAGGCCCGTCTTGTCAATCAGTCTTCAGCCCAGGTCGACCTCGATGCTCTCCACCAGTCGGATGCCTTGGCGCTCGAACTCGGCCAACCGGGCCACGGCAATAGCGCGGAAGTCGATCTCCGGATGCGCCACGGGCGAGGTGCAGTCGCGCAGGAACAGCACCTTGCGCAGCAGCTCCGGCTGCTCGCCGAACTCCTCCACCAGGTCCTCAACTGTCTCCAACACGCAATGGCTCATGGCCTCGCCGGCCACAATGATCAGATCCGCCTCGGCCAATTCGTTCAGGAAGACCTGGTTCTTGCCGCCGCCGGGCGCGCCGGGCGCCGGCACCTCCGGCTGGATGATTGAGTAATGCTCGGTGAGGGGGTTGCTGCCTTTGTTCATCCATGTAGGCTGGGTCTTGCGCGCCACTGAGTGCCAAAAAACGGCTGACCACAGCTCCGGGTCCAGCATGTGGCCGATGCTGCCGATCAGGGTGTGGTAGGGCCAGATGGTCAGCAACTTCTTATGGTCCTGCTCCAAGCGCGCTACGTACTCGCGTGACCATGCTGGCTCGACCAGCGGCCGCTGGCGGCCGCTCAGCACATCCTGGCCCGTGATGATAGTGAAGGGGGCGGGATGTTTGCCGCTGGCGTCGGCCCACCAGCCAGGCGAGAAGATCTGGCTGGGCAGATGCGAGTCCAACGAACAGGTGATCTGGCTGATGTGCTCAGCGTTGCGATAGATGAACTCGATGACGCGCTGCACGTCGCCCAGCGCGCCGGGCACGTAGAGACTGCCATTTTCGTGGCAAAAGTCGACCTGCATGTCGATCAGCAGCAGGTGAACGTTGCGCAGGTCTGCTGCAGCCGGCAGCAGACCGATCTCGGCCGCCTCCTCTGCGATGCGAGCCATATCTGGGTTGAACAGCGTGCCGATGCGTAAAGGGTCGTAGAAACGAGGAAACGGAGCCATGTGACGTGACCGGTTGAGCGGTAATGAGATGTCAGTGAGCTGCGGCCGGCGTATGACCCGCCTCGTGCAACTCAGGATGAGTTTGCAGACGGTTGACCTGTTGGGTTGTGATGAACCAGTGAGCGTTGGCGGCCTGCATCTTGGCCTCGACCATTTGTGCGTACTTCTCGGTCTGCACCACCAGCAGTGTATCGCCGTGCTGCACGGCCTCGCGGAACTCCTGGATGGCGCTGTCGGCGTCGGAGCGCCCCTTGACCCAGCCCATGAACAGCCCGCAGAAGGCGCCAATCAGCAGGAATACCAGCACCGTCAAGACCGCAATGTCGCCGCCGGCATCGAAGACAAAGATCGATCCCACCCCGGCAAACAGGCCAAAGATGCCGAAGGTCAGCGTCAACAACAGCGTAAAGCTGCGCACCGCCTTCATGGTGATCGTGCGCGGCCCCGGCTCCACCAGTTGGCTGGCCGGTGTGGCGTTGTTCATCAGCGTGATCTGGTGCTGGGGCACACCGATCTTCTGGACAGCAGCGGCGGCGGCTTCTGCGCTGTTGCGTTGCTCAAACAATCCCATGACAGTTTTCATACGGCTTCTTCCTCACAGGCAATGATGATGTGCTCAACCAAGGGTTGCCGCTGCGCCAACCGTGCGCCAGCGTGTTTGTGGGGACGTAGTATACTCAAGCGCGCAGAATGCACGAAATTCACCGGACAACTGAAGCCATTTATCTCAAGCTTACCTCAGTAGACCGAACTTCGTGCAACAAGTACACGTAGAAACCGGGAGTTTTCGTGAGCGTTTCGTGCTCGAAACAGCCAGTACAAACTCCCGGTTTCTAGAGGACACCCGTCTAGATCGAACAGATGTCGTGTTCACAACTGTGCGATCAGTTCCGTCCGGTGAAACGTCCGTTTGCCGAAATACAGCAGCACCAGGCTAACAACCCACAGCCCCAACCCCAGCAGCAGGGTCAGCCAAACGCTGAAGTAAATCACGCCCACGGCTTGGCCCAGCAGCAGGATCAGTACAGGCAGCACGACCAACGAACCGGTCTGGTAGGCATCCTGGAAGGTCTTGGCCCGCACCGAGACCAGCATCATGCTGGTCAGGCCAAAGGCGGCTGCGGCTGGCGCCACCCAGACCACCATCACCGTCCAGATCAGGTTAGGGAAGAGCGGCCTGCCCACCAGTTGTGCGGCGGCCAGATTGGCCGTGATGCTGTAGAGCACGTAGCCCAACAACGACACCAGCAACGCGGGCAGCCAGGCCGACAGTAGCTTGCCCATCAGCAACTCGCCGTCGGTGGTGGGCGTGTAGAGCAATGCCTCCAGCGTCTTGCGTTCTTTCTCGCCCACGAAGCTGTCGGCCGCAATCACGTTGGAGACCATGATCGGCACAATCAGGAACAACGGCGCCAGCATGTAGACCAGGAAGAAGACTGCGCCGGCTGCGTCAGGGTCCAGACCCTCGAGCTGTGAGCGCAAGCCGGGCGATACCATCGCCAGCAGCTCTTGCAGGTCGTTGCTGCCGGCTCCCGTGCTGCCGAGGGCTGCGGGTAACAACAACACCAGCAGCGGCAGCACCACGAACAGGATCACCGGCAACAGGATGATCGGCAGCACCACGCCCTTGTTCTGCAAGACGACCCGCAGGTCCTTGCGCATGATAGCCCAGATCGCTCGCCAGTTCATTGCTTCACCTCCGCGTCGCTGTGCAGGGCAAAATAGACGTCCTCCAGGGTCGGCTCCTGCGGCGTCACCTGGTAGATACGAACGTGCGCGCTGACCAGCCTATCGATCAGGTCAGGGATAGCCTCGCGCTCGGCGCCGCTGACCAATACCGTACCATTGCGCTGGCCGGCGCTGACCTGGACAGGCATAGCTTGCAACGCCGTCATGGCCTGCTCGGCGCTGCCGGGGGCCAGCTCAAACTCTACGCTCACATTGCGCGCCAGGCTGCGCGCCAGCTCATGCGGCGTGCCCAGCGCCACCAGCCGCCCGTGCTCCATCACGCCCACGCGGTCGCACATCCGCTGAGCCTCAACCAGGTTGTGGGTGTTGATGAAGACGGTGCGCCCCTCGCGCGCAGTGCTGAGAATCATGGCATGCACCTGGCGCGCGGCCACCGGGTCCAGCGCGGCCGTCGGTTCATCCAGGAAGAGCAGAGTGGGCTGGTGGATGACGGTGCGTGCCAGGGCCAACCGCTGTTTCATGCCCTTGCTGTATTCGCCCACCTTGTCGTCGGCCCGCTCCGTCAGATCGAAGGCAGCCAGCAATTGGTCGACACGGCGCTTGACCTCGGTCTTGGACACACCATACAGGTCGGCGTAGATGCTCAGGTTGACGCGCGCGGTCAGGCGCTCGTCCAGCGAGGGCGTCTCGGTCAGCACGCCGGTCAGGCGGCGCAGGGCCGGGCCATCAGTCATTGGATCCAGCCCCAGGATGCGCGCATGGCCATCGCTGGGGGTCAGCACGCCGTTGAGCAGACGCACCGTGGTGGTCTTGCCTGCGCCGTTATGGCCCAGGAAGCCGAACACCTCGCCGGGGTAAACCTCCAGCGCCAGACCATCGACAGCCACAGTGTCGCCAAAGCGACGGGTCAGGCCCTCGGTGACAATGATCGGGTCAGCCATACGTACCTCCTTATGCAAATGCAGAGCGACCAGCAGCGTCAAGACGCTGCCGGCCGCTGTCGAGTCGTTTTGCCTAGCGAGGACTGAATAGTCCTTTGTTCAATCTACGCCTTGCGCCGCAGCAGCAGGTAGGCGCCAATGCCAATCAGGATCAGAGCCCAGCCGTAGCCCATCAACTGCATGATGGCCCAGGTGAAACGGCCGCCCAGCAGGAACAGACCGACCATACCGATCACTGCGCCGGGAACCAGCGGCCACCACTGAACGCGGTCGCTGGTGATGGGTGAGAGCAGGGCGATCAACGCCCAGCCAGCAGCGAAACTGAGCATGAACACGCCCGGCTGCGCGTTTACGAACAGGCTCGACATGGGGCCGACCATGGTAAACAAGCCCAGGCCCAGACCACCCAGAATGCCGCCGGGGATGATGAGGCCGAAGTTGCGGGTCAACAGACCCCAGGTCAGAAAGATCAGCGCCAAGGTGGGCAGGACCATCCAGCCCAGGATGCTCCAGTTGGTGAACTGGGCCAGCAAGGCCAGCAGGCCGATGGCGATCAGGGCGATGCCGGCGACGATGCGGCCGCGGGCTTCGTGGTGAACGGACGTCGTGTCCAGGGTTGAGCCTGGCAGTTGAGCGGACATGGGAAACCTCCAGTGATAGCTGTGAGCGGGGGGCGGCATGTGCTGCCCTGATACGCCCTCAGTGTAGCAAAAAAGCCCCCCAGGCGCACCCTGCGCCTGGGGAGACTCCTGCTCAACCACTGGTCAGTCGTTGCCCTGGCCGGATGGCCAGCCGTTCGCAATGACGACTTCAGCCGCTCTGTGATGGCAGAAACGACTGAAGTCGCCACGACACACTGAGGGATTTCAGGGCAATTGCACGCGCGCCAGCAGCCACTGGCTGATCGCCTGCAGGAACTCAGGCATGAGCTGTGGGGGCAGAGCAGCGTATTCGTCCACGCCGCCGGTGACGGCGTCCTGGAACAGGTGATTGGCCGTGGGCAACACCTGGATGGTCACGTCCGTGTTGCCGGCGCGCTCCAGTGCAGCTTGCAGGGCCGTGCTGTTCTGGTCAGCGTCTACCTGGGCGTCGTTGCCGCCGAAGATGCCTAACACCGGCGCAGTCACCCTGGCCAGATCGTCGGCGGGATCATGGCTGAGGAAGAACTGGTACCAGGGGCTCTGGAGCGCCTGCAGTTGGGCGGCTACCTGCTGCTGCACCAGCGCGTCCTTGTCGCCCATGGCCGCGAGTTGCTCCGCCGGAATCGCCGCGATCTGTTCTTCAACGATGGTGGTGGCCATGGCCTCCAGGCCATCCCAATCCTGGGCAAGGACCATATCCAGCGCTGCCCGCTGTTGCACGGTTGCGGCGTCGGCGTCGGCCTGGCTGGAACCGGCCGCCAACGCCAGCCGCTCCACCTGCTTGACGACGGTCTCATAGCCGTCCACGGCCGTTCCGGCCATGGAGATCACGAAGGCCACATCAGGGTTGCGAGCCGCGATCATGGCTGCCAGGATGCCGCCCTCGCTGTGGCCCAGCATGCCGATCTGCTCGCCGTCGATGTCGGCGCGATCCTGCAGGAAACGAAACGCTGCTTCAGCATCGTCGGCAAAGTCGGCGCTGGTGGCCGTGGTGGGATCGCCGGTGGATCCGCCCACGCCGCGGTCATCATAGCGCAGCACAGCGACGCCCTGACGAGTCAGCGTGTCGGCAATCTCGTAGAAAGGCTTGTAGCCGGGCACGATGGGCAGCGCCTCGTTCCGGTCCTGCTGGCCGCTGCCGCTGAGCAGAATCAGCGCGGGAAAAGGGCCATCGCCTGCGGGCAGCGTCAGTGTGCCGGCCAGGGTGACGTCGCCGTTCTGGAAGGTCACCTCTTCCTCCACATAGGGCAGGGGCTCGGCAGTAGTTGGCTCCTGAGGCCGCGCCAGTTCAAAGGTTCCCTCGAAGCCGCTCTGGGTGAAGGCGCCGCTGATGCTGCCATCGGGCTGCGCCTGGCCGTCGAACGCAGCCAACTGCGCCCCACTCAGCATCTCGAAACGTACGGCGTCGCCCTCAACGGTTATATCGTGCAGGGGAATGCCTGCCGCGCCCTGGGCCGGCACGTCGATGGTCCCGCTCCAGACGCCATCCTGCTCGACCAGGGCCACGATGATCTCCAGACCGGCGCCGGGCAGCGCGATCTTGCCCTGCCACTGGCCAACCAAGGCCGGCTCTGCGACCGGGGCAGCCTCAGGTATGGTCGTTGGAACGGGTTCAGCGGTGGGGGGCATGGTGGGCATCTCCGGAGTTGGCGTTTGTTCAGCCGGTTGCCTGGAGCACCCGGCCATCATCGTCAGCACAAGCAAAACAGACAACAGCAAGCCAAACAGCCTGGCGCGGGACTGAACGGAAGAAAACATTGGAATCTCCTTGTTGGGCATCAGCTCATGGTTCGTTCCACGCAGCGATGCCCTGCGGGTCATAGTCGCCCCATTTGCTGCTGAATGAGGCGGCGAACATCTCGGCGTTGGTGCGTTCGGCATCGCTCAACGCCTTTTGCAGCACGGCCTCGCGGCGCTCTCTGGCGTCAGTCGAGGCGACAGTTTGTGAGGGTGTCACACGCACAATGCGCACACGGCGGATGTCGCCCATAACGTAGGGTACGTCGCTGCCGGCGGTCTGGCCGCGGATGGCTCTGGCCAGCGGCGTGTTCGCGCCCAGGAAGCCCTGGGCAAGATCGGCCGACTGGGCATTGACAATATCCACCGCCAGCGGCTCGCGGCCGTCCTGGTCGTCGATCAGTTCCAGGTCGACATGCGCGCCGATCTGTACGGGCATAGCTGCGTCGATTGCGCCTGAATCTATACTACGTTCGGATGCGATCATTGGTTACAGATTACACAGCCACGATACCAGTCGGCGCATTCCCGACTGCCCATGCCAACGCCTCGATGTAAGGTGCAGTCCCAGAGAGCATTTTGAGGCTGCCAGCGATCGTTTCCTTTGCGCAGCCACTGAAATGGTCTGCCGGCAATACGAAGATTTGCAATCACCGCTTGTACCAAATTGCGCTGTGTCCAAGCGCGCATGGGGTTCCGCTCGTTGATCTCACCGAGGGCGTGGCTCTGCTGCACGAAGCTGTTCACCAACGCCTCAACAAAGCCGGCGCCGACCGGCACTAGCACGTTTTCGACGAAACCAGCCACGATCTGCTGCCGTCGCGCATGATCCAGACGCACCGCATCCTCGCGCTTGACGCCTGCTGCGGTCAATAGCCCGCCCTTGATTGCCGGCATATGGAGCAAGGTGTTAGGCGTTTTTGCCTGCTCTGCCTTGTAGCTAAGCGTGCGAGCATCTGCTTCCACTTGGTGTTTTGAACGTCGTTCCTCAACAACCGACGTCGCACCCAATGCGCGCCATGATGCAGGCACTGTGATAAGCGAGACAGCAGAAGCTAAGTGGCGAAGATAGGTATAATTCATGTAGAGCTAGTCACAAGCAACGTTGAGATGCCAGAAGATGGATGGCACTATAGAACTACCCGTTTACCACGCCACAAGCAGTAACGATTAGGAATTATAGCCCCCTTTCCCATGCTCGTCAACCATCATACGATGATGGGCACATCACTAAGGACTTGAAGAAGCGCTGGCTCGCCGAACCAGCGACAGTAACAGGCAAAGAAAAAAATCGCTACCTGGCCCGCTGCGCCAGCACCAACGTATGCCCCCCGTCACCTTCAGGGATGAAGCGCGTCCACTGGACGTCGAAACCGATCTCCCCCAGCCAGCGCAGGTAGGTCCCCTCGTCGGCGTGGCTCCAGTACATAGGCGCTCCGCGCCAGTCGTCCTCCGAGCCCGTCCAGGCGCTGTGACCGACGATGGCCATCAACAGGCCGCCAGGTTGCAGCCACTGGAAGCAGCGCGCCAGCAGCGGACCATGTTCGGCTACCGGCAGGTGGATCAGCGCGTAGAACGACACGATGGCTGCGAAGCTCTGGGGTGGGAACGCCACGCCAGCCATGTCAGCGCAGATGAAGGTGGCCTGTGGGACCAGACCACGCGCCCGCTCGATCTGCACGGGCGAGATATCCACGCCGGTGACGGCAAAGCGCGGCGCCAGCTCCTCCGCCGCCGGCACGCCGCAGCCGCAGCCCAGGTCCAGCACGGCGTCGCCCGGCTGCAAAAGCGGGGTCAGCTCCTCCAGCCAGCGAAAGTAGCCGCGGTCACGGGGGAGGCTGTCGCCTCGGTAGGCGTAGGAGATCTGGTCGTAGCCGCGGCGCACCAGATTCTTCGGATCAGTTATTGGTTCCATCGATCTGCCTCAACATCTGGAGGATGGCCTCAGGCGGCTGCGCGCCGCTCCAGGCGTAACGCTCGTTGACGATGAAGAAGGGCACGCCGCTGATCCCGGCCTGCCGCGCCCAGCGCGCGTCGGCCAACGCCTGTTCCTGGCCTGCGTTACTCAGCAACAGCGTGCGCATGGCGTTTCCGTCCAGCCCCACTGCAGCGGCCAGCTCGACCAGTACGTCCAGGTCGCCGATATCGCGGCCCTGCTCGAAGTAGGCGGCGTAGACCGCGTCGATCACAGCCTCCTTGTGGCTGTCAGGCGCCAGCGCAATCAGACGGTGGGAGAGCAAGGTGTTGGGCGCGCGGGTGATGGCCTCAAAGTCAAAGCGCAGCCCGACCCGCTCGCCGGCCTGGCCCGGCCCGGCGAACATCTGCTCCAGCGGGATGCGGCCGCCAACCTTGGCGTTCATGTAGGGCCTGAAGTCCTCGCCCGCCGCCGGGATACGCTCGTTGAGGAAGAAAGTGCGGTAGCGCACCTGCACTGGCTTGCCCTGCCATTGGGCCAGGGCCAGTTGCAGGTGGCGCTTGCCGATGCGACACCAGGGGCAGGCAGTGTCGTGGAAGAGATCGATCTGCATGGCGGCTCCTCAGTTGCTGATGACCGGCACCTGACGTGCGGGATGATGTGACTGCCAGAGCGCGGCGTGGTCTGCGACGAACTGCCGCATGGTGACAGGTGCGCGGCCCAGCAGTTCCGCCGTTTTCGGATTGACGCCATCGGCCAGTCCGAAGCGAGTGGTCATGTAGATGGCGCTGACGACGCCCACATAGCTCAATGGGTTGCCGCGGCGCCACATGCGCCAGGCAAAGCGCCAGGGCGTCGGCGAGCTGTAGGCAATCGGACGCCCCAGCACCTGGCTGAAGATGTCGGCTGTCTGGTAGTAGTCCAGAGCCTCGCTGCCAGTCAAGGGGTAAGCCTGGTTGTCGTGACCTGGCTCGGTCAGCACCCGGGCCGCGACAGCGGCAATGTCACGCACGTCGATGAAGGCAGTCTTGCCCCTGCCGGCCGGCACGAAGATATCATCGTGCTCGGCGATGTCCTGGCGGTGGGTGGTGCTCAGATTCTGCATGAAGAAGCCGCAGCGCAGCAGAGTATAAGGCGTTGGGCCGGCCTGCAGCAGCTTCTCGACCTTGGCGTGTGGCACGATGCGGTTCTTCTCGGCGCCGATCAGCGACAGGAAGACGATCTGGTGGACGCCTGCGGCGGCGGCATACTCAATCACCGGCTTGATATAGCGATCGATGTCGCTGATGTGCGGTGGGCGCATCAGGAACAAACGATCGACGCCAGCGAATGCGGGGGCAAAGCTGGCAGGCTCGCCGAAGTCGAACCGAACCCATGGCACATCGGGATGCGGCAGGTTCTGGGCGTCCTGCTCAGAGATAACCGCAGCGCGTATGGGCTGGCCGCCCTGCCCATGCAGCAGCTTTACGAGTTCCCGGCCAACATTGCCGGTCGCTCCCGTGATCAGAATACAATCGGATGAAGTCGTCATGATGAAAAACCTGCACCGGACGTGCCGCCCGGTGCGTCTCTCCGGTTATCGACGGCGCGGGATCAGAAAGAAGTAGACAAGCCCCGCCGCCACATGATAGACCAACAGCAGCGAGAAGAGCTGTGCGGTGCCTGGGAAAGGAGCAGCAGCCGGATTAGCGGCAAAGGCCAGGTTGGGCAGCGCCGTCAGCACAAAGCCAACGATCACCACGATCAGCCAGACGCGCGACGGATTGCCGGCCAGCCGGTTGATCAGCCAGTAGACAATCGTCGCGCCGGCGCCATAGAGCGCCGTGAAAAAGGCGATGGCCGGCAGTTGCATGGGCGGAAAGTCGGCCGGGATGGTCGCAAGCGCGCCGAGGATGAAACGGGCGACGACATTTGCGCCGATGGCCACGCCGATGGCCAGCAGGCCGTTGACGGCGATTTGCTTGCCGGTGAGCTTAGCCGGCTGCGAGCTAGAGGTGGTTACAGCAGTCATACGATGTCGATCTCCTTGATGTGTAGTCTCTTGCAGCGCCAGGGCGCTACGAACGCAGTAAGAACTCAGGATCGCAGCAGCGCGGCCAGTTCCTGGCCGGCCCGGCGTAACGGGTCGCCGCTGTGATAGGTGCGGCTGAGGAGGATGCCGCCCTCGATGGCCGCGGTGATGAAGGCTGCCAGCTCGGCTGCCCTCTGAGGCGTGTAGCCGCTGGCCACCAGCTTGGCGGCAAAGGCCGCTTGCAGCCGGTCGTAGGCCGCGCGGCAGGCCAGATTGAGGCGCTGGCTGGACGTAGCCGTCTCCACGGCAACCGTGGTCAGCGGCCCACCGGCGCGAAAGCCCGACTGCTCGACCGCGTCGGCGATGCGCTGGGCCAGGAACTGCACGGCCGCGGCGGGATCGTCCAGCGAGGCGAGACCCACCTCAACTCGGCCGGCCAGGTCGCGGCCGGTGCGCTCGATTGCGGCCGCCGCCAGTTCCTCCTTGCCGTCGGGGAAGTAGTGATAGAGCGATCCCTTGGGCGCGCCGCTCTCGGCCACGATCTGGTTCAGGCCGGTGGCGTGGTAGCCCTGCGCCTCCAGCAGATCGCAGGTGGCCTCGACGATTTGTTCCCGTGCCGTGCTTGCAGTAGTTCTTGCCATGACAAGAATTATAACGACCGGTCTAATTAACATCTGTGGGCGATGTTCCCGTCTCGAAGACCTTCGAGGTTTCCGAAAACCTCGAAGGTCTGGCGGCCACGGCTTGCACGCGCCCGCTTAAGACTCCCTTAAGACAAACACCAGCCAGTCTTAAGGCCAAAACGACCCACTGCCTGCTAAACTATCAGTCAAACGGCGTAAACCGTTGGGCGCAGTCGCTGCGCCAGAGCACTCATCAGGTTACTTACTGCCCGACAGGAGATATGACAATGGATATGATGATGACCCGTCCGGTCAACACGGCGATACGCCCGGTCAACGGCAATGGCAGCAATGGCCTCAGCGGCAGCGCCATGCACGCGCTGAACAGCACTATCCAGCAGGAGGCGGCCTTTATTCCCGCGCTGCTGGGCGAGATCAACAAAGTTATGGTGGGCCAGGAGGCCCTGGTCGAGCGGGTGCTGATCGCCCTGCTGGCCGACGGCCACGTGCTGCTGGAGGGCGTGCCCGGCCTGGCCAAGACGCTGCTGATCAAGACCGTGGCGCAGGCCATCCAGGCCGACTTCTCCCGCATCCAGTTCACGCCCGACCTGCTGCCGGCCGACCTGGTGGGCACGCAGATCTACAACCCGCGCACCCACGAATTCACGGTGCACCAGGGCCCGGTTTTCGCCCACCTGGTGCTGGCTGACGAGATCAACCGCGCGCCGGCCAAGGTGCAGAGCGCGCTGTTGGAGGCCATGCAGGAGCGCCAGGTAACCATCGGCGACACCACCTACCGCATGGACGACTTGTTCCTGGTCATGGCCACGATGAACCCCATCGAGCAGGAGGGCACTTACCCGCTGCCTGAGGCCCAGGTCGACCGCTTTATGCTCAAGGCGCGCGTGGATTACCCCAACCGCTCCGAAGAGCGCCTGATCATGGAGCGCATGACCGGCGCAGCCCTGCCCGTTGTCACGCCCGTGGTGACGCCGGCCGACATCCTGCGCGCTCGTCAGGCCGTCAAACAGGTCTATGTGGACGAGAAGATCAAGGACTACGTGCTGGATCTGGTAATTCGCACCCGCCAGCCGGGCAACAACGGACTGGCCGACCTCAACAATCTGATCCAGTTCGGCGCTTCGCCGCGCGCCAGCATCAATCTGATCCTGGCCGCTCGCGCCCATGCCTTCCTGCACGGCCGCGGCTTCGTGACGCCCGAGGACATCAAGGCCATCGCCCCCGACGTTCTGCGCCACCGCATCATCACCACCTACGAGGCTGAGGCCGAGAACATCAGCAGCGATCATATCGTGCGGCGAATTTTAGATTATACGCCGGTGCCGTAAGTAGATTGGTACATTGGTCGGCGCGCGCAGCCAGTCAGGCTCATCGTCGCCTAAGGCCCTTCAATCGTCCACGACGTCACGACCCGACCAATCGACCAATTTCCCAATCTATTAATCTACCATGCTAACCAACGATCTGATCCACAAGATCCGCCACATCGAAATCCGCACCAAGCGGCTGGTCAACGACAGCTTTGCCGGCGAGTACCACTCGGTTTTCAAGGGACGCGGGATGGAGTTCGAGGAGGTGCGACCTTACCAGCCCGGCGACGAAATCCGCACTATCGACTGGAACGTGACCGCCCGCACCGGCGAGCCCTACGTCAAACGCTACATCGAGGAGCGTGAGCTGACGGTGCTCCTGGTGGTGGACGCCAGCGCTTCGGAGAATTTCGGCTCCGTGCAGCGTTTCAAGCGCGATCTGGCGGCTGAACTGACTGCCGTGCTGAGTTTCGCGGCCACCACCAACAACGACCGGGTTGGTCTGCTGATCTTCACCGACCAGGTGGAGCTGTATATCCCGCCGCGCAAGGGGCGCAAGCATGTGCTGCGCCTGCTGCGCGAGCTGCTGGCCTTTGAGCCGCAGCAGCGCGGCACCGACATCAAACTGGCCCTGGACACGGTCAACCACATCCTGAAGCGCCGCGGCATCATCTTCCTGGTCTCGGATTTCATGGCCACCCCGGACAGCTACCGCACGGCCCTGGCCGTCACCAACCGGCGTCACGACCTGATCGCCGTGGACCTGCACGATCCGCTGGAGCGGACGCTGGGCAACGTCGGCCTGCTGGCTATGGAAGACCCGGAAAGCGGCGAGATCGTCTGGGTGGACACCGGCAACAAGGCATGGCGCGCGGCCTTTCAGCAGCGCATGGACGGCCAGCGGGCCGGCGCGATACGGGCGTTTCGCCAGGCTGGCGTCGACCGTATCGACGTGGCCACCAACCAGGACTACGTCACGCCGTTGATGGCCTTCTTCCAGGAACGCTACCGGCGGATCAGGCATTAGCGTGCCGCTAGGACTGACAGTCCTGGTTGTCAAACAGACTGGCATTCGACGCTTGGACTTACCCCTGGAACAGGCCAGGACTGTCAGTCCTCTTCGACGGAACGACACCATGCTCAAGACATCATTTCAAGCCCTTGTGCTTATCGCCTTACTGCTGCTGGCCATCGCGCCGGCCGCTGCGCAGGGGGATGGTCCCGTCACGGCCACGCTCAGCGCGCCGGACGGCCAGCTCACCGTGGGTGCCCCGATCCCATTGACTCTGGCGCTGACCCATCCGGCCGCCTACCAGGTGATCCTGCCCACACTGCCGGACGCCTGGGGCGACTTCGCGGTCGTCTCCCAGTCGCCGGCCGTGGTCGTCGACAACGCCGACGGCACGGCGACCACCACCTTGCAGATCGACGCGCGCCTTTTCCAGCCTGGCGCCTTTAGCACCCCTGCGCTCGAAGTGAGCGTCACCGATGGCCAGGGCGGTCTGCAGAAAGTGCTGGCCGCGCCGGCAGCGGTGAGCATTGCTTCGGTGCTGCAAGAAGGCGACACGGAGCTGCGCGACATCAAGTCGCAGGCTGCCCTGCCCATACCTGCGGCTTGGCCATGGATTGCGGCCGGATTGGCGGCAGTGGCCCTCATTGCCGTCGTGATGTGGCAGGCGCGCCGCCGTCGGAAGCTGGCGGTAGACAACCGCCACGCCCACGAGGTTGCGCTGGACGGCCTCCGCATCGTCGAAGGGCTGCGCCTGCCAGAGCAGGGCCGCTTCAAGGAGCACTATACGCTGGTCTCCGACACCGTGCGTATTTACGTCGAGCGGCGCTTTGGCGTGCCGGCCCTGGAGCGCACCACCGGCGAAATCCGCCCCGACCTGGCCCGTGTCGACATGGCGCCCGAAGTGAGCGCGCTGCTCCTCGCCTTCTTGCAGGAGAGCGATCTGGTCAAGTTTTCCAAATGGACGCCGGACGTTGCCGGCGCTCACCAGTTGTTGGCGCATGGCCGCATAATCATCGAGGCGACCAAGCCCGAACCGGCGGCTGAGCCGGCTGGCCAGCCGCCGGCCAAGCGACGGCAACTGCGCACGGCAGATCACCAGCAGCCGACGATGGAGGTGGCCGCATGACCACGCCCGCTGCAGCGACCTCCAGCTTTCAATTCGCCAGCCCGCTGTTGCTGGGCCTGCTGCTGGTCGTGGCCCTGCTGGCCGCGCGCAGCCTGTTAGGCCGTTCGAGCAACAGTCAGCGCCGCAGCGCCCGGCCGGCCACGTTGACCTATTCCGCCGCCAGCCTGGCGCGCGACCTGCCCCGCTCCTGGCGGGTGACCTTCCGTTCCGTGCTGACCGCCATGCGCCTGCTGGCCATCGCCCTCATCGTCGTCGCCCTGGCCCGGCCGCAGATCGTGCAGGGTCAGGAGACGATCAAGGGCGAGGGCGTGGACATCGCCCTTGCGCTGGACATCTCCGGCAGCATGGCGGCGCTGGACTTTCAGCCCAACAACCGCCTGCAGGCCGCCAAGCAGGTGATCGGCGAGTTCATCGCCGAGCGGCCCTACGACAAGATCGGCCTGGTAGTGTTCGCCGCCGAGGCCTTCAGCCAGGCCCCGCTGACCCTGGACCGCAACGCGCTGGGCCGCTCGCTGGCGCAGGTGGAGCTGGCCACCGACCTGAGCCTGGACGACGGCACAGCGATCGGCCTGGGCATGGCCAACGCGGCCAACATGCTGGTCAACAGCGACGCCAAAAGCAAGGTCATGATCCTGCTCACCGACGGCGTCCACAACGCGGGCGAGATCGACCCGCTGACCGCGGCCGAGGCGGCCAAGGCGCTGGGCGTCAAGGTCTACACCATCGGCGCGGCCAAGACGGGCCAGGTGCCGGTGCCTGTGCAGGGCATGTTTGGCGGCACGCAGATCGCCTATCGCGAGAGCGAGATCGACGAAGAGACCCTGCGCCAGGTGGCCGACATCACAGGCGGCCGCTATTTCCGGGCCGAGGACACCCGCGACCTGCGGGCCATCTACGACGCCATCGACCAACTGGAGAAGTCGCAGGTCGAGGTGCAGGTCTTCAACCAATACCAGGAGCTGGCCGGCTGGCTGATGGTTCCGGCGCTGCTCTTCCTGCTGCTGGAATTGGTGTTGGGCCAAACAGTGTTCCGGAGGCTGCCATGACGTTCGCCAACCCACAATTTCTACTTGCGCTGCTGTTGGTCCCTGCGGCTGCGTTGTTTCTGCTGTGGTCCGGCCGGCAGCGCCGGCGTGCGTTGGCACGCCTGGGCGATCCGTCGCTGATCCAGCGCTTGAGCGCTGCGGTCAACGGGCGCGGCCGGCGCTGGCAGGCGGCGCTGACCCTCTTCGCTCTGGCCATGCTCCTCGTCGCCATCGCCCGGCCCCAATGGGGCAGCGAGGTGCAGGAGGTCGACCAGGAGGGCCTGCAGGTGATCGTAGCCCTGGACGTATCGCAGAGCATGCTGGCGCAGGACATCCAGCCCAGCCGGCTGGACCGGGCCAAGCTGGAGATTCGCGATCTGACAGCGCAGCTTAAGGGCGACGAGATCGGCATCGTTCCTTTCTCCGGCGCAGCCTTCGTACAGGTGCCGCTGACCTCGGACTATACCACCGCGCTGAGCTATCTGCGCGACGCCGGCCCCCGCCTGATCTCCCGTCCCGGCACGGTGATCGGCGACGCCATCCGCACAGCCACGGCGGCTTTCGACCCCAAGCTGGCCAGCCAGAAGGTGCTGGTAGTGATGACCGACGGTGAGGACGTGGAAAGCGATCCATTGGCCGCGGCCAAAGAGGCGGCGGAGCAGGGCGTGTTGATCTACGCCATCGGCTTCGGCACCCCCGAGGGCGATCGGGTGCCAGAGACCGACCAGAGCGGCCGCGTCGTCGGCTACAAGCAGGACGCGCAGGGCAACCCGGCCATCTCGCGCATGGACGAGGCGACCCTGCAGGCCATCGCCGCAGCGGCCGGCGGCCAGTACTACCGGGCCACGGCTGACGGCAGCGAGTTGGCCAGCTTGCTGGCTGAGATCGATGGTCTGCAGCGCGCCCAGGTGCAGAGCCGCCAAGCCGTGCGGATGATCGAGCGCTACCAGATCTTCCTGGCCCTGGCCTTGTTGGCGCTGGTAGTAGCCCAACTGATCCCTGATCGAATTCGAGAGCGGACGCCGGTCAAGCAGACGCGACCCTGGCAAAGTGTCTGGACCACGAAACCACGAAGCGGATGAAGGCGCGGAGGCGTTGGGCGCGCATGATAAGTTCGCCCGGCTCCACCACCATACCGAGATGAATGACCCTATGATCAGCATAAAACCGATTTTCATCGTTATGGCGTTGGCGGCGCTGGCGCTGCTGTTGGCCGCCTGCAGCCCGTCGGCGGCGCGGCTGACCGCCGACGGCAACGAGGCCTTTGCGCAGCAAGCTTACGACGAGGCGCTGCAAGCCTATAGTGAGGCGCAGGCCAGGTCGCCGGAGCTGGCCGAGCCCTATTACAACGCGGCCAACGTGCTCTACCGCGCGGGCCAGTACGAGGAAGCGCTCAAGGCCCTGCAAGCGGCGGCCCAGGTCGCTCAGTCCGACGCCCTGGCGCAGAACAACTTCTTCAACGCCGGCAACTCGGCCTTCAACACGCAGGGCTGGGATGCGGCCATCGAGGCCTATCGCCAGGCGCTGCTGCGCAACCCTGACGACCTGGACGCCAAGGTCAACCTGGAGCTGGCCTTGCAGCAGAAGCAACAACAAGAACAGCAAGAGCAGGAGGAGCAGCAGAACCAGGATCAACAAGAGCAACAAGATCAGCAGAATCAAGAGAATCAGGACCAACAAGGTCAGGATCAACAAGATCAACAGAGCCAGCAGGATCAGGATCAACAGCAGGACGGTGAAGGCCAGGACGAGCAGCAGAGCCAGGATCAAGAACAGAACGGCCAGGGCCAAGACAAGCAGCAGAACCAAGGCAATCAGCAAGATCAGCAGAATCAGTCCCAGGGCGATCAGGATCAGCAGGATCAGCAGCAAGGCCAGGACGGCCAGGCTCAGGCTGAGCAGGAGCAAGACGGCGAGCCGCAGGACGGATCGCAGCTTGCCCCCGGCCAACGCATGACCCAGGACCAGGCCCGCCAACTGTTGGCCGCCATTGCCGGCAAGTCCGATACCCTGCAGAGCCGACTGGGCCAGTTCCTGCGGGTGCTCGGCCGGGCGCCGGTGCAGGATTGGTGACGTATACAAGAGGACTGACAGTCCTGCTCTGCAACAGGCCATCGTCACACATCGAGAATAGCTTGACGGATTGACCAGGACTGCCAGTCCTGAACCCAACGACTCATGAGGAAACGTACCATGCCATTCATCCAGAAACTCATCCCAGCAATCCTTTCTGCCACGCTGCTAGTGGGCGCCACAGGCGGAGATGTCCGCGCCGAAACGTCGGCGCCCCAGCCGGCAACGGTGCGCTGCGCCGATGGCGCCTGTACCATCGAGACCCCGGCCGACAGCCTGCCGCTGCTGGCCAAGTTGGGCGCAACGCTGGGTTGGTCGGCGCTGCAAGGCCGGCCCGGCGGATTGCCGGCCGGCGCCGACCTACAAATCGACGATAAACTGAGGCTAACGCTGCCGGTGGGCGAGCTCACCCTGCCCAAGGCGCAGCTTGACGTGGAGATGGGCGACGACAACCGCATCGCCCGGCTCCACGGCCTGGTCGAGACGCCTTTCCCAACCCTGGGTGTGCTCAGCGATGTCCGCATGGTGCAGCCGGCCCTGGCCGAGATAGGCCTGGACACCGGCGCCAACCTGAGCCGCCTGGGCGCGCCGCTGGACGCTGAACGCCAGTACCTTTTCTTTAACATCGCCTCGGGCATGGATGTGGCCGGCAGGGTCGCCAGCACCGGCGATTCGCTCAACCTCTCCGCTCCCGCCGGGCAGGTTCTGACGTTGGTCATCGACACTGTGGAGCCGCTGGTCTACCTGGCCGGCAACGTCATCGTCAACACCAGCGCCGATATGCTGCTGGCCGGGCCGTTACAGGAACTGGCTCAGCAGTCAGCCTTGATTCCTGACGCGCTGCCTCTGCGACAGCGCACGCAAGTCACGATCTCCGGCTTGGCGGGCAAGAACGCCGAGGAATCGCTCAAGCTGGGCGGCGCGTGGGGCATCGAGTCCGGCGCAGTGGGCCGTTGGCTGGGCGTCGAGGCCCGGCCGCTGGCCGTGGAAGGGTTGCTCACGCTCAGCGCCGAAGGCATGCTGCTAGACGGCGTGGTCCGCTCCAGCATCGCGCCCGACACCGTGCTCGACAGCAGCGTACAGCTCACGGCCTTCGTCCCGTTCCAGAAGGGCTCAAACGGCGCGTTCGTCGAAACGCAGGCGGCCCTGTCTATTCCGTGGGCCGGCGTGGCGCTGGATGACAGCGCGCGGCTCGAGCTGCCGTCAGGAGTGACCGAGACCGCAGCGGCGACTGCGGGCCGGGCCGCTGACAGCGCAAGCGACGCATTTCAGAACGTCCTGGCAGCAGCCGGTCAAGCGGCAACCACTGGCGCCGGTGTGGTCAAAGACATCGCCGGCCGCGGCGACGCCTGGCTGGGCGCCTTGCCAAAGCCCAATCTGGCCAGCATCCAGTTGCCGCGCGTGTGGGTCCAGCAGTAATTGCGGAGCCAGCGCAATCCGTGGAGCATAGCGTCATGAAATCGCTCGTTGAAACAGTCATTCACCAGATTTCCCGTGGCCGCGCCTTGCGCCGCGCGGTGGTTGTCGCTGCCAGCCTGCTCGTGCTGGCCATCGCAGCGCTGCCAGCCTCGGCCCAGGTCCCCGCAGCTTCGGCCAGCGTCGACCGCAACACCATCGGCATCGGCGACACCCTGACCCTCAGCATCGCCGTCGAGGGCGCCAGCGGCCAGCCCGCCCTGCCGCCGCTGAACGACTTCCAGGTCTTGGGAACCAGCAGCGGCGTGCAGATGCGCACGGTCAACGGCAACACCACGACCCAGACGGTCACCCAGTACCGCTTGCAGCCGCTGCGCACCGGCGATTTGACCATCCCGGCCTTCCAGATCGTCGTAGCAGGCCAGGTAGTGGGCAACACCGCACCCATCGTGGTCAGCGTGACCCAGGGCGCTGCGACCGCGCCGCAGAGGCCGCCGGCTTCCAGCGCCTTGCCATCCCTGTTGCAGGGCAGCCCTGATCCGTTCGACCTGTTTAGCCTGCTGGACCAGGTGCTGCAACAGGGTTCCGGCCCTGGATCGCAATCTGGCCTGGGGCAGTTGCCGGTCAGTCCGGCCTCCTCATGGCAGGAGATCCCTGCGCCTACCGCCTTACAGGGCCAGGATTACTACGCCGTGGCGTCGGTCGACAAGACTGCCCCCTATCAGGGCGAACAGGTGCTCTACACGCTGCGTTTCTATCGGGCCATGGACCCCTTCGGCGCCATCGAGTACCAGGCGCCAGCCTTCAGCGGCGCGTGGAGCAAGGCGCTGCCTGACCAGACGAACTACAGCACTGAGGCCGGCGGTCGCAACTACCTGGTCACCGAGCTGCAACACGTGCTCTTTCCCACCGTAGCGGGCCAGGTCGTCATCGATCCGGCCCGGCTGGCCCTGCCCGGCAACTTTCTGGGCGCGCAGGGCATCGAGGTTGCCAGTCAGCCGCTGACGCTGGACGTCCAGCCGCTGCCCTCCGGCGCGCCAGCCAGCTTCCAGGGCGCCGTCGGCCAGTTTGTCATGGAGTCCGCTGTGGACAAGGCTGAGGCCCAGGTGGGCGACGCCATCACCCAGCGCGTGGTCATCTCCGGCGCCGGCAATATCGAGCAGGCGCCTGACCCCGCTTGGGCTGACGACGCTGCCTGGCGCGCGTTCGACAGTAAGTCAACAACTGACATCCAGATTCAGAACGGCCTGTGGGGCGGTGTGCGTCGCATCGAGCGCATGCTGGTACCCACGCAGCCTGGCCAGTTGAACCTGCCGTCCGCTGAATTTAGCTATTTCGATCCAACCGCCGGCCAATATCGGACCATCAACACGGAACCGATGACCGTGGCTGTGGCGCCGGACGGCAGCGTACAGGCTAGCCAACCGCAGGCCGAGCCAGCGCCGGCAACGACCAGCGCCGCTGCGGCTCAACCCGATCTCCGGCCCATCAAGGACTCTGCCGCGGCGCAGGGCTTTGTCGCTGACGCGCCATTGACCGAACAGCCTGCCTTCTGGGCGCTCTGGGCCATACCAGTGATGTTGGTTGCTGGCCAGTCTGCCTGGCAGCGGCGGCAGCGGTTGAGCGCAGCCAACGCAGCTACCCTGCGCAGCGAGCGGGCTATCCAACAGGCCAACCGGGCGCTGCGTGAGGCCGGGAAGCATCCCGAGATCGCCGGCGAAGCTGCCAGCCATATCCTGACCGAGTACATCGGCGCCAGGCTACAGCGGCCAGTGACGGGGCTGACCCGGCGCTCCCTGGCCGACCTGCTGCTGGTTCACAACGTCTCGCCAGACCTGGCGGCCCGCGTGCAAGCATTGCTGGTCCAATGCGAGGCAGGTCGCTATGCGCCGGCGGGTTATGCCGCTAGTAGCAGCGATCTGCTGGCCGATACCCAGCAATTGATCAAGGCTCTCGATCAGCAGTTCTAACATCAGCGCCTGTGAGAGGTTTGTATGAAACGATCCGTCTTTGCCATCACCCTGCTTGGCCTGGCCCTGCTGGCCGGGCTGGTCTTCACCGTTCAATCGTCATCCAGCACGACGCATACCAATGCCCAGGCTCTGCTGGCGGCCAATCAGTTGGTCAACGCCGGCCATTTCAGCGAAGCCGCGCAGATGTACGAGCAGTTGATTGCGCAAAACCCGCGCAACGCCGTCCTGCACTACAACCTGGGCAACGCTTACTTCCTGCAAGGCGACGCAAGCCGAGCTCTGGCAGCTTACGAGCAGGCGGCTGCCCTGGCCCCGCGCGATACCGACATTCGCGCCAACCTCGCCCTGGCCCAGGAGACGCTGGGACCGAAGAGCCGCCCATCGGCCGGTCTTCTGGCCGCCATGGCCGCAGCCGCACGTCGCTGGCTGACCGTCGACGAACTGGCGCTGCTGTCTCTGGGCGCGTGGTTCACGCTGGGCTTGTTGGCGCTGGTCAAACGTCGTCATTTTGAGTTTGGATGATTGGTGGTAGAATCCAGCGCATCATGGCCCAACACATTCTCCTGGTTGACGACGACGCCCTGATGCGGCGCAGCACCGGTCTGCAGCTCGAGCAGGCCGGCTATCGTACCAGCACAGCCGGCTGCGCCGAGGACGCACTGGCCTTGGCGCGGCGTGATCCGCCCGACCTGATCCTGCTGGACATCGGCCTGCCCGGTATGGACGGGCTGGAGGCGCTACGCCAGTTCAAGCAGCAGGCTGCAACCCCGGTAATCTTTGTGTCGGCTCGCCGCCGCGAGCTGGACACGATTTTGGGTCTGGAGCTGGGCGCCGACGACTACATCACCAAGCCCTTCAATCCGGACGTGTTGCTGGCGCGGGTCAAGGCGGTATTGCGCCGCGGCGCAGCTCTGCCAATCAGTTTCACAGAATCCAGTGCGCTGGTGGTGGGGGACCTGGCCATCGACCCCGACGCGCATACGGTATCCGTCGCCGGCCGGCCGGTGGAATTGACGGCGCGCGAGTTCGGTCTGCTGCACGCGCTGGCGCTGGAGGCGGGCAAGGTGCTCTCTATCGACGACCTGTTGGCGCGTGTCTGGGGGGCCGAATACAGCGGCGAGTCGCAGGTGGTCTATGTTCACGTGCGCTGGCTGCGCGAGAAGATCGAAGCCGATCCCAACCATCCCACTCGCATCCTCAACGTGCGCGGCGTCGGCTATAAGCTGGCGTCCCAGGAGTAGGCTGCCATGCGAACACTGCGCGGCCAGCTCGTCCTCAGCCATATCCTGCCCCTGCTCATCGTCCTGCCGCTCCTTACCCTCGCGTTGCTGGTCTTGATCGAAACCCAGGTGCTGCTGACCGGCCTCACGCAGCGCGCGACCGAACAGGCCACGCTGCTGGCACAGGCTGTCCGCCGTCAGTTGGAGGTTCTGGATAACCCAGAGCTGGCCCAGTCGTTCGTCGCCAGCCTGGCCGTCTCGCTGGATGGCCGCGTGCTGCTGTTGTCGTCTGATGGCCAGGCTCTGGCTGCAGCGGGCACGGAAGGCGACCGTGGCAGCCAGTTCTTGCGGCCGGCCGGCATCGATACAGCGCTCCAGGGGGAGACCAGCATCCTGGTCAGCTACGGCCTGGACGGACAGGGGGTCGAGGTGCTGGCGCCGGTCATCGATGCCTCGGGCCGGGTGGTGGGGGTAGTAGGTGTGATCAAAACGCTGACGGGGTTGAACTCACTGGTCGGCCGGTTGCGCCAGATCATGATTGCCGCGCTGCTGCTGGAGATCGTCCTGGGCGTAGCAATTGGACTGCTGCTGGCCCGCCGGCTGGAGCGGCCCATCGACGCAACGGCCCGCGCGGTGGTAGACCTGGCTGAAGGCCGGCCGATGGCGGCCGTCGCCGTCCAAGGGCCGCACGAGATCC
>JAAEKA010000419.1 GCA_014155705.1 Anaerolineae bacterium clx_CAG2 | reverse complement strand
GTCCCGCAATGCCCAGATGAGTTCCCCCAAAGCAAACCGGTCCTCCAGGGCCAACCGGCCCATCAAGCCCATATCGAGGAAGATGATGCGACCAGTCCGGACGTTGACCCAGACATTGCCGGGGTGCGGATCGGCGTGGAAGAAGCCATCGAAGAGCACCTGCTGCAGAAGCGCGCGAAAGAAGTTGACCCCCAATTCCTCACGATTGAGACCCGTGCTGTCCAGCGCGGCGCTGTCGGAGATCTTCACCCCCTCGACTCGCTCCTGCGTCAACACCTTGGTTGTGCTGTACGAGTCATAGATCAGCGGAACATGGACGAAGGGAAACTTCTGCATGCTATGTCGCAGGAGGTGGGCATTATACGACTCGTTAGTATAGTCCAGTTCGATCAAGACGTTCTCGGCGAACTCTTGAAACAATGCGCTCAATCCGAAGCGGCGGCTCCACGACGCGCGCCGCTCAACAAGCTTCAGCACATCCTGTATGACGTTGAGGTCGCCTTTGACGGTGACTTCGATGTCGGGGCGGCGAACTTTGACAACGACGCTCTCGCCGCTGAGGAGTGTGGCGGCATGAACCTGCGCAGTCGAAGCTGCCGCCAGCGGCTGTGGGTCAAATGAGGCGAAGGCCTCCCCGGCCGGCTTGCCCAATTCCCGCCGGATAATCTGATCGACCTCGCTGTAGAGAAAGGGTTTGACGTCATCCTGCAGTTGCTCCAGTTCGCTGCGCCAGGCCTCCGGCAGGATTTCGATGCGGCTGGCGGCCATCTGCCCGAATTTGACGAAGGTGGGGCCCAGCTCTTGCAGCATCAACCGCAGCTTCACAGCGGGGTTGTCCTCGATCAGTCGCGGCCGCACGCGATAGATCATCCGTTGCATGCTGCGCCGGAAACCTTTCAGAGGGGTGAATCCAATGAAGATGTCGATGGCATAGCTCTGAATTGTGCTGATGATCTGCTGCGTCCGTAGATTCTCGATCAGGCGATTGCGGCGACCGGTTGGCAACATCCCCAGCCAGCGCCAATAAAAGGGGCTTTTGCGCACTTCGCTAACGCGGGGAGCGTCAAATCCAAACAGCACTTCCAGCCCCATCACAATC
>JAAEKA010000418.1 GCA_014155705.1 Anaerolineae bacterium clx_CAG2 | reverse complement strand
CTTGCTCCGGGGCGATGTTGACGAAGCCGCTGACGCTGGCCTCCAGGCTGCCAGCCGTCACCAGCTCGACCATGTGCGGCACGCCGTCCACCACATCGGCCGGCTGCACGCCGCTGTTAGCATAGGCGATGATCTCGTCGGCCAGGGTGTAGTCCTGCCCGTCGAGCCGGGTGCCGTCGGACAGATACCAGATGGCCTTCTCGACGTCGAAGGCGTTGGAGTCGATGTAGCCGTTGGCCAGGCTGTAGATCGCAGCGTTGCGCAGTGGGTCCGAGGCCAGTTCACTTGGCTGCAAAACGTCGCCGGGGAAGGGCAGGCCGTAGTTCAGGCAGAACCCGTGCACGTTGATCTCGGTGGTCTCGCCGGGCTCCAGCGTGACGATGTAGGGACCGATGGCGCCGCCGTTGTCCTGAGCGAATGCCGCCAGCGGCAACGCGGACAGAAGCAGGACGAGCACCAGCGCCAGGGCGACGGATCGCCGTAGCGCAGGTGATTGTAGGACTCCGGTTGTTGACATGATGCTATCTCCTTTAATCATAGATGGTTTGATCTTGACGTGTTGCTTGGCAGGCGCACGGTGACGTCCGGCTCGGTTGCAGACTTGCGAAGACTCTCTCGGTGGCTGGATCAGGTCATCGGCGCCTCCTCTGACGGCTCGCTGGGAGGCTCCACCTCCAGGGCTGGCATCACCAGCAACAGCAGCGCGCCGGCCGCGTGCGCGTAGCTGCGGAACTCGTCGACCCTGGCGACGTAGTCGTCGGCGGCCAGCGCTTGGTGGAGGCGCATCCTGCCGTCCACATCGACCTGGCCCACGTGGGTGTCAGGTCCAAAGCGAGTGGCGTAGACCCGTCTGCTGCCCAGGTCCACGTGGCCC
>JAAEKA010000417.1 GCA_014155705.1 Anaerolineae bacterium clx_CAG2 | reverse complement strand
ATGGATGGCGCATTTTCTGGGCGCCGGACGCCGAGATCGTCCACTATGGACAACAGAGTGTTTCCAAGGACCCTGTGCGCTTCGTTCCCATGCTCTATCGCAACTATTGCCGCTTCTGTCGATGGAGAAGCGCAAAACTCACATGAACAATCCGGCTTTCCTGGCAGCAGGTTGGCCGATTGGCGACGGCGCCACCGAGAGTGCCAACAAACTGGTCGTCGAGGCGCGCTTGAAGGGCAGCGGCATGCACTGGGCTCGCTGCCATGTCGATCCCATGGTGGCGCTGCGCAACATCGTCTGCAATGACCGTTGGGATGAAGCCTGGCCGCAGATCGTCCAGACATTGCGCCGTCAAGAGCACCAGCGGCGCAACGCACGTCGCCAACGCCGTCATGTCGCCAATTCAAGTGCATCTGTCGAGGCGGCTGCACTCCATCCCTTGGACCCTGCCCTCCTTGTGCCGCCACCAGCACCGGTCGTCACTGCTCACATCAACCGACCACTCCCTACTCAATCCCCAACATCTGATACCCCCACTCAACCCAGACAGCCGTGGCGTCCGCCGGCCAATCATCCCTGGCGCCACATGCCTGTAGGCAAGGCACGCTTCAAACCAACTACCCGGCAGACCAATGCAAAACCTTGAACCTCACCCCCGTTTTGCCTGCCAGTAACTGCTCAGGCATGGCATTAGAAACCGGGTTTTTGTCTCGCAGACCAAAGTCATGGCGCCATGAAAGGTGGTTGCGAAGACATGAACCATGCCCGCACAAGAAAAACCCGGTTTCTGACCGACCGGCGGCCGCAGTCTGTCTCAAGCGGCGCCAGCCTCGAAGGTGAAGAACGCGACGAAAAGCACGGTTTCGTCGCACCTATAACACCACCAGATCATCGCGATGCAAGCGACTACTTCTACAGCTTGTACCTGACGCAGCGGCGCCTGATGCCGGCGGAGGAACGGGCTCGTTTCGTCCATACCAGCGGGCTTACCTGCCGCTGTTCACCAGCGCCTGACCAACGCTATGCCAATTCCCAAGAGCCTATTTACCTGTCGCCGCCTTGTCCTCAAGCTCGGCACCAGTGTCTTGACGGCCGGCTCGC
>JAAEKA010000416.1 GCA_014155705.1 Anaerolineae bacterium clx_CAG2 | reverse complement strand
CCGGGCTGGATTGCGTCTCACACACAATCCGGCGGATTGTGTGACGATTGAGTCCTATAGCCGGCGCGCCCGGCGGCGCAGCCCGGCCAGCGCTTTGTCCATTTCCTGGCGCAGTTCATCATCGCGCCACCAGGTCAGCAGTCCGTAGACGCACACCAACAGCGCGCCGCCGGCCAACAGCGCGGCCACATCCCACAGCCCCAGCGCCAGCAGGCCCTGGTTGAGGAGATAGCCCAGCCCGCCGGCCAGCAGGGCATAGATCAGCATCGGCCCGGTGCTGCGTGCATAGGCGACCATGCGCGCCTGCAAACTCTTGTTCACAAGATAGGCTGCACGCACAAAATCGACTACAGCCACACCGGCCGACAACAGCGACACGCCGACCAGCCCGCCCCACCGGATAAACGGGTAGAGCAGCACGGCCATGGTAAGGAGCCGCCAGGTGGCAATGCCGGCCAGCCACTGCGGCTTGCCGCCGGCCTGAAAGATGACGCCCATGTTGGAGGCCACCGCGCGGATCACGCCGTAGATGGCCAGGATCTGCATGGGCACGATGGCCGGCGCCCAACTTTCGTTGAGCACCGCATAGACAAAATCGTGGGCGAAGATCACGGTGGCAACGCCGATGGGCATGGCCAGCGCAGCCACCAGGCGCACCTGACGAAAAAAGGCGTTGCGCATGCGGGCCACATCGGTCTGCAGGATGCTGAAGGCCGGAAACGTGACCCGGTTGACCAGCCGCGCGATGTTGGTGGCGGGCGTGTTCGAAATCTTGTAGGCCAGTCCGTACTGCCCCAGCGCTGCCTGGCCCAACATGCGACCGACAAACAGGTCGTCGATATTGGTGATGCCAAAGATCAGGATCTGACTGACGGCGATGTGCT
>JAAEKA010000415.1 GCA_014155705.1 Anaerolineae bacterium clx_CAG2 | reverse complement strand
CTTGATTCGATAGCACCAGTCTGTCTCCTCCAGGAACATGAAGAAGTCTTCGTCCAGTGGGCCTACCTGGTCAAGAACCTCACGCCGCACCATCAGGCACGCGCCGAGCACATAATCCACCAGCACCGTCGGCGGCGGTGGGGATTACGCGACCCTCAAGGCTGCCTTCGACGCTATCAACGCGGGGACTCTGACCGGCGCCGTTCAACTTGATGTCATTGGTGACACCACCGAGACGGCGCCGGCCGTGCTGAACGCCAGCGGCAGCGGCAGCGCTTCCTACACATCGGTGCTGATTGTTCCGGTGGGCGTCCGCACGATTAGCGGCAACCTCCCGGACCAGTCGCTGCTGGCCCTGAATGGAGCAGACAACGTCACTATCGACGGATTGGAGGTGGTACACTTTGGACGGATAGTTGGAGGTATCTGGTATGGCGATCAAGACAGCTAGAAGCGAAACGCAAAAGATAACCATCGTCCTGCCCAAGATCGTGCTGCAGCGTATGGA
>JAAEKA010000414.1 GCA_014155705.1 Anaerolineae bacterium clx_CAG2 | reverse complement strand
CGCTGCCGCAGGGGTTGTTTGGACGTAAGGAGTAGATGGGTAGATTGGTAAACCGGACGAGTCGTGACCAATCTACCCATCTACCAATTCACCAATCTACCAACCCAGAGGAGCATGCATGGCCCCGCAAGGTTCATTCTTCAAACGCAACCTGAGTTTCCTGCTGGTGGTGGGTGCGCTGACCGCGCTGCCCTTTGTGTTGGCGCTGCTCAACGGCCAGTCAATCCCCAGTCTGTTGGCCAACGAGGCTGGCGATGCCAAGTTCCTGCAAGGGCTGATGATCGAAATCTTCATCCTGGCGGTGTTCGCCCTCAGCTACGACTTAGTGCTGGGCATCACCGGCTTGCTCTCCTTCGGTCACGGCATGTTCTTCGCCTTTGGCGCCTACATGGCCGGCATTCTGCTCAAGAGCCTTGGCTGGCCGCTGTGGCAAGTGTTGATAGGAATCGTCGTGCTGGGCGTGCTTCAGGCGCTGCTGTTTGCCATTGTCCTGCCGCGCGTCAAGGGTATCACCTTCGCGCTGGTGACGCTGGGCATTGCAGCGGTCTTCGACATTCTGGTCAAATCGCAGGAGCTGAACGCTTACACCGGCGCCGACGTGGGGCTACAAGGCGTGCCGCGGCCAACCGGCCTCAGCCCGGTGGACGACCGTCTGCGCTTTTACTACCTCGCTCTGTTCTTCGCCGTGCTGGTCTATCTGATCTACAAACGCTTCGTCGACTCGCCCACCGGTCGCGTCTGCATCGCCTCACGCGAAAACGAAAATCGTGCGTTGAGCATCGGCTTCAACACTTTCTACTTCAAGCTGGCAGCGCTGGTCATGGCCAGTATCACGGCTGCGCTGGCCGGCACGCTACACACCCTCTACAAGCCCATCGTCAGC
>JAAEKA010000413.1 GCA_014155705.1 Anaerolineae bacterium clx_CAG2 | reverse complement strand
CCGGGTAGCGCTGCGATCCAACCCGCTCAGACCGGCCAGATATTCCACCGCGGCCAGCGTACCGGCGATGCCCTCATGGTTTTGCGTGCCGGTTTCGAACTTGTGGGGCGGTTTGTTCTTGGCCGGCCGCACCTTGTAGGCCCGCAGTTGATCCAACAGATCGTAGCGGCCGTAAAGCACGCCGACATGAGGGCCGAAGAACTTGTAAGCGCTGCACGCCAGCAGGTCGCAGCCCAGCGCCTGCACGTCCACCGGGCCATGGGGCGCGTACTGCACCGCGTCCACAAACACCCACGCGCCCACCTCGTGCGCCCAGCGGGTGATCGTTGCGATGTCGTGTACCGTGCCGGTGGCGTTGGAGGCGTAGCCCACGGCTACGATCCTGGTGCGTTCATTGAGCAGGTTGCGCAGCCCGGCCATGTCCAGGGTGTAATCCTCCACGTCGAAGTCGGCCCAGCGCACGGTCGCGCCGCGGTCCTCGGCCAGCATGACCCAGGGAGTGATGTTGGCGTCGTGGTCCATGCGCGTCAGCACGATCTCGTCGCCCGGGCCGATCGCGCGGCCCAGCGCGCGGCTGACAGCGAACGTCAGGGTGGTCATGTTGGGGCCGAAGACGATCTCGTCAGGCGAGGCCGCGCCCAGCAGATCGGCCATAGCCGCGTGCGCGTCGTCCAGAATCGCGTCGCTGCGCTCAGCCGTCGCAAAGGCCCCGCCACGGTTGGCGTTGGCATGGATCAGATAATCGGTCATGGCGTCGATCACGGCCTGCGGGACCTGCGTGCCGCCGGGGTTGTCCAGGAAGACGGCCGGCCGGTCGTGGACCTGCATGGCCAGGGCGGGAAAGTGGGAACGGATAGTGGCGAGGT
>JAAEKA010000412.1 GCA_014155705.1 Anaerolineae bacterium clx_CAG2 | reverse complement strand
GACGCCGGCCTGGTCCACGGCGCGGGCAGTCATAAAGTCATACGCGGTGAGCATGGTGATCGGCTCGCCGCGCAGCTTCTTCTGGCGGAAGGTGCGGGTGGTGACTTTTTTGCGCGCCGTAGACGCGGGCGCAGGGGTGGGGTTGGTAGTTGACACGGTACCCTCCTTTCAGGGGTAGAGTCCGAAACGACCTTCTGAGTATTGCGCTTCGGGCAAACGACCATCGGTTGCCTGAGATAAGTGCTGCACAAGCCATCCCGGTCCGGTCAAGGATCCAGGTGACGTAGCTATTATCGCCGAAAAGCGCTGAAAATGCAAGTGCTTCTTATGGTTTCGCCTGGTCCAGGACTGACGGTCTGCTGAAGGACCGTCAGTCCTGACGCAGCATGAACAAGCCGTCACTACTGTCGCAACACGATCGGCAGCCAGCGCGTCGGGCCGCGCCCCATAATCCCAGATGCGGATCCATCAACGATTCGGCGTTGAGGGACGAAATCCGGCGAAACTTACGTTCAAGCTTCTATAGAGACTATCGCACCGGCCGACGGACCGCGTGATCAGGGAGTCACGCGGTCCGTGGCAGTGACGAACGACTCGCCAGCTTGATTCGGTCATCAGCCCTGAGTGGACTGACATGCCAGAGATGTTTGGGAGACGAACAATGGATGAGATACCGATCAGAGTAAAACTGTGGCGCCTTTTCTGCTATCACGGAGCTGACGAAGGCGATTCTGAACCGTACCTGTGGGTCATTGGTTTCAAGTTCGATGGCTCCACCATGAAGCAGATGCTTACTCGCTTCAGTTGGACGCCTGACTTCTTCTTCAGCCAGGGCAGCCACGGCTGCCTGGGCGCCAACGGCGTCGGACCGGGCGCCAAGATCAAGATTCCGGCCAATGTCGGGACGTGGGAGACGACGCTGAAGCCGATCAAGCTTACCGACGCCCAGGGCAACACAACTGAAGTGCCGGGCGCAGTTGGATTTGCCGCCGTGTTGCTGGAGGAAGACAACGTCGCGGACCATGCAGCCGAGGCCGGGCACCAGGCGCTCAACAACTTCGTCGCCAACACGCTGGAGGCCTTTGTTACTGGCATCGATTTGATCCAGTTCAACCAGGCGGTCCAGGGCCGCGTCGACGGCGGCGCGGCGCGCGACCAGGCGATCGAGGACGAAATGCGGGCGCGCTTCGACGCCGTCAGGCAGACCATCAC
>JAAEKA010000411.1 GCA_014155705.1 Anaerolineae bacterium clx_CAG2 | reverse complement strand
AGTTAATCCGTGCGGTCGTCATGGCTACCTCCAGCGTCTGGTTTCCTGAAGGCTATACACCAACAACCGCTATTGCGTCAACGGGCACTTCCCGTGTCACTTCCACAACGCGCGTTACTTCGACAGGTTGGGACGTGGGTATGCTTGCGACAGCCGTCTGTACCGCCTGGGAAACAATCAGAGGATCAGGCGCGGCTGGCTGTTGCTGACCGCCGCAACCTGAAAACATAGTCGCGATAGCCATCAAGAACACAATTCTTCTCATGGTACTCTCCGTCCACAAGGTTTGATGCCACCGTTGTCAGGAAACGTCTATCCACTTTGCTGCCCTCTCCAAATTCAACGCCAACAACCGCTCCAGCATCTCCTCATCACTGAGATCATGCGGCCAGCCGTAGGCATCGCAGACCACCGCATCCAGCTTCCTGTGCGCCAGATCGAGCCAGGTCGGCCGCTGGTTGTAGAGGTTGGTCAGTGTGCGCTTCTTGAGTTCGGCTTCACTCAGGCCCGGTGGGTTGAGCCACGCATCCCGCTTCCCGACCAACTCACGCGCAGCCTGAGCAATGGCCTCGACGCGGGGATCGCCGGCCGGTTCGCGCCCTGGGAGCCAGGGGAAGGGAAACGTTAGAAAGCAGGACTCGGCGTTGTATGTTGGATCGTTTCCAACTCCATGTCGAGGAGACGTGTTCAGACTCCAGACCTCGTGGGGCCGCGAGTGAAGGCATCCAAAGAAATAGTCGTCATCACAAGCAATTCGGGTGGGAGCAAATCGACGAGTGATTGACAGAATCAAGGGAAGCGGTGACATCTTCTATGCTCAGGCAGATCGGCCGTGGATCCTTGATGGTGCAGCTGTTCGCGTTTC
>JAAEKA010000410.1 GCA_014155705.1 Anaerolineae bacterium clx_CAG2 | reverse complement strand
GCATGGCGGCCTGAATGGCGGCATTGCTCGCGGCCAGGTCGTCAGCGCTCTCCTTGGGCAGGCGATAGGCGGCGCGCACCTGCTCATAGGCCTGGGCGTCCTCGACGACCAGAGCGGTCAGCCGGCCGCGCAGCGCTTCGGCCTCGCTCAGCACGGCCTGCATTGGGGCCTCTACATCGACATAACGTTTGCGGCCCACGGTCAGATTGGCGACCATCGCAGCCAGGGCTGCGCCCAACGCGCCGGCCAGCGCGGCCGCGCTGCCGCCGCCGGGGGTCGGTTCGCCGGAGGCAAGATCATCGAGAAAAGTGGAGAGGTTGAAGGGTTCGCTCATAGGGACATTGTACGCCAAGCGGGCGGCATCATCAAGTTTGTGTTCGTGTTAGACTTGCGTTAGACTTGGCGCAGCGGGATGGAGGTTGCCCTTGACTGCCAGCGGTTGTGGTATAATGCGACCAGCACTATTCGAATGATGATGCCTTCCCGATTTCGTGTCGCGAATAGCGGGCTGTAACAGGCATTGAAAACAGAACGGAGACAGAACGTGTCACTATTTGGCAAAAGTCGGAGTAAAGAAGAATCATCTGCGCGCGCGCGCTTTGACGAGGATGGGGCGGACGAGATGCGCGACCTGGACTCGCGCACCCAGGATTTGCCGATCCTGCCGTTGCGAGGTGTGGTCGTCTATCCCATGATGTGGCTGCCGCTGACCGTGGGGCAGCCGCGCTCGGTGCGTCTGATCGACGAGGCGCTGGCGGAGGCTGAGCCGCGCATCATCGGTCTGTTTACCAGCAAAAATCCCGAAAACGACGAGCCCGATCCTGACGAGATCTTTGAGATCGGCACGCTGGCCGTGGTGCATCGTATGTTGCGTGCGCCCGATGGCACCGTGCGTCTGATCATTCAGGGCCTGGAGCGCATCAAGGTCGAGGAATACACCCAGATGCAGCCCTACCTGCGGGCCGATGTGATCGAGGTGCCCGATGTGCTGGAGGACACGGTGGAGTTGCAGGCGTTGACGCGCAACGCCCAGGAGCAATTCCGCCAGCTCATCAATCTGGTGCCGCACCTGCCCGAAGAACTGGAGATGGCCGCGATCAACGTCGAGGATGCGCGCCAGTTAGTCTACCTGATCGCCTCCAGCTTGCGCCTGGAGATCGACGCTGCCCAGGAATTGCTGGAGATTGACAGCGTCAGCGAGAAGCTGCGCAAACTGAGCACCCTGCTGGCCAAGGAACTGGAAGTGCTGGAGTTGGGCCGCAAGATCCAGTCTGAGGCCGTGGGCGAGATGGAGAAGATGCAGCGCGATTTCTATCTGCGCGAGCAACTCAAGGCCATCCAGAAGGAACTGGGCGAGGGAGACGAGCAAGAGGCCGAGATCACGGAGATGGAGGAGCGCATCAACGCGGCCGGCATGCCGGAGGAGGCCCAGAAGGAGGCCATGCGCGAGCTGGACCGCATGCGCAAGATGCCGATTCAGGCCGCCGAGTACAGCGTCATCAAGACCTACCTGGACTGGATGGTCAGCTTGCCCTGGCAGCAGCGCACCGACGACAATCTGGATATCAGCCACGCGCGCCAGGTGCTGGACGAGGACCACTACGGACTGGACGACATCAAGGACCGCATCCTGGAATACCTGGCCGTGCGCAAACTCAAGCTGGAGCGCAAGGACGAGGCGCAGGATGAAATCCCCGAGGCGGACCAGATCCGGCGCGATCGAGAAGGCGTGATCCTCTGCTTCGTCGGCCCGCCGGGCGTCGGCAAGACCTCGCTGGGCTTGAGCATCGCCCGCGCCATGGGCCGCAAGTTCGTGCGCCTGGCCCTGGGGGGCATCCGCGACGAGGCCGAGATTCGCGGTTTTCGCCGCACCTACATCGGCTCAATGCCCGGTCGTGTGATCCAGAGCCTGCGCCGCGTCGAATCGCGCAATCCGGTTTTTATGCTGGACGAAGTGGATAAGCTGGGCCGTGATTTCCGCGGCGATCCCAGCTCGGCCCTGCTGGAGGTGCTGGATCCAGAGCAGAATCGCGAGTTCCGCGACCACTACCTGGACGTGCCCTTCGATCTGAGCCAGGTGATGTTCATTACCACGGCCAACATGCTGGATACCATCCCTGAGCCGCTGCTGGACCGTATGGAGATCATCGAGCTGCACAGCTACACCACCGAGGAGAAGGTCAAGATCGCGCAGGGCTACCTGGTGCCGCGCCAGATCCGTGAGAACGGGCTGCGGCCTGACGAGATCGTCTTCGAGGAAGATGCGCTGCGCCGTCTGGTGCGAGACTACACCCGTGAGGCCGGCGTGCGCAACATGGAGCGCACGATTGGCGCTATCTGTCGCAAGGTGGCGACCAAGGTGGCCGAGAACGGCAGCAACGGCGTGTACGTCATCACGCCTGATAATCTGATGGACTACCTCAAGAAGCCCAAGTTCTTCGACGAGGTGGCTGAGCGAACCGAGATCCCTGGCGTGGCCACCGGTCTGGCCTGGACCATGACAGGCGGCGATATCCTCTTCCTGGAAGCGACACGCATGGCCGGCAAGAAGGGCTTCACTATCACCGGCCAACTGGGCGACGTGATGAAGGAAAGCGCGCAGGCCGCCTTGAGCTGGGTGCGGGCGAACGCTAAGAGGCTGGATATCGCCCCGGACTTCTTCGAGAACTCGGATATTCACCTGCACATCCCGGCTGGCGCGGTGCCCAAGGACGGTCCCAGCGCCGGCGTGACCATGGCCGTGGCGTTGGTCTCGCTGCTGACCGGCCGCACTGTCAAGTCTAATGTGGGCATGACGGGTGAGCTAACCCTGCGCGGCAAGGTGCTGCCCATCGGCGGGGTCAAGGAGAAAGTGCTGGCCGCGCGGCGGGCGGGCCTGGACACGGTGATCCTGCCCTACCGCAACGAAAAGGACCTGGATGACCTGACTGAGCGCATCCGCAGCGAGATGACTTTCATCTTTGCCGAACAGGTGGAGGACGTGTTGAATGCGGCGCTGAACCCGGCGCCGGCTGTGATCAGCAGCAATGGGCATATGGACAAAGCGCTGGCCCCATTGGCGCAGCCCACGGAAGGCGACGCTGTGGAGAGCGGGATCGTGGATATCGTTCATTAGGCCCTTCGCCATGAAGGATGGAGACACAAAGACGCCGCAGGCAGCAAGCTTGCGGCGTCTTTTACTAACCCCCACACGGCGCGGCTCAGGCCGCTCATGCTGCGAACGCAGCGGTCTCGTCGGTCGCCTGCCAGCCTGTGTCCGTTTGTTGGAATGTGACCTGCAAGCCGCTCATTCCAAGGCGGGGCAGACCCCGTTCGCCTTGAGCGATCTGGATCGCCAGGGTGAGCAGTACATCACCGGACATATCCTGCGGCGGCTCGAACCGCAGGTAGAGGAATCTGCCTTCGCTCCGCACACGTTCCTGGATGGCTTCTTCTGACAGGATGTAGACCGGCCTGGTCGCATCCTGGATGTAGATTGGCCCGCCCAGGTTTTCGGTTGACAGGATCACTGCCGGCTGGTCGAGTAGCTGGGCCAGGTCGGGCAAGTCGAGCGGATGGCTTTGGCCCGGCAAGGGTGAGCCGGTCAGGATCGCCTGGAGCATCTCACCTTGCATCTGTCCCAGCACGTCTTCTGGCAGCGTCGTATCAGGTCGGGTGGTTTGCATAGCAGCACTCCTTTGGCAGTGCAACAGCGACGATCAAGCGTACCACTTGTGATACATGCGATTGTCCGTGCCGCGCACGAAGGTATCGATCCGGTTTGCGCCCCAGGAAACGGCTGCTGGTTCGGAGGTCAGGACCCCGCCGAGGTTCTCCCAGCCGCTCCAGCTCGAACCGTTCCACCACTTGTGCCACATGGCGTTGTCGGCGCCGCGCACGAAGCAGTCCAGCCGGTTGGCCGCCCATGAGCAGACCGCCGGGGCCGAGGTCAGCACCCCACCCAGGTTCTCCCAGCCGCTCCAGCTTGAGCCGTTCCACCACTTGTGCCACATGGCATTATCCGTACCGCGCACGAAGGTGTCGATGCGGTTGGGTCCCCAGGAAACAGCCGCGGGCGCCGAGGTCAGGATCCCGCCCAGGTTCTCCCAGCCGCTCCAGCTTGAGCCGTTCCACCACTTGTGCCACATGCGGTTGTCGGTGCCGCGCACGAAGGTGTCCAGCCGGTTGGTCGCCCATGAGGAGACGCCGATACCTGAAGTGAGAACGCCGCCCAGGTTTTCCCAGCCCAGCCAACTGGAGCCATTCCACCATTTGTGATACATGCGGTTGTCGGTGCCGCGCACGAAGGTGTCGATGCGGTTGGGGCCCCAGGAAACGGCTGCCGGCGCCGAGGTCAGGATGCCGCCCAGGTTTTCCCAGCCCAGCCAACTGGAGCCATTCCACCATTTGTGGTACATGCGGTTGTCTGTGCCGCGCACGAAACAGTCCAACCGGTTGGCCGCCCAGGAGGAGACGCCGATGCCCGAGGTAAGGATGCCGCCCAGATTCTCCCAGCCATACCATTTCTTGCCAGACCCATAGAGCGCCTGAATGCCGGCGATATCGTCGGCCTCCACTTTGCGATGGGGGCCGCCGTAGTAGGCGTACATCAAAGCGCCGTTGACCTGACTGTGGGCCAGACCGAGGGCGTGGCCGAACTCGTGGCCTGCCACCGTCACCAGGTCGATGCCCGATGCAGGCAGGTTGACCGACCACGTTTCGGCCTCGTCGAAGTGCGTGTCGCCGGCCAGCGCGCCGCCGCCGGGCGGTGGATAGTAGGCATGCGCCAGCACGCCACCGGGGCCATCGAAGTTGTTGCCATCCCCGTGATTGCCGGCCACGAAGCGGATCACGATGTCGGGATTGCTGCCCATCGGCACCTCGGTGAAGGTCAGAGGCGTCACAGCCGACCACAGCCCGAAGGCCTGGGCGATAGCCGTCCGTGTCTGGGCCTGGGTGAGATCGGGTGTGAAGTTCTGGTAACCGTAAGTCAGATGGGTCTTATTCCACTTGCTGCCCTGCAGGACGAACTCGGCTACGTCAGGGAATCCGCAGCGCGGTTTGTTCATCAGCTCCAGGGTGGCCTCATCCAACTTACCGGTGACGGGCAGCCCGTTAAACTGCTGGAAACTCTCCAGCGCCTGCGCCGTGTTGTCGTCAAAGACGCCCATCGCCGCAGGGGGTTCAGCCAGCCCGCGCGTTTCGGCGCCAAAGGGCTCCAGGTTGGGCGCTTGCATGTAACCGAAGTCCAGCAGATAGTGCTGCAGCCGGGCCACGTCCGGACCTTGGTCGCCTTCTGCCAGGCCGGCAGACTGAGGCACATAGTCCTTCTCACTGGTTAGCTGCACCAGCTCAGCTTCTGATACAGTCTTTGCCTTCTTCGATCGCGTTGCCATCGTAGTTTCTCCTTGTTACTCCATCCATCATCCACGTGTGATCTGGGACGCCCACATCGTCAACTGCCATTTGCCGGTGATTGCCACCAGAGGCGACTCGCCAGGTTCGGCGCTGGGGCCTTCGTCGCTCAACTGCGAGGCCGCCTCCATCGAGCCTGGCGGCATGTCGCCCTCGACACCTGCCAGCCCTTCAACCATCGCGCCTGCTGGCATCGAGTTCACCGACTCGCCCGCTTCGGTCAGCAAGTCGGCGGGCATCTCGCCCTGCTCGCCAGGCTGTCCATCAGGCATGATCGCCTCTGCCATGCCGGCCTCACTGTCCATGGCGCCTGCCGGCATGGTATCCACCATGTCGCCTGGCTGTCCGGTAAGGCTGGCCATAGCGCCTACTGGCATGGCGCCGGCCGTTTGTTCGTCTGTCATGTGCTTGCTCACGTTCTACCTCCAATTGTGGGATCGAGACTTTTACTCTTCAACCCAACCATACAACAACAAAGTCGAAATCTCCATCGGGTGTGAGTCATCCAATAGAATCACCTCCTCATACTGTGCTCACCATCGATGGCGCCAAATGTGCGTCCATCCGAGCGCCTATACCCTATTAAACGAAGATCGCAGGTGTTTTTTCCGGCAATGTTGGTCGATTCACAGATCAGCGGTGCTGGACAACGGCATGGCCCTGAGTTACAATCCTGCCACATTCTGCCGGTCAAGCCCCTTGTAATGGAGGTACAGCGAACATGACGCGAAAGCTCATTGAACACGCCGACATTGTCACCCTCGACCCGCATGGCGCCATTCTGCGCAACGCCGACGTCGCCATCGACGGAGATCGGATTGTGGCCGTCGGTCAAGCGCCAGCCGGTTTCCAGCCCGACGAGACGCTGGACGCTACCAACCACGTGCTGATGCCCGGTTTCGTCAACGCGCACACCCACGCGTCCATGACCTTTGAGCGCGGCTGGGCTGAGGATTTACCGCTGGACCGCTGGTTCAACGAGCGGGTCTGGGTGGTGGAGTCGCAACTGAGCGATGAGGATGTCTATTGGGGGGCCATGCTGGCCGCGGCCGAGATGATTCGCAGCGGCACAGTGGCCTTTGCCGATCACTACTTCTACATGGATCGCGTGGCCGAGGCGGCTGAACAGACCGGCCTGCGGGCGCTGTTGGCCTGGTGCGTCTTCGGCGAGGAGCACAATATCGGCGTCGACCTGCCTGGCACGGTGGACTTCGTGCGGCGCTGGCAGGGCGCGGCCGATGGCCGCATCCGCACGCTGCTGGGGCCCCACTCTCCCTACATGTGTGATCCCCAATTCCTTGCCCGCACCGCAGCCGTGGCCGCGCGGCTGGACGTCGGCATTCATATCCACCTGGCCGAGTCGCAGGAGCAGGTTGACAACTCCCTGGCGAGGCATGACCGCACCCCCGTGGAGTTGTTGGAGGCCAACGGCGTTTTCGACGTGCCTACTATCGCTGCGCATGGCATCTACGTCAACGCCATCGACCAGGCCATCCTGGCCCGCCGCGGCGTCACCGTGGTGCAGTGCCCTAACTGTCACATGAAGCTGGGCATGGGTGTGACCCCGGCGCCGGCGTTGCTGGCTCAGGGGGTCAACGTGGCGCTGGGCACCGACGGCACGGCCAGCAGCAACGATCTGAATATGCTCAAGGAGGCGCGCCTGGCCGCGCTGATCCAAAAGCTGCATCTCGCCGATCCGGAGGCCATGCCGGGTGACCTGCCGCTGCGCATGGCCACCCAGAACGGCGCCAAGGCTCTCGGCTGGCCCGACAGCGGCGCGATCGCCCCTGGCAAGCTGGCCGATCTGATCCTGCTCGATTGCGACCAGCCGCATTGGCGGCCGCGCCATGATCTGGTGGCCAATCTGCTGCACAGCGCACAGGCCGGAGATGTCAGCGACGTCATGGTGGCTGGCCGCTGGCTGATGAGACAGCGCCGCTTTCTCACTCTGGATATCGAGCAGATTCTTTGGGAAGCTGAGCGCCGCGCGCTGGCGCTGGTCGGGCAGGACCTGGCTGTCGTGCGCAGATACAAGGGATGAGGGGAGGGGAGTCTGAAGGAACTTGCCAGACGCTGAATCCAGTCTCCCTGTTTCCTCCAGTTCTCTCGTTTCTTTGACACTAATCCTCACTTAGGTTAAAATGTAACTTGCCGCCGGCCCTTGCCCATAGGGTGATGCTGGCGGCGTAGTCTGTTGGTCGCAGGCGAAAAAAAGACGCACATCCAGGAGGATTTTCGATACATTATGAAGCAGTATCCAGCAGATCGTGTTCGCAACATTGCGTTACTCGGGCACAGCGGCGCGGGCAAGACTTCATTAGCTGAGGCTATGTTGTTCGATGTCGGCGCGCTGACGCGCATGGGCCGGGTCGAGGATGGCAATACCGTCTCGGACTACGACCCAGAGGAGAGGCGCCGTGGTATTTCGATCAATCTGACCACGCTGCCCGTCGAGTGGCAAGGCTACAAGCTGAATTTCCTGGATGCGCCAGGCTATGTTGACTTCGTCGGCGAGGAGTACAGCGCCGCCGCCGCTGCTGATGCTGTGCTGATCGTGGTCGATGCCGTGGCCGGCGTCGAGGTGGGCACCGAAGTCGCCTGGCAGATCGCTGAGGACAATGGTCTGCCGCGTATCGTCTATCTCAACAAGATGGGGCGTGAAAACGCTAATCCCAATCGGGTGATCGCAGAGATGCGTGAGATCTTTGGCTCCAACTTTGTGCCCGTCCAGGTGCCGGTTGGGGCGGAGGTCAATTTCAAGGGCGTCATCGACCTGCTCAGCCGCCAGGCCTACATGGGACCGGAGAGCAAGAAGGAGGCCATTCCCGCAGCATTGGCTGATGACGTCGAGATGGGATTGATGGCGCTTTCTGAGGCCGCGGCCGGCGACGACGACGAACTGATCATGAAGTTCCTGGAAGGCGAGGAGTTGACTCCTGACGAGATCAAGCGCGGCCTGCTGGCAGCCATACGTGCGGGCAGCGTGGTTCCCGTCTGTTTCGGTGATGCCACTCACAACATCGGCGTGCGTCCGTTGATGACCCTCTTGACCGAGGTTGTGCCGAACTTCCAGAGCAGCCGGGGCGTCGAGGTTGTCAACGATGCTGGTGAGACGACCCTGCTGGCGCCTGATCCGGCTGGTCCTGTTGTGTTGTTCGCCTTCAAGACTCTGGCTGACCCTTACGTAGGCAAGCTGACCTATTTCCGCGTGGTATCCGGCGAGCTGGCCATCGAGGAAGGGCGCTTGTTCAACCCCCGTTCTGGCGTCGAAGAGCGCCTGGGACAGCTATTCGTGATGCGCGGCAAGGACCAGATCAACGTTGATCGTCTGGCTCTCGGCGATGTCGGCGCGTTGGCGAAACTGGGTGACACCATCAGCGGCGACACCCTGGCCCGCCGTAACGTCCATCTCACCGTTGTCCCTCCCAAGTATCCCAACCCCCTCTTTGAAGTGGCCGTCTCGCCCAAGACACAGCAAGACTCGGCCAAGATGGGCCCTGCCATGACCCGACTGGGCGAGCAGGACCCCACCATCCGCTGGCGCTTCGAGCAGGGCACCGGCCAGACGATCCTCTCCGGCATGGGCGACACCCATGTGGACGTGGCCGTGCATGCGCTGCAAGAGAAGTTTGGCGTGGGTATTGACACGCACGTGCCCAAAGTGCCCTACCGCGAGACCGTTACCAAGAACGCGGCTGAGCAGTACCGTCATAAGAAGCAGACCGGCGGCGCCGGCCAGTTCGGCGAAGTACATTTGGAGGTCCGTCCTTTGGAGCGCGGCGCTGGCTTCGAGTACAGCACCGATCGCGTCTTCGGCGGCTCGATCTCGAACTCCTTCTTCCCGTCGATTGAGAAGGGTATCCGCTCGGTGTTGGAGCAGGGAGTGGTCGCCGGCTACCCGGTGGTGGATGTGCGAGCCGAAGTCTACGACGGCAAGATGCACCCGGTGGACTCCAAGGACATTGCCTTCCAGATCGCCGGCCGCGAAGCCTTCAAGGCGGCCTTCGAGAAGGCTGGCCCGGTGTTGCTGGAGCCCATTGTCAAGGTCAAGGTGATCGTGCCTGACGCCTATGTAGGCGATATCATCGGCGACCTGAACACGCGGCGCGCGCTGGTGCAGGGCATGGGCCAGGAGCGCGGCAAGAGCGTCATCGAGGCGCAGGCGCCGTTGGCCGAGATGCAGCGCTACGCCGCCGATCTGCGTTCGCTGACTCAGGGCCGCGGCATCTACAGCATCGAGCCTTCGCACTACGCTGTAGTGCCTGGCAACATTGCTGTCGCCGTGATCGAAGCCGCTAAGAAGGAACGCGAAGAAGAGAAATAGCCATCTGGCGCTGTTGCACAAAGGCCCCCGTTCTCACAGAACAGGGGCCTTTGTTTATTTCAGTGTAACTGCTCAGCCGGTCGGTCAGAAACCGGGTTTTTCTTGTGCGGGCATGGTTCATGTCTTCGCAACCAACTTTTATGGCGCCATGACTTTGGTCTGCGAGACAAAAACCCGGTTTCTAATGCCATGCCTGAGCAGTTACATTTCAGTGATCTTTCTGAGTCGCAATGATCCAGGAGGCGGTGTCGGCGCCTGGCGGCAAGGTGAGGCGCGCCAGAGGGAGATCGATGCGCACCAGTGTACCTTTGCAGTTGGAATTACAGGGGGTGATGAAGCTGATCTTACCCTCCAGCCATTGGACGCGCTCGCGCATGGTCAGCAGGCCCATCCCGCCCCGTTCACTATGATTGCTGGTTCCGTCCGGTGCGACAAAGCCATTGCCGTCATCCTCGATTTCGATCGTCAGCATGTATGGTTGAATATTGAGGCGCAGCCAGGTGTGTTGAGCGTTGGCATGTTTGCGCACGTTGGTCAAGGCTTCTTGTACGATCAGGTAGACAGCGGCCTCGACTTGCTTGTTTGGAACTTCAGGCAACTCGCCTCTGACAAGCATCTCGATGGCAAAGCCGCGGCGGCGCTGCTGGTTGACGTAGCCTTGCAGCGCACCCAGCAGGCCGCGGCTCTCCACCAGCACAGGGCGTAGCTCCAGCAGGGCCTGGCGCATCTCCTGGTTGGCCTGTTGCGCCAGCTCTCGCAGCGTGTCGAACTCGGCGCCCAGCGTTTGGGGCTGCGTCTGGGCGATTTTTCGCGCCACCTCGATGTTCATCAGCAACGATCCCAGCAACTGGGCGGCGCTGTCGTGCAGATTGCGCGCCAGGTGATGGCGCACTTCTTCCTCGGCCTGTACGATGCGGTCCCGCTCTTCGCGCAGTGTGCTGTACAGCCGGGCATTCTCGATGGCTACCGAGGCCTGGCTTGCCAGGGCCATCAGCCATTCCAGGTCCTCGGCGTTGAAGCCGTAGTCCCCTTCACGGTTCAGCACTTGCAGCACGCCCAGGATTTCGCCCTTGGCTTGAAGCGGAGCGCACACGACGTTACGTATGGTCAGCTCTCCGGTGCTATCGTGCAACAGCCCAAAAACCGCTTGACGCTCGACAGCATTGGCGATCAACGGCTGGCCTGTACGGACCACGCGCGTGATGATGTCATCGGCCAGCGCCACGCGCTGGCCTCGCAGCGACTCGGCGATCGAGCCTTGAACGATAGCGAAAACCAACTCGCCGGCCTTTTGGTCGACCAACAAGAGCGCTGACGCCTCGGCGCCCAGAGCGTTGGCTGCCAATGCCGTGGTGAATCTTAGCACATCGTCGATCTCCAGCGACGACGAAATGGCGCGACTTACCTCGTACAGCAGGTTGCCCTGAGTCAGCCGGCGTTGAAGCTGATAGCGTTCGCCAGCCAGCGTGGCCACGCGCGCCAGGCTTTGCATCAGCGCGTTGGCCGTATTGACACTATTGGCGCTCGGCAGGGTGTCGGCCTCAAACACCAGGCTCAGGCCGCCGAAAGCTGAACGTCCTTCGTAGATGGTAAAGTGGACGATGGGCATCTCGTTGCGGGCGAGTACTTCCTGCCCAGGCGGCGTTCTGGTCAACGAACCCCCGCCAATCGGCATCCAGTCCTCCAGAGCCAGCAGTTCCGTCTCCCATTGATCGATCACCCGGCGCAGCGCCAAATCGATGCGGCCGTAGGCGCGGCGAGTTGGCGCCGCCAGGTCGACCAGAATTTGGCCGCCGATGGCTCCGCAGGTGTCGACGATCCACGGCAGCGCCAAAAGCCAGAGCGCTGTTCGGCCGTGTTCCGTGGCCGTTCGTGTCAACTGATCAAGAACAGAGTCGTGCATACAAGGCTATTGTAATCGTCAAATGGTCGGCTGGCAAGTGGGGCAGTAGTCGCCCCGTGCATCCGGTGTCTGGCGGAATGCGGTGGCTGCATTATGCTCTGTGCTTTGCGTGCTTTGGAGGATCGCCGTGATTGGACTATACTCGCGCTATGACCCGCATGCCCCCATCCTCCCCCCGTAAACTGCGCAACGCCCTGCAAGGTGTGCTGACAGGCGGCGGCCAGACCGTCAGCGCGCCGTTTCTGGCCTTCAGCCCTTTCTGGCGGTTGATGACGGCCGCGGGCGCGGTTAGCGCCGTTTCGGGCGCCAGCCTCTGGTTGGCCGCATTGACGTTGCTGGCCGCTGCGCTGGTCTATGGCGCGGTTATTTTGGCTCCCGTGCGGCGCGGCAGCCTGCCCTGGGTACGCAATGGCCGTGGCGGGGCCGGGCTTAGCGAGGAGGAGTTCGGCGGCTGGGCCATCAAGGTCAACGCGGCGCTGACCTTCGTACTCTATCTGGCAGCTTTTTTGGTCTTTCTCTCGGCCGCAGTCACCTTGATCGCTGATCGCCTGCCTGGCCTGGAACGCACCGTGTTGTTGGGCATTGCAGGTCGCGATCTGCTGGGCGTTGGCCTGGCTGCGGCGGTCGCCTGGCTGGTCAACAACCGTCCGCGCCGCATCGCCTACATCTACGGGCCGGCCACTGGCGCTGTGTTGGTCCTGCTGTGGGCGTTGCTCCTTGCCGTGGCGTTGCTGCCTGGCGGTCTACAGACGCCGGTTCTGTCGCCGGCCGCTTTTGCTTCGCTGCGCTCCCTGGAGTTGACGGTGAATGGCCTGGCGCGCCTGTTGCCTGTACTCATCGGCATCGAGGTCTTCGCCACGTTGGAGCCGGCCTTTGATGGCAACGAAGTCCAGCGCAGCCGCAAGGCCTTTGGCAGCCTGTTCATCGCCATGGCCACCGGCCTGGCTTTGCTGCTTTTTTTCGGCCCGGCCGTGCTGACACTGGCCGATCCCAGCCAGCCAGCCTCGGCCATGACTCAGGCCATGCAGCAGCTTCTGCCCGCGCCTTTGGCCTGGCTGGGTACAGCCGTGGCCGTCATTGCTCTGCTCAGTGTGGCAGCCGCCAACGCCCAGGCTGTGCAGAACCTCAGTCTGGGCCTGCGCAACAGGCGCTTTGCCCCCGCATTTCTGGCCCAACGCAATCGGGCAGGCGTACCTGACCGGCCGATCAAGGGTGTTTTTTCCGTGTCGGCCGGCGCGTTTCTCCTCCTCGGCGCGCGGGAGGAGATCTATCTGCCCTTGGTTGTGGCAGGTTCGCTGTTGTTGTTGATGATTGTGAGCTGGGCTGCGTGGCGGCGGGCGCGTCGGGAGGCCAGGATGCGCCAGGAGATGACGGCGCGGGCTTTGCCCCTGACGCTTCTGTTTGCCGCTTTGTTCGTCAGCGCTGTGGGTGTGCTGGTGTTCATCGACGGATTTTTGCGCGGGGGATGGATCTATCTGTTGGCGGCGCCGCTCCTCTACGCGGTCTTTCATTTCACGCGGCGCAAGATGGGCAGCCCCAATCCCTTGCAGGAGGAACTGGGCCGGCGCGAGGAGGCCATGCATGGGCTGGCCATGCCTGCTCCTGCACTGCGCGCAGGGGCGCCCGCCGCAGCCGCTTCTGCCACTCGTCCGCGGCTGCCCTCCTCAGAACTGGCGCCGGCCTTCCATGCCGCCGACCGCGGCGTCGCCGGGCGCTGGCAGGAGCAGACCGTGGTCGTCAGACAGGTGGCAGTGGCGCTGGACGGCTCCGACTTCGCCGAGCGGGCCTTGCCGGCTGCGGCCGCCATCAGTCGTCTGTTCGATGCTGCGCTCACCCTGATCTCGGTGTTGCCCTCGCGCGGCGCGCTGCGAGTGCTGCCCCGGGGCCGCTCTGACGGCAACCCGCTGGAGGCTGGCCAGGCTGAGATCGAGGCTTACCTGAGCCGTCTGGTTGGGGAGTATCGCGACCAGGGGGTGCGCGCCGATTACTATGCGGCCGCCGGCCCGGTGGCGCAAGCCATCGACGTGTTGACTCGAGAGCTGAACGCCGACCTGCTGGTGATGTCTACTCACGGCCGCTCTGGCATCAGCCGTTTCATGTTGGGCAGCAACGCCAGCGCGGTGATCCAACTGCTGCGCCGGCCTGTGCTGCTGCTGCGGCCGCAGACGCTGGCCGAGGGCGGCCTGCCGGCAGTGGACAGGGTGTTGGTGACGCTGGACGGGTCCAGCTTTGCTGAGCGGGTGTTGCCCTGGGTGCGTCAGGTGTCGCTGGCCACGGGCGCTGAGGTGTTGCTGTTGGTGGTGCCCGAGGTGCCGGAGCCAGCTCTTTATGGCGCCATGGCCGACGCGGTAGACGAATTGCGCACACAGGCCGAGACCAATGCCCGTCGCTATCTGGAACGCATTGCCGCCCAGCTTGGTGAGGCTGGAATGCCTGCGCAACCCCTGGTGGAGGGCTCTCGCCCTGCGACGACTATCCTGGACGTGGCCGAGCGCGAACATGCGGACCTGATCATGTTGGCCACTCACGGTCGCGGCGGTATGGATCGGCTCATGCTGGGCAGCGTCGCTGACCGCGTCGTCCACCACAGCCGCTGCCCTGTCTTGCTGGTGCCGGCAGGCCGTGAATCTGAGCCTCCACCCCTCTGATCTCCCCTGCCACTCCGCCCCTCACCGCTCACCCGCGTCGCTCCCCAAGCCGCCAGCGCTTGCGACCGGCTGCCGTCTCCTTGAGCTGGGCTGTGACCAGCATGAAGGGCAGGTGTACCACCTGTTGCCATGGCTCTGACAGTCGCTTGGCGTTGCGCTCGATGGTTTTGACCTGGCGGCGCTCTTTGCGCTTCAGCGGCAGCCCGCGCAGCAGATCGAAGCGCTGTGCAACGGGCGGCGTCAGCTCGTTCATCAGCTCCACCCGCACGTCGAAGCCAAGGCCGGCTAACAGACCCGGCAACTTGCGACCCACCAGGGGATCCGCCCCGGCGCGCGTCAGGCTTGCCATCCACAGCTCGCGCGTCGCCAGCTCGGAGGGGTGCTCGATCATGCCGCCATAGTCTGGCTCAATGGCCACCAGCATGCCGCCGGGTTGCATAACCCGGCGCACCTCGGCCAGGGTCGGCTCGAGCGGCATCCACAGCAAGGCCAACTGGCAAAAGACCAGGTCGAAGCTGGCATCAGCGAAGGGCAGGCGAGTTGCGTTTGCGCAGGCCGGCGGCGAGGCGCCCAGCTCCGCAGCCAGCAGCGCGGGCAGGCTGTAGTCCAGCGCCACCACCTGGCCGCGACTCAGCCGTGCCAATTCCTGGCTGACCACGCCGAAACCGCAGCCCAGGTCCAGCAGCGAGCGGCGTTGATCGATGCCGGCGCGCTGTAAGAGCCACGAGCGCGCAGGCGCCAGCCAGGCGGCCTGTTCGCGAAGCAAACGCAACGAGGGAAGGTCGGCTTGTTGTTTGTTCATAGGGGTGCCGTATCGCAGGAAGTGACAGTACTTGCGCAGAAATGACACGTCTCTTGCCAGGGTCGATGACTGTTCAGCGCCCGCCGCCCGCGCAGGCGCAGGCGCACGCGCAGCCCGCGCAGGCGCATCCGCCGCCCCCGCCGCTGCGTGAGCTGCCGCTGCTGCTTGCCAGCGCCTTGAACACGTCGCCGGTGGCCTTGTCCACGCCGCTCAGGTTGACGAAGCCGCTCTTGCCGGCCATGGACGGCAACGAGCTGGGGCTGATGGCCGCGGCCAACGATCCCATGGTGTTTTCCGTCCAGCCGGCAAAGCCGGCGGACACGTTGGAGAAGCTGGGGGTGAAGGTGCGCGCTCCGCTGCCCGACGGCAGGCCAGGTAAGCCGCTGCCGCTGCCTGCGCTGCCGGGCCGCGCCCAGATCGGCCGGTAAGTGTAGGTCGGGCTGTTGAAGACTGTGGGGTAGCCATCGTCCAGCAGGATCCACTCCATATCGCGGTCCAGGGCTTGCTCGCGCGCGGGTATTTCGGGGATGGCCTTGGCTTGTTCCACTGCTCGGCGCACGATAGCTTGGTAGTACTCCTGTGTGTCTGACAGGTCGAAGCCCTTCATGCGCCGGGAAACGCTGGCCAGAAACCAATCCATGGCTGCGCCGAAGTCAATCTTGTGCAGGGGGGCGTCAGGCTTGGCCTCCAAGGCGTCCAGAAAGCGCTGTTCGTAGGTGTGCAGCACGATGCCAGCCTGCTGGGCCGCTCGCTTGCGCGTCTGCTGGCGCTCCTCCTGGTTGGTCTTGCCATGTGCGGCCTGGAACTCAGGGATCACCTCGACCTGGAACGGGTCCTCGCCGGTCTGGCGCAGCACACCCTTCTTCAGCAGGCCGAAGATGATCAGCGTCAATACCTTGTTGAGCGGCATCTCCAGCAGAGCAGCCGCCTCGGGTGCGGTCAGCCCGCGCTTGATGCCGCCCCCCTCCACCTGAGCGATGGGGGGAAGGTAGGGCAGCTTGCGCCGCCGCCGTCCGCGCTCCACCAGGTAGAGCAGCGCAGCTAAGGGCAGAAAAGCTACCAGCAGACTGAGCGGCCAGCGCAAGAACAGGTAGACCAGACCGGCAGCGCCGATAAACCACAGCGTCCAACCGGTGCCGCCGGTTACGCGCACGAAGATGAAGGTGACGATGCCCATGAAGAGCAGTCCCATCACCAGGCGCAGCGTCGGCTGCCCCACCAGCCACAGCTCGGCCAGGTCCAGAGCGGTCATGCGCTGCACGTTGCTGATTCCCGCGCCGGGAAAGGAGACGCCCACCAGATTCGGCTCGGTCAGGCGAACGGCCGGGAACTGCCAGTAGGCCACAGCCCGGTCCTCGAACAGCGCCTTGTCTGTGAAGGGCTGATCCTGGAACAGCAAATCGTCCGGGCTGACTCCTTCCGGCAGATGGACGGCGATCTGCACATTGGTCAGTCCGCTGATGTACTGCTCGCCAAACCAGGTGGGAGTGATCTGGAAGGACGCCAGGTCACGATTGGTCACGTCCTCGAAGAGCAGATCGGGTAGGGTGGCCTCGAAGTGCAGCGTGCCTGTATCGCCCGGAGAGATCCACAGGCCGGCCAGATGGACCTCTACGCCTGGTTTGACATATTCCGACGGCCGGATGTCATATAGCTCCACGCCGTCGATAGATGCGCGCATGTTGCTGATGTTGTAGCGGGCCGTGGGCAGACCGATGTCCACTATGTCGATGGCGCGGCCGGAAGGCTCATTCTCAAAGGTGATATCGTAGACCAGCCGCGCTGTACCGTCGGGCTCGATGAAGACCTGCATGCGCAGTTCGGGCACGGCGAAGTAGTAGTCCTGGGCCAGGGCTGGTCCCGCCACCACGGCCAGAAAGGCCAGCAGGAGCGCCAGGGTCAGCCCACGGCTGATGCGCAGCCAGGCGCGCCGATGCGGAGCGGTGCTGAAATGGGACATAGTGAACCTCCTACTCCTGCGACCAGCCGGCCGGCTCTCTCGGACAGTCCGCGGCGCAGATGGCCAGGCCGGGGCAGGTGAGGCAGCGGGTGGGCCGCTCGATACGGCCGCGATAGGCCTTAAAGGCGGCGTCCTGCCAGATCGTCGACCAGTCGTCGTGCAGCAGGTTGCCGGCCACCCGTCGCGGGCCGCGCGGCGGGATCACCGTGCCGTCCGGCTCGACGCGGATGGCTAAGTCGCTGCTGCAGCGCGGGCCTCGGCGCACCTGGTCAAGAAGCGCCAGACTCGCGGTGCGCAACACCGGCGGCTGCCACTGATAGAGAACCTCGGCGCGCTCGGCGGCCTCTTCCACGTCGGCGGCCATCTGAGCCATGGCCGCGGCGGGAATAGCGCCGGCGCCGACCTCGCCGGGGGCAGCGATAGCAAAGAACTGGACGGTGGTCACGCCCAGCCCGCTCAGGTGGGCGAGCGTCGCGCCCAGGCTGTCCATCGTAGCCTGGATCAGCGGTATCTGCGCCACGTCGGCCAGGGCCAGCGTCTCGGTGCGGGCATACAGCTCCTCGGCCAAGGCGTGGTCGCCCTCGCCGTACAGGCTGTCGTGCAGCGCCCTCTCGCGTGCGGCGTAGGCCAGGGTCAGGTGGTCCAACCCGGCTTCGATCAGGTCGTCCAGCAGCCTGCCGCTGGCCAGATCGCTGGCGCAACCGTTGACGCCGCAGATCAGGCCGGCGCTGGCGGCCGCTTGCACCGCGGCGAGCAGCGCCGCCGAATCCGGCGCTGGCGGCGCCAGCAACGTCACGTGGGCGATGCCGGCCTGCCAGAGGCGCGCCAGCAGCGGCTTGATCTGATCAGGTCCGGCCAGCGGCACGTCGGCCTCGATGGGCGGGATAAGCCGGGCTGCCTGCGCGCCGGCGCTGGGATCGGCCAGATTGAAGACCGGGTAACGGCCGCCTGGCTCGGCCAGTTCGCGTAGCAGATTATGGATATGGACGATATCCTGGCGCTGTTGGTCGGGGGTCGCGCCTTCGAACGCGGTCGTCAGGGTCTGCGCCACGGCGTCTCGATCCTGGCCGCGCAGTAGCTCATGTGCGATCAGCATGCCGCTGGGGGTCAGTCGGGCGCAGGCCGTGGCGTTGACCACCAGCAAGCCGCCGCCGTCGCCATCGACTCGCAGGTGATAGCGCACGGTGCGCTCGTCGTCGATGGGCCGGTCAAAGGGGTAGAGGCCGGGCGAAGGCGGCGGGGCCGGGCGGCGCAGTTGGGGGATCAGCATCCGTTCGAGGAGGGTGGGGCTCATGGGTGTGTATCCTTGCCGGGCCAGCTTGCGGGCTCGGTCAGGAGACCGGCCTAAGCAGTGCAGTCGTGAGCGGGCTCGGTCAGGAGACCGGCCCAAGCAGCGCAGTCGTGAGCGGGCTCGGTCAGGAGACCGGCCCAAGCAGTGCAGTCGTGAGCGGGCTCGGTCAGGAGACCGGCCTGAGCGGGATGGGCGGTGTTGCGGCGCGGCCTGCGGCCAGCAGGCTGGCCGGGGGCGTCCAGCCGCCATCGATCAGGGGGATGGACTGTAACGTGCTGGCGTGGCCGTTGCCGTTGCTGCCCACGGCGCAACCGGTGCAGCCACCCGCGCTCTGCACGCCGTCGCGCGCCTCGCGCTCGATGCGGCAGCCGCCGCCGCACAGGGGCAGGTCGGGGCATTGCCAGCATTGGGTGGGCAGGCCGGCCCAACGAGGATCGTCCGCCCGGTTGCGGAAGCTGCGAAACAGCTCGCCCTGCCAGATCTGCTCCCAGGGGTCGCGCAGGATGTTGCCGGCCGCCACGTAGAAGGACTGACAGGGCAGCACATCGCCGTTGGGCTCGATGCACAGCGAGTACTCACCTGCGTTGCAGCGTTTGGCGCCCAGTTCCAACTCCAGCGGGGACATGCGACAGTACTCGGTGGGGGTATACCACAGGAAACGCATGTCCAGCGCCTCGGCCCGGTCGCGCACCCGCAGCAGCAGCGCGGGCATTTTCTGCTCGGGGATGGCGTCGGGGCTGGTGAAGCCGCCGCCAGAGTAGATCAGGCCGTTCATGGCGAAGGTACGGATGCCCAGCGCGTAGAGGAACTCGACGATTTCCTCGGCGTGGTCCATGTTGCGGCGCATCAGGGTGGTGTTGGTGATGGTGTGCAGCGGGCTGTCCAGGGCGTTCTCGATGCCGCGCACGGTCTGGTGGAAGCAGCGCGTGCCATTGATTGCATCGTGCAACTCTGCGCGGCTGGATGCCAGGGTGATCTGGACGTGGTTCAGTCCGGCCGCAGCCAACTCGCCAACAAAGGGGCGGTGGGCCAGCCGCCGGCCGTTTGTATTCATGCCCACGATATGGCCCAGCCCGTCGGCGTGGTGGATGATCTCCAGCAGGTCAGGGTGCAGTGTGGCCTCGCCGCCGGTCAGGATCAGGTGGGGGACGCCAACTTCGTGTAGGCAATTAATCACTTGCAGCCACTGTTCCTTGGGCAGGGAGGCCATGGGCAGGTGGCTGGGCTCGTTGTAACAGTGGGCGCAGGCGTTGTTGCAGCCATAGGTCAGGGCCAGATCGGCCTTGTAGGGCGCATGCACCGGTGTGCTGAACAGGTCGGCGCGCGACGGCTGCAGCTCTGCGGGCAGGGCGCAGGTAGGGCAGAAATCGCCCGCGCCGCGCATAGCTGTCACCAACGCATAGATACGTGCGGCTTCGGCTTCGATCTGGCTCCGGGATACGCCTGCATATCGACCCCGCAGCGCCCGCGCGGCCTGCTTCAAGGGGGCGTCCTCCAGCGCCAGCCAGGCCAGCTCCGCAGCGGTGCGGTTGAGATGCACGACCTCGCTGACATCGCGAAACAGCACCCCTGATCCGTCCCGCTCAACGCGCAGGTGCAGCCGCATCTGGCCGCCGTCCAACGCGATGCGGTAGGTGTGCAGGCCGGCAGCAGGTGGCTGGTATGTCTTGTGCGCAGGGAGTTGCAGCCGTTGAAACGGGGGCCAGGTTACCACTTGGGCTCCTCTTCAAACTGGTAGCTGGAGCCGCAATGGGCGCAGGTGATGAAAATAGCGCCGGCCTTGACCTCCAGCGACTCCTTGGCCAACGGCGCGCCGCACACCTTGCACTTCATGGTCTCCAGGTTGACGTCGCCGCTGAGGTCGATTTTTTGCACGACGGTGCTCTGCGTGACCTGTGGTTTGGAGCGAAAGAGGTAGATCACGGCGCCGGCCGCAACCAGCAACACCAGGCCGATGACCAGGCGGATGAGCTGGCCCTGCGAGCCGGTCAGAAAGATGAAGCCCAGGATGGCAAGGAGGGCGCCGAGGAGGTAGGAGAGGATTTTCATAGCAACTCCACATCGAGTCAGGCTGCGACCCTCACAAGAGGTCGTGCAGCCGCAAGGGCGTAGTGCGCCAGATTGCCGCGAGGCGCAACGGCAATGGACGGTTACAGAGCAATTCTACCACAATGTATCGAATTCGCTACAACTGATCTGCGCCTGCCTGAGACCCTTGGGGCGCAGCCACGCCCGCTGTCACCATGCCACCAGCTTCCAGATCTCCGGCTGCCAGGGGCCGCTGGCGGTCTCGCCGATTGCGGCGAAGACGGCCACGGCCTGCTTAAGCTGTTCCATGGCTGCGTCCGGCCGGCCCGCGGCGTAGAGCAGATCGGCCAGATTGTTGCGCAGCGCGGCCTCGCGGTGGCGGTCGCCCTGGGCGGTGCAGAGGTCCAATGCTGTCTCGGTCAGCCGGATGGCCGCAGCCGTGTCACCCTGCTCCTGACGTACCAGGGCAAGATTGTTCAGAGCGGCCACGCGGCCGGCCAGGTCGTTCAGCGTCTCGGCTAACGCCAAACCCTCGGTCAAATGTCCGATAGCCGCCGTCAGGTCGCCGCGACTGCGGGCCAGAATGCCAAGAGCGTTGTGGGCGCGGGCCTGGCCGGCGGCGTCCTGCGCCTGGCCGGCTTCATGCAGCCCCTCTTCAGCCAGCGTTTCGGCTCGCCGTTTCTGGCCCTGGCGATGGGCGTTGAGGCTGCGGTCGGCCAGCAAATGGGCCAGGCCCGCTCTATCGCCGGCCGGCCACGCTTCGTGGGCGGCCTGGAAGTGACTCTCGGCCTGGGCCCAATTACCCTGACGGTGGTGCAACAAGGCCAGCTTGTGCTCGATGCGGGCTGGCTGTTCGCTATCTGTTGCCTGAGCCGCCGCCTGCTCGTAGGCGGCGCGGGCTGCGCCATAGCGGCCAGAGAGCGTGTGCAGATCGGCTATGGCCTCATACAGCGCGCCAACGTCAACATAGCCCAATGCTAGCGCCGCTTCGAAGTAGGCCAGCGCCTCGGCGTTGGCGTACAGAGTGCGGGCGTGCTGGCCGGCTTGCCAGAAATAATCGGCGGCCTCTTTCTCGCGGCCAGCCAGTTGCAGGTGATGGGCAATCTGACCGGATGCTGCACCCAGCGCGTGCGCCGATCGGGGCTGGCGCAGCAGCGCCTCGGCCACACGACGGTGTAGCAGCCGGCGGCGGGCCAGCCCCGTTTCAGCGTAGACCAGACCGCGCAACTGCTCGTGGCTGAAGTCGTAACCGCCGAACGCTCCGGCCGGGCCTGTCTCGCGCACCAGACCCTGGCGCGCCAGGTGTTCCAGGCTATCGACAATCTCTTCCTCGCTGCGGCCGCTGGCCGCACGCAGCGTCTCGACGTCGAAGGAACGTCCGATCACCGCAGCCGTGGCCAAAAGCTGCTGGCCGGCCTCATCCACAGCGGCCAGGCGACCGTGCAGCAGGCTGCGCACGCCCTGCGGGATGGCGGCTGTCTCGGCTGGCGCCTCGCCTGCACGCCAGGCCGTCAGGTACTCGGCCACGAACAAGGGCAGGCCCTCGCTCTGTTGGACCAGCCACTCGCCCCGGCTGCGCTGGGTTTCCGGCGCGCCGGGAAGCGTTGCGGCCAAAGCCAGAATGTCGTCAGGCTGGAGACGCCCCAGGGACAGGGTTTGGCCCAGGCCAGCGCGCTGCGCGGCGCGCGCCAGGCTGCGCAGCCGCTGTACCGTGGGGCTGTCCTCGCTGCGCCAGGCGGCCAGCAACAGCAGCGGCCGGCCGGCCAGGCGATGAACCAGGTAGCTCAGCATCTGCAGGCTGGCGTCGTCGGCCCACTGCAAGTCGTCCAGGAAAAGCACGCCGGCCGGGCCTGCCAACGCCTGCAAAACTTGGCCCAGGCCCTCGAGGAAGTGCGCCTGCGCGCCGGGGTGTTCCAGCGATGAGGCGGGAGGCAGGCCGCGGCCGGCGGCCAGCTCCGGCAGCAAGCGTGCGGCCTCGGCTACTGCGCTGTCCGGCGCGGCGGCTCGCCGCTGCGCTATCTCTGGATCAGCCAGGGCAGCGCGCAGCATCTCGATCCAGACGCCGTAGGCCAGACCGGTCTCGCCCTCGTAGCAGCGGGCGGCGATGGCGCTGCCGCCGGCGCCCTGCACGGACGCCAGAAATTGCTCGGCCAGCCGTGTCTTGCCGATGCCAGGCTCGCCCTCCAGGGCTGCCAGCCGGCCATCGGCCTGCACATGCGCGTAGAGTTGGCGCAGGGCAGCCCATTCGGCCGTGCGGCCCATCAGGGGCAATGGTGCTGGCAGACCAGCGGGCGCGACAGGGGGCGGCGCGTTGGGCGGCGGGGGCGGAATCGTTGCGGACGCCTGGGCCGCGCTGTGCGCTCGGGCTGTGCGCAGCCTGGCCGGCGGCGGGGGCGTGCGCCGCTCCTTGATCGCCTCATAGACCTGGGTGGTCTGGGGCAGTGGGGCCACGCCCAGTTCCTTGCTGAGCACCTGCACGCATTCCCGGTATTGGCGCAGCGCGGCCTGCTCCTGGCCGGTCCAGACGTATAACAGCATCAAAATGCGCCGGGCCGGCTCGTGCAGGGGGTCGTTGGTCAGCAGTCGCCGCGCTTGCCCGATGGCCGCCGTCAGGTCGCCCTCTACGGTCAACAGCCGCACCAGTCGCTCCAGCGCAGCGTTCAGCTCCCGCCGCAGTCGTTCGGTCTCGAAGAACTGCCATTCGTCGAAGGTCCCGCTGTCGCGCAGGGTGAAGCCGGCCAGGAAATCGTCCTGGTAGAGGGCTGCGGCCTCGTGCAGCGGCGCCAGGCAGCGGGGACAGACGTCATGTGCGCCGTGGCCGTGGCTGTGGCACTGGGCCAGGAGCCGCTGAAAGTGCCCCACGTCGCACCACAGGTCGGCTTCGGGGGCCAGCGCCACGGTCTCGCGGTCGATCACCAAGGCCGCGTCGCCGATGGCCGACTTGAGGCTGGACAGGGTGCGGCGCAGGGTCGCACGCGCCCGACCCTGGTCGTATTCGGGGTAGAGCAGCGCAGCCAGAGCGTCGCGGCTGTGGCGCTGGCCGGTGACGGTCAGGTAGGCCAGCAGGGCCGTGGCCTTGCGGGTGTCCAGGCTGACGGTCTGGCCGTCGCGCTCGATGCGCGGCGGGCCGAGGAGGGTGAGGGTGAGGTGGGGCATGGGGAGGTAGGGAGACTGGGTGACTGTGTGATTGGTTGGTTAACGGTTTGGCGATATTAAACGAATAATCCAAGGCTGATTCTATCATAGGAGGGTGAATTGCGCAA
>JAAEKA010000041.1 GCA_014155705.1 Anaerolineae bacterium clx_CAG2 | reverse complement strand
TGGAAAAACCGGACGTGGACCAGATCGAGGGCCTCAGCCCGGCCATCTCCATCGACCAGAAGGGCGCCAGCCGCAACCCGCGCTCGACCGTGGGCACGGTGACCGAAATCTACGACTACCTGCGCCTGCTCTACGCCCGCGTCGGACTGCCCCACTGCCCCAACTGCGGCGCCCCCATCAGCCAACAGACGGTGGAACAGATGGTGGACACGATCCTCAACATGCCGGATGATAGCCGGTTATTGCTGCTGGCGCCGCTGGTCAACGCACGCAAGGGTGAGCACAAAGGGGTCTTCGACGACGTGCGCAAGGCCGGCTTCGTGCGCGTGCGAGTCAACGGCGAGGTGCGCGAGGTGGACGACGACATCCAGCTCGACCGCTACAAGATGCACACCATCGAGGCCGTGGTCGACCGTCTGGTGATACGCAGTAGCCCCGACGGCGGACTGGACCCCGCCCGCCTGGCCGACTCGGTCGAGACCGCGCTGCGTCTGGCCGACGGCGTGCTGGTGGTCAGCGATGTGACCGACCCCGACAACGCCAAGGACCGCTACTTCAGCGAGAAGTTCGCCTGCGTCAAGTGCGGCATCAGCCTGCCGGAGATCGAGCCGCGTACCTTCAGCTTCAACAGCCCGCACGGCGCCTGCCCCACCTGCACCGGCCTGGGCACGCAGATGGAGTTCGACCCGGAGCTGGTGATCGACGCCGACAAGGGATGGTTGAACGGGGCGATTCTGGCGCCCGGCTGGGGTGTGGTCGGCCAGAAGCAGCAGGACGGCAGCTACGGCCAGCAGCTTCTGCAAGCCGTAAGTGAGAAATACGCCATCCCCTACGACGGCGTAACCTTTCGTGAGCTGAGCCAGCGCCAGCGCGACATCATCCTCTACGGCGCGCCCAAGGGGGACAAGATCACGCTGGACTACACCAACCAGGCCGGCTACCGCCGCAGTTTCGAGACCGTCTTCGAGGGCGTGATCCCCGGCATGCAGCGCCGCTATCGCGAGACCACCAGCGACTACATGCGCCAGGAGTACGAGCGCTTCATGTCGGCGCGGCCTTGCCCCAGTTGCGAGGGCAAGCGGCTGCGCAAGGAGGCGATGGGCGTGACCATCACCAACGAGAACATCGTCGACGTGACCACCAAGTCGGTGTCCGACGGCCTGCGCTGGGTGGCCATGTTGCAGAGCGAGGAGGAGCGTCACAAGGCCACCGACTCGCTCAACGGCGACGCGGCCAACCTGCCGCCTACACCGCTGACTCCGCGCGAGCAGACCATCGCCCGCCAGATCCTCAAGGAACTGCGCGCCCGGCTGGGCTTCCTGCACGACGTGGGGCTGGACTATCTGACTCTGGACCGCCAGGCGGCGACGTTGAGCGGCGGCGAGGCGCAGCGCATCCGTCTGGCCACGCAGATTGGCTCGCAACTGATGGGGGTGATGTACATCCTGGACGAGCCCAGCATCGGCCTGCACCAGCGCGACAACGACCGCCTGTTGCGCACGCTGCTGACCCTGCGCGACCTGGGCAACACGGTGCTGGTGGTGGAGCACGACGAGGAGACCATGCGCGCGGCCGACTGGATCGTCGACCTGGGGCCGGGCGCGGGCCAGCACGGCGGCGAGATCATCTTCGCCGGGGCGATGGACGACCTGCTGTGTTGCAGCGACTCGCTGACGGGCCAATATCTGAACGGCCGCCTGCTGATCGAGGTGCCTGGACAGCGCCGGCCCGGCAACGGCGAATACATCATGGTCAAGCGCGCGGCCGAGAACAACCTGAAGCAGATCGACGTGCGCTTCCCGCTGGGCAAGCTGATCTGCATCACTGGCGTCAGCGGCTCCGGCAAGTCCAGCCTGGTCAACGAGATCCTCTACAAAGCCATCGCGCAGAAGCTGTACCGGGCCAAGGACCGGCCCGGCCGGCACCAGGCTATCCACGGGCTTGAGCACATCGACAAGATCGTGGAGATCGACCAGACCCCCATCGGCCGCACGCCGCGCTCCAACCCTGCCACCTACACCAACGTCTTCACCCAGGTACGCGACCTGTTCGCCACGATGCCGGAAGCCAAGGTGCGCGGCTACAAGCCCGGTCGCTTCAGCTTCAACGTCAAGGGTGGCCGCTGCGAGGCCTGCCAGGGCGACGGCATTATCAAGATCGAGATGCAATTCCTGCCCGACGTCTACGTGCCGTGCGAGGTCTGCCACGGCAAGCGCTACAACCGCGAGGCGTTGGAGATCACCTACAAGGGCAAGACCATCGCCGATGTGCTGGACATGACCGTCGAGGAGGGTATGCACTTCTTCGACAGCTTCCCGGCCATCCGCAACAAGCTGCGCACGCTGTGGCAGGTGGGCCTGGGCTACATCAAGCTGGGCCAACCGGCGACGACCCTGAGCGGCGGCGAGGCGCAGCGCGTCAAGCTGAGCAAGGAGCTGAGCCGAGTGGCCACCGGCCGCACGCTGTACATCCTGGACGAGCCGACTACCGGCCTGCACTTCGCCGATATCCAGAAGCTGCTCAAGGTGCTACACAGCCTGGTAGACAAGGGCAACACGGTCGTGGTGATCGAGCACAACCTGGACGTGATCAAGTCGGCCGACTGGCTGATCGATCTGGGGCCGGAGGGGGGCGACAAGGGCGGCTACGTCATCGCCGAGGGCACGCCGGAGCAGGTGGTGCAGGTCGAGCGCAGCTACACCGGCCAGTTCCTGCAGCACGTGCTGGCCGGGCACGAGGCCAAGCAGCCGGCCGAGGTGATCGCGGAGCTGGAAGAAGCTGGTTAAACGATGAATGCGGGTAACTGCCCAGGCTGGGCTTAGAGAAACCGGGTTTTTGCTGCGGAAATGGCTATCATAGCCCCAGACATTGCGTTTGCAGGCTCAAAAATCATTGCCCAACAAGAAAAACCCGGTTTCTGACCGGCCGGCTGAGCGACCCGGAGACACGGGCCAAGCGCATCGCCGGGACCGCCGAACTGGCCGCCCACAACACCGATCTGATCCCCTAAGGAGGCACCTGTGGCAGAACTCAAGACCAAAAAGAACGACGCCAGCGTCGAGGCGTTTCTCAACAGCGTCGCCGACGAGCGCAAGCGCCAGGACTGCTTCACGCTGGCGGATCTGATGCGCGAGATCACCGGCTCAGAACCCAGCATGTGGGGCGACAGCATCGTTGGCTTCGGCGGCTATCGCTACACCAACAGCACCCGCAAAGAAAACGAATGGCCGGTCACCGGCTTCTCCCCGCGCAAGCAGAACCTGACGCTCTACATTATGTCTGGCTTCGAGCAGTACGACGATCTGTTGGGACGGTTGGGCAAGCACTCGACTGGCAAAGCTTGCCTTTATGTCAAACGGTTGAGCGATATAGATATGACGACATTGCGCGAACTGATCGCGCTGTCGGTGGCGCATATGACGCAACAACAGTTACCAAAGGAGGAGTAAGATCATGGCCAAGAGCACAGCCGCCACCGTTGAGGAGTATCTGCAGGAGTTGCCCGCCGAGCGTCGCCAGGTGATCGAGCAGGTCAGGCAAGTGATTCTCGACAACTTGCCTGCCGGCTATCAGGAATCGATGAACTGGGGTATGATCAGCTATGGAGTGCCATTGGAGCGTTACCCCAAGACCTACAACAAACAGCCGCTGGGCTATGCCGCGCTGGCTGCGCAGAAGAACTATTACACTCTCTACCTGATGGGCGCTTACTCCGGCTCCATGCAGGAGGGCTGGCTGCAGGAGCAATTCGACCAGGCCGGCAAAAAGCTGGACATGGGCAAGTCCTGCCTGCACTTCCGCAAGCTGGACGACCTGCCGATGGACGTCATCGCCCAGGCTATCGCCATGGTCAGCGTCGACGACTTCATCGCCCAGTACGAGCAGAGCCGGCAGCGATGACCGTCTTCATCGCCTTCCTGCGCGCCATCAACGTCGGCGGCCGCACAGTCAAGATGGACCACCTGCGCAGTCTGTTCGAGGCGTTGGGCTACACGGATGTCGCGACCTTCATCGCCAGCGGCAACGTCATCTTTCGCTCGCCGGCTAAGAATACGCGGGCGACCGAGCAGCAGATCGAAGCCCACCTGCGCGCGTCGTTGGGTTACGAGGTAGCCACCTTCGTGCGCACGGCGGCTGAAGTGGCCGGCATCGCTGCCTACACCCCTTTCCCGTCGGATGAGATCGAGAACAACACACTCTACATCGGTTTCCTGCAAGCTCCGCCCAGTGACGAGGCGCTGGACAAGCTGGCGGCCCTGCGCACACCGCTGGACGAGTTTCACGTGCATAGCCGCGAGCTGTACTGGCTCTGCCGCACCACCATCAGCCAGTCCAGGATCAGCGGCGCGCAGATCGAGCGGGCGCTATGCATGCCGACGACGCTGCGCAATGTGACGACGGTGCGGAAGTTGGCCGCCAAGTACTCTGCGACGACTGAACAGATTTGACTGAGTTGTGATGCGCAGTATAATTCATGCTAATCGTATGATTTTGCTGAAATATACGGATTCAGGAGGCCCCACATGGTCGAGCGGGAAGTTACGATGACCGAGTTGCGGCAAAACCTTGCCGGTCTGATCAACCAAGCGGCCTATGGTCACGAAAGAATCGTCCTCGTCTCGCACGGCCAACCCAAGGCCGCTATTGTCGGTCTCGCTGAATTGTTAGCGCTGCAACAAGCAGCCGCTCAGAGAGCAGATAACCACCTCGACACAGCAGACGATTTCTTGAGCACGGCTGGCGAGTTGCGCAAGCGCATAGCAGAGTGGCGTGAAACCTATCAGGTTCCTGCTACGGATTCGGCGATCTTGCTGAGAGAGATGCGGGAGGAATGGGATGACGAGACCGACGTTCTGCGTTGATGCCAACATCTGTATCAAGCTGGTCATTGAAGAGCACGATACTGCTTTGGCCGTTGCCCTGTGGCGTCAATGGACGAGCCAACGAGCGATCGTTCTCGCCCCAACCCTATGGGGCTACGAAATGGTTTCGATCGTACGCAAGCAGGTATATCGGGGACTGCTGGCGCCTGATTTGGAGCATCAGACGCTTGATGAAATCCTCAAGATTCCCGTGCGCCAGGTCAGGCCGGCTCAATTGCACCTACGAGCATGGTCGCTGGCGCGCCGCTTTAATCGTCCTGTGGCGTATGACGCCCACTATTTGGTCGTGGCTGAGATGGCAGACTGTCTATTTTGGACGACTGACGAGCGTCTATACAACTCCGTCCGTCATGAACTGCCCTGGGTTCGTTGGCTGGGTCAACTTGAAAACAGCAACTGACCGGATTTTGATCGCTTGGTGGTTGCCAAACAGCTAACTCATGCCCACCCTCATCCCCTCCATCACCAACGCAGACGGCGAGCGCCTGGGTGCGCGGCTGGACTTGCCGCTGGAAGGCCGGCCGCTGGCCTATGCCATTTTCGCGCACTGCTTCACCTGCACCAAAAACATCAAGGCCGCGTCGCACATCAGCCGCACGCTGAACCGGCAGCGCATCGCCGTGCTGCGCTTTGACTTCACCGGTCTGGGCGACAGCGAGGGCGACTTCGCGGAGACCAACTTCACCTCTAACGTGGCCGACCTGGTGGCCGTGGCCCGCTTCCTGGCCGACGAGTTCGAGCCGCCCACCCTGCTGATCGGCCACTCGCTGGGCGGGTCGGCGGTCCTGCAGGCGGCGCAACACATTCCGTCGGTCGTGGGCGTGGTGACCATCGCCGCGCCGGCCGACACCAGCCACCTGGCGCGGCTGCTCTCGAAAACCAAAGCCGCAGCGGAGATGGAGGGCGAGGCGCGCGTCACCATCGGCGGCGCGACCTTCCGGCTCAGGAAGCAGTTCTTCGACGACCTGGAGCAGACTAACATGCAGCGCACCGTCGAAACCCTCGACCGGGCGCTGCTGGTGCTGCACTCGCCGGCCGATCAGACGGTGGACATAGCCAACGCGCTGCAGATCTTCGCCACGGCCCGCCACCCCAAGAGCTTCGTCTCACTGGATACGGCCGACCACTTGCTCTCCAACCAACGCGATTCGTGGTACGCGGGTGAGGTGATTGCAGCGTGGGCCAGTCGGTGGTTGCAGACGACAGAGGCGTGAGGAAGACGCTTGTAGAACAATCCGCCGGATTGTTCGGACGCAATCCAGCGGATTGCGTTACGGCGTCCAGGGGACTATCTGCCGGCGATAGCGCTCAGCACGTGCGGCCAGGCGAGGGAGTGGGGATCGATCAGCTCAAAATGGCCGGTGTTGGGAAGGGTGTTGAGCGTGCAGTCGTCGCCCGCGGCGCGGGCCGCGATGTGGTAGCGCTGGCTGAGTTCGTAGGGTACAGCCTCGTCGGCGTCGCCGTGCAGGAGCGCCTGCGGCACGGCGCACGGCAGCAACTCGATGGGCGAGGCCAGCGCGTAGGCCGCAGGAACCTGCTGTGGTTCGCCGCCCAACAGCTCACCCGCGGCCCCATTGCTGAGTTGCAAGTCCCAGGCCCGGCGCAAATCGCTGACCGCGGCCAGGGCCACGACGCGGCGCAGCGGCAGGGGTTCGGCGTCGTGCAGCCAATGTCCGGCAGGGATGCGCCGCGCAGCCGCTGCCCACAGCGCCAAATGCCCGCCGGCCGAATGGCCCATCAGCGTCACCCGTCCCAGGTCCAGGGGATAGTCCAGCGCCAGTTGCCGCACATGGCCCAACCCAGCCAGCACATCGGCGAAGGTGCCCGGCCAGCCGCCGCCTGCGTTGCCCACACGCCGGTACTCCAGGTTCCACACGGCCATGCCTGCCTGGGCCAGCGCCTGGCAAAGCGGGCGGGCGTGCTCCAGGTCGTAGCGCGCCCGCCAGTAGCCGCCGTGAAGGAATATCAGCAGCGGGTGCGGCTCCGGTCCGGCCGGCAGATAGAGATCGCCGAAGTGGTTGGGATCGACGCCGTAGAACAGGCGATGCATGGAGACCGCCGTTTCCATCATCCGGGACCGAAGAGTTCGGTCACGATCTGCTCAATGGCGCGGCCGTTGGGCAACAAGACCCAGGCGCCGCCGGGCGTGACCCAAGGGGTGGTAGCCTCCTCCAGCGTGGCCGCCTTGACCTCGCCGCTGGCCAGCGCCGAGGCCAGTTGCAGAAGGGCCAGTCCGTCGCTGGGGGTCAAATCGGTGACGACGCCGTCACGCAGCACCTGGTAGAGTTCAGGCAGACGGGGCCAGGTGTCCGGCTGGATGGCTTTCACTGCCAGGGCTTGCAGCACCTGCAACTGGCGCTGGGAACGGCCAAAATCGCCGTCGCTGTGGCGCGTGCGCACGTAGATCAGCGCCCGTTCGCCGTCCATGGGCTGCAAGCCGGGCTCGAAGCGAATGGTGGTGACGCCGTAGTCGGGGGTGGGGTATTCGGTATCCACGATGGGCGCGGGTACGTCGACCTCGATGCCGCCAAGGGCATCGACCGCTCGCACGAAGGTGGCGAAGTCCAGCAGCAGGTAGCGGTCCACCGGCCGGCGCAGTTACTGCTGCACCGTGCGCATGGCCAGCCGCGGGCCCGCGCCAGGATCGTCGGGGTTGTAGCCATAGAAGAGCGCCGTGTTGATACGCTGATCGCCAACGCCAGGGATGTTGACCCAAAGATCACGCGGGATCGACAGCAAAGCCGCGCCGTTGGCTTCTGCCTGGCTGCCCAACAGGATCATCGAGTCGCTGCGGGTGGGGCCGCTTTCGTCGGATCGCTGGTCGATCCCCAGCAGCAGGATGGTCGGCGGCTGCGTCTGCATCACGCCCGACCAGACGTCTGATCCCGCCGCAGCCTGCGATATCCCCTACAGTCCGGCCAACAGGGCGAAACCTCCGCACATCAGCAGCATACCCAGCCCCAACAGCAGCGGCAACCAGCTTGCGCCGCGGCGCTGTTCGCGGCGCTGACGGGCGCGCTCAACAATGGTGCGCTGTCGTCGATTCATGGCGAGTGCGGCTTAGCCAGCCACACGGCCGAGTTCGGTCGCGAAACACTGGACGGAGATCATCATGACCACAAAAAAGATCATTGCGATCCAGAGATACAGCGGCAAGCCAGCAAAGCGCCGGGGGGTCTTCTTCATTTTCTCTTGCGGCTTCGGCATCTCCGTCTGGCAGCGCCAGCAGACCGTCTTGTCGTCAGGGTTCCAGGTATCGCAGTTTGGACAGTTGGGCATCTGATTCCTCATAGATAGGATTAATGCCGCATCATACCACAGATTGCGCCAGCCAAAAAGACAGCAGCCCCGCCTGACAGTTTGACTCAACACGCCCTCTTTCTTATAATGGTGTTACCCTCTGAATACCTCAAGAGGATCGGACCATTTCCCCTTATTTCGTCCGCCAACAGCGGATATCGTCAGAACAAGCTATCCAGCGCTGGACGGACGAAGCCGACCCATCCACCTTAATGCTTCATTTGCAAGGAGACAACGATGAGACGACTACCAACGCTTCGATCAGAAGGTCCACAGATCCCGTCCCGCTGGCATCGCCCGGCGACCAGGCTCTCATTGGCCCTGGCCATCCTGGTGGCGCTGACCCTGATGTTCATCCCGACCGTGTCGGCGGATGAACCGATCACCCTGACAGTCCTGCACACCAATGACACCCATGCCAACATCCAGCCCTGCATGGCAACGTGCAACAACAACAACCTGGGCGGTGTAGCCCGTCGCTATACCGCGATTCAGCAGGTCAAGGCGGAAGGCGGCAACGTCCTGGTGGTCGATGCTGGCGATCCCTTCCAGGGCACGCTCTTCTTCAACTACTGGCAGGGCCAGGAAGCGTCCCACTTCATGAACGCGCTGGGCTATCAGGCCATGGCCATTGGCAACCACGAGTTCGACTCTGGCCCGCCCGCTCTGGCCAGGTTCATCGAAGATGCTAACTTCCCCGTCCTTGGCGCCAACATCGATGCCTCAGCCCAGGTGTCGCTGACCGGCCTGATCGAGCCCTACACCATCATCGAAGTCGACGGCGAGTCCATCGGCGTCTTCGGAGTGACCACTGAGGACACCGTGTTCATCTCCAGCCCGGGCCCTGATGTAACCTTCAACAACGTGACTGACACAGCGCAAGCCACAGTAGCCGCGCTGCAGGGCATGGGCGTCAACAAGATCGTCGCCCTGACCCACATCGGCTACGAGTACGATCTGGCCCTGGCTGCGGCAGTCAGCGGCATCGACGTGATCGTCGGCGGTCACAGCCACACCCCGCTGGGCACAATGCCCGGCGCGCTGGGCGACTATCCCACCATGGTGAACTCGCCTGCCGCTGAGCCGGTGCTGGTGGTCAGCGCCTGGGAATGGGGCAAGTACCTGGGCCGGCTGGATGTCAACTTCGATGCCATGGGCGTCGTGGACAGCTACAACGGCGCGCCGATCCTGATCGACGCCAGTATCCCTGAAGACCCGGCGATTGCCGCCGACGTGGCCCTCTTCTACGAGCCTGTCCAGCAGTTGGCCAATACCGTCATCGGCGAGACTGAACTGCTGTTGGACGGCAACCGGCCGGTCGTGCGCAGCCGCGAGAGCAACATGGGCAACATGATCTGCGACGCTATGCTGTGGAAGACGGAAGGCGCCGGCAGCCAGATCTGCATCACCAACGGCGGCGGCATTCGCGCCCCCATCCAGGCCGGTGACATCACCGTTGGCAGCATACTGACGGTGCTGCCCTTCGGCAACCAGATCGCCACCCTGGGCCTGACGGGCGTCGATGTCATCGCAGCCCTGGAGAACGGCGTCAGCCGCTGGGAAAACACCGACGGGCGCTTCCCGCAGGTCGGCGGCATACGCTTCGTCTTCGATCCCGAGCGCCCGGCTGGCAGCCGCATCCTGTCGGCTGAGCTCAAGAACGCCGACGGCAGCTTCAGCCCCATCGATCCCGCTGAGATCTACACCGTTACCACCAACGACTTCATGCGCCGCGGCGGCGATGGCTACAACGTCTTCCGCGACAACGCCATCGACCCCTACGATAGCTGGGCAGTCATGGCGGACTCGGTGATCGAGTACATCCAGATGCCCGAAGCCGACGGCGGCCTGAACGGCGTCGTAACAGAGGCGATGTATCCGCTGGAGGGCGAAGGTCGCATCACCCGGCGGTCGGCCGATGTCAACCGTTCGCGGCGCTTCAGCGTCAGCGAAGACACCTTCATCGACGGCTCCCGGCCGGCTATGAACTTCGGCAGCGCCCAGACCATGTGGGTGGGCTTCAACGACCAGATGCGCCCGCTGGTGCAGGTGCCCTTCCCGGTCTGCGACGACGTGTTCACCTGCGTCCCCTCCAACTCCCAGATCGACGCAGCCTACCTCTATCTGCACGTCTTCGAGGGCCGCGGTTTCAGCAACTGGAACCAGTCGGTGATGGGTGTGTCGGCGCACGCGGTGAACTCCATGTGGAGTGAAGGCGCGGCCAACTGGACCAGCCCGTGGGCCAACCCCGGCGGCGATGTGGGCCCGGCCGTCAGCCAGACACGCCTGGGCAGCGCTCGCATCAACACCTGGCTGCGCGTGGACGTCACCGATATCGTGGCTGCCATCGTGGCCGGCGATGCCCCCAACTACGGCTTTGCCCTGGCTTCCGATCCGAACAACTGGCCGGAAAGCGCATCGCCCGAAGCCCTGTTGAGCGCTCGCTTTGCCTTCGCAACCACTGAGTTGTTCGACCCCAGCAAGGCCGGCTACATGCGTATCTTCTTCCGCACCTACGAATAGGCGCGGGTTGACAGGCTGCGCAACGTCACAGCCACCCCCTGAACAAAACGCAGGCTGCTCGTTCGGGCAGCCTGCGTTCTATTTTGTGGTACCCCCGGCAAGATTCGAACTTGCGACACTCGGTTCCGAAGACCGATGCTCTAGTCCACTGAGCTACGGGGGCGCAGCGGTATAGCTGGATTGTATCTTTGACCCCGTGACCTGTCAAATGCGTTTCCATTGCGCGTTTTGACGTGTTGCGTTATAATCCCTGTGACTGTTCAGCCCCACCTGCTTGCAATGGAGCCTTGCCCCTGTTATGATAAACGGCGATTTCTCTAAACCTCCTGGCAGCCTCGATGAGTTGATCGAACATCTGCCGCGCACGTACACCGACGATGACATCGCATTTATCCGCAGCGCGTATGAAGTGGCTAACGAGGCCCACGCCGATGTGCCGCGCGCCTCAGGCGAGCCCTATATCATCCATCCGCTGGCGGTGGCAGGCATCCTGGCCGATCTGCGCTTGGATGCCAAAGCGATTGCTGCCGGCCTGTTGCACGATGTGGCCGAAGACACCGCTGTGTCAATCGAGGAAATTGGCAAGCGCTTCGGCGCCGACGTGGCAAGCCTGGTCGATGGCGTGACCAAGCTGGAAAAGATTGGCCTCATAGGTTTGGGCGAGGATAAGGGCGACCCAAAGGATGCGCAAGAAAATGGCCAGCAGGAGGGTCAAAGAGAGGGCCAGAAAGAAGTACAACCGGCGCCTGTCAGCCCCCGATTGCGCAGCCAGCGCGATGAAACCCTGCGGAAGCTGATCCTGGCCATGAACAAGGACATCCGTGTGGTGCTGATCAAGCTGGCCGACCGCCTGCACAACGTCCACACGCTGGGCCATCTCAAGGACCACAAGCGGCGGCGCATCGCACGGGAGACGCTGGAGATCTACGCGCCGCTGGCCAACCGCCTGGGCATCTGGCAGATCAAGTGGGAGCTGGAGGACGGCTCATTCCGTTGGCTGGAGCCGGCAGTCTACAAAAGGATCGCTGCCGATCTGCAAAGCCGCCGGGCCGAACGTCTCGCCTACATCGCCGGCGTAACAGGCATCATCCAGAGCGAACTGCAGAAGGTGAGCATCAGCGCTGTCGTGGAAGGCCGCCCCAAGCACATCTACAGCATCTACCGCAAAATGCAGCGCAAGGGGGTCGAGCTGGAGCAGGTATATGACACCGAGGCGGTGCGCATCAGGGTCGATGAGATAAGCGACTGCTATGTCGCACTGGGGGTGATCCACAGCCTCTGGCGGCCGATCCCCGGGGAATTTGACGACTACATCGCCAACCCCAAGGACAACATGTACCGCTCGCTGCACACGGCCGTGGTGGGACCCCACGGGCGCAACCTGGAAGTGCAGATCCGCACCCACGAGATGCACCGCTCGGCCGAGCTGGGCATCGCAGCCCACTGGCGCTACAAGGAGCAGGTCAAGCGCGACGTCGAATTCGAGAACAAACTGGCGTGGCTGCGCGGCCTGGTGATGGACTGGCAGAGCGAAGTGACCGACGCCACCGAGTTCGTCGACTCGATGCAATCAGACTTTTTCGCCGACCGGGTTTACGTCTTTACCCCGCAGGGCGATGTGAAGGACCTGTCGGCCGGCTCGACCCCCATCGACTTCGCTTACCTGGTTCACACGGAGGTAGGACACCGCTGTCGCGGCGCGCGGGTCAACGGAAAGCTGGTGCCGCTGGATTTCCGGCTGCGCAACGGCGACATGGTGGAGATCATCACCTCCAAGCGCGGCGGCCCCAGCCGTGACTGGATGCACCCTTCCCTGGGCTTCACCAAGACCAACCGGGCGCGCAGCAAGATTCGTCAATGGTTCCGCAAGCAAAGCCGGGAAGAGAACATCCAGCAGGGTACAGAGAGCCTGAACCGCGAGCTGAAACGAATCAACATCGAGCGCAGCCACGACTCCATCGCCAGGCTATTTGGCTACGACAAGGTCGATGACTTCTACGCTGCGCTGGGCTTCGGCGACATCAATACCCAACAGGTCGCCAGCAAAGTATTGGACATGGGGCGCAAGGACAAGGACGGCATCCCTGCCCAGGAGGAGAGCGCCTACACCGCCGCCATCCCCGTGTCGTCGGAAGGGGTGACGGTGCTGGGTGTGCCCGACCTGCTCAGCCGCACCGGCATGTGCTGCAATCCCATTCCCGGCCAGGAGATTATCGGCTACGTCACCCGAGGCCGCGGTGTGACGATTCATCGCGCTTCGTGTCCCAACGTGGCCCACATGATCAAGAAGGATCCCGCCCGCGTCGTCGAGGTCAGTTGGGGCCAGGCCGCGGAGCAGACCCATCCCGTACAGATCCGCGTGGCTGCCTATGATCGATCGGGCCTGCTGCGCGACATCGCCAACCTGCTGGCCAGCGAACGCATCAACATGCTCGACGCCCATGCCACCACCGGCAACAAAGGCCATCTGGCTCAGGTCGAAGCCACCTTGCAGATCAGGGACGCCGAACAACTCAGCCGCGTCCTGGCTCGCATCGAGCGCCTGCCTAACGTAACCGAGGTGAAGCGCTGGCACGCATGAAAAAACGGCGCCTTGAGTGTTCAAGGCGCCGTTTTTTTGAAAGGGAAAGGGTAGCCGCTTAAGGAGCCGCCGCCGGCGTCAACGCCAACGGTGCGCTGGCTGCCGGACTGGCAAACAGCTCGGGCGGGACAACGGGCAGGCTGGGCAAGCGGGCGCTTGTCAGCGAACGCACGATCGTCGCCAGCGACTTCTGCTCTTGCAGCCAGGCAGTGAAGCTGGGGCTGCCGGGTTGCTGCTCCAGCACCTCGATGATATGGTAGCCAAACTCCGACAACACCGGATCGCTGATCTCGCCGACAGGCAGACTGAAGGCTGCCTCCTCGAACTCCGTGACCATTTGACCGCGGCCGAAGAAGCCCAGATCACCGCCTTGCTGTCCGCTGCCGGTGTCGTCTGAGTACTGCAAGGCCAGCTCGGCGAAGTCATCCCCGGCGCGCAGCCGTTGGGTGATGCTGATCGCCTCCGCCAGGGCAAGCTGTTGATCCGCCTCAGAGGCGTCAGACGCCACACTGATCAGGATGTGACGCGCCCGCACCTGCTCGCCGCTGGTGGGCATCTGATCGCCCAGTTGCTCGGTTAGCTTCTCACGCAGGATGTTGGCGCTGATCAGGTTCAGGTAAAGCTGGCGTGCATCGGCCTCGGAGATGTTGGCGCCTAAGCTGACGTTGGCCAGCAACTGCTCCAGGCCGGTGTTGAAGTCGCTCTCCGTCTGTACCTGGACAGTCGGCGTGGGTTCAGGCGTCGACGCCAGTGTGGGCAGCGTGATCCCCAGCGTACTGGTCGGCGTGGGGGACGGAGTGGGTGACGGTGTAGGCGTAGCGATTGCCAGCGCCTCAGCCGTGGCTGTCGCCTCCGGCGCGGTCACCATGCCCAACTGCGCTGCGATCAGCGACTCCAGTTCAACCTGCACCTCGGCGTCACTGGCAGTGATGTTGTTTTCGGCCGCCAACTGACGCACCAGTTGCTCCTCGATCATCTGCTCCAGAACGCTGTTGGTCAAACCTTCCGGGTTGATCAACTCGCTCTGCAGTTGTTGAATCTGAGAGGTGAAGAAGCCTTGCTCGCCGCCCGGATCGATCTGCTCCTGGAATTGAAGCAGGTTCTGCAGTTGGCTGATGCGCTGGTATTGATCGAAGCGCGTCAGCTTCCACAGGTTGCTGGTGGAGATACGCTGGCCGTTGACCGTCGCGACCGCGGTGTTGGGAATGATCACGGTCTGGTAGAGCAGGCCAACGACCAGCACCAGCAGCGCGATACCCACTACAGCGCCGACAACGATCGTCAGCATGCGAGCGCGCTCGCGCTCGGCTTTGGTCATCGCCGCTTCTTTGCGGTTCGGCCCTGTCCGTTCTACTCTGCGTCGCTTTGCCATAGGTCAACTGCTCGCTTAGTTGCCGCTGTACAGCCGGATGTGGTCGCCGGTGTAGGGCAGCAAGGCCATAAAACGGGAGCGTTTGACGGCAGTCGACAGCCGGCGCTGGTGCTTGGTGCACAGGCCGGTCTTGCGCCGCGGCCGGATCTGGCCGCGCTCAGTAAGAAAACGCTTGAGAGTGTCGGTCTGCTTGTAGTCAATCTGCCGTGATTTCTCAGCGCAAAAGATGCACACACGCTGGGTGCGCACCTGCTGAGGACGGCGCTTGCGTGCGCCTGCAGGACCGCCAGCGCTTGACCGGCCGCCTGAAGACCTCTCATAAGGTTCTGCCATGGTTCTATCCTTTGTCAAAAATCAGCGTCATTGTAATCGTCATCGGCCACATACGACCGACCATCCAGGATGATCATCTCGTTGGCGACCAGTTCAGTGCGAAAGTGCTTGATACCGCTGGCGTCGTCCCAGCTACGCGTCTGCAATCGGCCTTCGATGTAGACCTGCGAGCCTTTGCGCAGGTGCTGATTGCAGATCTCAGCCAGGTTGCCCCAGGAAACAACGTTGAACCACTCGGTCGCTTCCTTGCGCTCGCCTTCGGAGGTACGCCAGCCGCGACTCACCGCGACACTGAACGAGGTTACCGGCTTGCCACCAGGGGTGTAACGCATTTCTGGCTCACTGCCCAATGCGCCGATGATCAGCACCTTGTTCAGCCCTCTAGACATCGTCAATCGTCCTTTTCATAGCGGGTCCGTCACTCGCCCTGACGCACAAACATATAGCGCAAAACCTTCTCGTGCAGCCGGATATTGCGCTCGACCTCAGCCAACGACGGACCAGCAAGACGCAGGTTCATCAGCACGTAGGTGCCTTCGGTCTGCTTGTCGATGGCATAAGCCAGCTTGCGACGGCCCCACACGTTAGTCTGAAGCACTTCGCCCCCCTGAGCACCGATCCACGCAGCCACCTGCTCATTGACGCCGGTTACAGCGTCCGTGTCGGCCTCGGGGTGAACAATGACCATAAGCTCATACTCGTTCACGTGTGCAGTTACCTCCTTTCCTTGGGATTAGCCCACGATCACCTGCGACCGGTATGAGGAGTCGCCTGAGTCGTGAGCGAAAAGTAACGAGGGCCGGAATGGGTTTCCTGCACCCTCGCTGCACAAGCGGGCAGTATAGCACAAGCGGACGTAGCGTGCAAAATTTGGTGATTGGTAGGTTGGTAAACTGGTAAATTGGACCAGCGCAACCAGCCTACCAGTTTACCAATCTACCAACCTACACCGCAAAGCGAATATGCAGCACATCGCCGTCGTGAACGATGTAGTCACGGCCTTCCAGGCGCCAGTGACCCTGCTCGCGGGCGTGGGCCACACTGCCGGCGGCGACCAGGTCGGGCTGGGCCACCACCTCGGCGCGAATAAAGCCCCGGGCCATGTCGGTGTGAATCTTGCCGGCGGCCTCCACGACGGTGCTGCCCCGCCGCAGCTCCCAGGCCCGCAGCACGTCCCCTCCCGTGGCAGTGAAGAAGGTGAGCAGGTCCAGCAGCCGAAAACCGGCGCGCAGCAGGGCGTGAAGACCCGGCTCGTGCAAGCCCAATTCAGCCCGGTAGGCGGCCGCCTCGCCGGCCGGCCACGCCAGCAGTCCGGCCTCCAGGTCGGCGCACAGCGCCACCGTCTCAGCGCCTTCGGCGGCTGCATGCCGGCGCACAGACTGCGCTGCCACACCGCCCTCGGGCAGGTCGTCCTCCCCCACGTTGATCAGATACAGCCGCGGCTTGACCGTCAGCAGATTGACGTCGTGCAGCAGCGCCAACTCGCCCGGCTGGACAGGCAGGGTCCTGAGCAACTGACCATCGTTCGCATGAGCCAGACAGCGCTCCAGCAGCGTCACCTCCTGGGCATACTGGCGCGGATTGCCCTTGGACTGGAGGTGGATCTTGTCCAGACGGCGCTCGATGGTGGCAACGTCGGCCAGCAGCAGTTCCGTATCTACCGTCGCGATATCGGCCAGGGGATCGAGCTGCTCCGTGACGTAAGGCACATCGGGATCGCGGAAGGCGCGCAGCACCATAGCCACCGCATCCACATTGCGGATGTGGCCCAGGAACTGATTGCCCAGGCCCGCGCCCTGGCTGGCGCCCTGCACCAGACCGGCGATATCCACAAACTCCACCGTGGCCGGGACGACCTTGCGCGGGTGAATCAGCGCGGCCAGTTGCTCCAGCCGTACGTCCGGCACGGCCGCCACCCCCACGTTAGGGTCGATGGTCGTAAAGGGGTAGCCCGCCACCGCCGCGCCCGCGCCCGTCAGCGCGTTGAACACCGTGGACTTGCCGACATTGGGCAGACCGACAATGCCGATTTGTAGGGACACAGGGACACCTCCTTGCGAAATGCGCGGGAACGACGCAGAATTATGTTTACCCATAACTCGTAACGAGTAACTCGTAACCCGGAAAGTCCTCCGCCAGCCTCCGGGTTACGTATTACGTGTTACGCGTTACGGGTTACGCTTTACGTTTTACGCATCACGCCCCATTTTGCCAAAACCCCAACCCCATGTATAATGCCTTTTGTCAGTCACGGGGCGTAGCGCAGCTCGGTAGCGCGCACGGTTCGGGTCCGTGAGGTCGGAGGTTCAAATCCTCTCGCCCCGACTGCAACAAAAACGCCTCCGCCGATTGCGGAGGCGTTTTTTGTTTCTACACGCGTCTGTTATGAGTATGTGGCGAACTAATCACCCCGTAGCCACCAACACCAATCCCACAAAGACCAAGCCAACCCCAACCAGCCGCGGTCGGTAAGCTGGCTCCTTCAGGATCAAGATCCCTAACACCGCACCCAGGGGGATGCTGAGCTGGCGAAAGGCGACGGCATAGCCCACGTTGGGCGTCAAGGCCAGCGCAACTAACACCAGGGCATAGCCAACAAAAATGAACACGCCGACCAGCAACGCCTGGCGCAGGTCGGCGCGCGTCAGGGCCTGGAACTGGCGGCGATCCTCCCGACGCAGGGCGACAAACGCGCCCAGCCACAACGACGCGCTCAAACCGGCCACCACGGCATAGACCAGCGTCACGGCCAGGTTATCCCCGGTCAGCCCGCTGCCGTCGCGCAGCAGGCGCAGCGCCCGGTCGTCCAGGATAGAATAGCCGACCGTGCCCAGGGCGGCCATGAGCGCCAGCGCCACGGCCAGCGATGCGTAGTTGCGCAGCCTGATCTGGTTAAAACTCTGTAGCGGCAGCACCAGGCAGCCGATGACGATCAGCGCCATGCCAATCACAGCCTGCTGGCTGGGGGGCTCGCCCTGGCCTAACAGCAGAGTCAGCCCGGTCACCAACAGCACCGGCACGGCCCGCACCAGCGGATAGGTCAGCGACAGGTCGCCAGTGCGGTAAGCGCCGGCCAGCCCTACGTAATACACCGCCTGAGCCAGCCCGGTCAGCGCCAGCAACCTCCAGACAGGCGCGGAAAACGCCCCCAAGCTGTTCCAGAAAACGAAAACCAACGGCGCCAGCGCTAGCGTCCCCAGCGTGTTGGCCGCCAGCATGAACGAGGCGGTCGGATCCTGCCGCTTGCCCAACAAGTTCCAGGTGGCGTGAATGCCGGCGGAAACCAGCAGCAGGGTGACAGCGAGGGTTGTCAAATCGTCGACGCCTTGCCCGTGTCACCCTCAGGCTCGGCGCGCGGCCGAGGCCGCGCGCTGGCACACCTCGCGCAGCGCGGTCTCGGCGTCCACATCGGCCGCCCGCGCCTCGGCCACCAGTTCCCACAGCGCCAGCCCAAACGCGTCCGCGCCGCTCAGATCGGGCGTGATCCCGGCGCGGCCCAGCCGGCTCTGATACTTGCTGGCCAACGACAGCGCCGGCAGCGCCCGCGGCACGCTGTCCAACAAGCCGTTTTCCTTCTTTCCCTCATTGCCTTCCTTGCCCTTCCCCTCCTCCTCCTTAATACGCGCCCAGTTCGCCAGCACTTCCTCCACCCCATCGACCGCCACGTCGCCAAAGACGTGCGGGTGGCGACGGATCAGCTTCTCGCAGACCTGCGTCATCACCTGCGGCCAGCGGAAACGCTCCTCCTCGGCCGCGATCTGCGCCAACATGGCCAGCGCGAGCGCCCCATCGCCCAGCTCCTCGCCGATCTGCTCGTCGTCATCCACGTCGAGCGCCTCCAACAGCTCGTACAGTTCCTCCAACACGTCTCTGCGCAACGTTTGCAGCGTCTGTTCGCGGTCCCAGGGGCAGCCGTCGGGCGCGCGCAGGTGGGCCACGATCTCCTGCAAGCGGCTGTAAGCGCCCAAGGGGCCGGCCGGCGGCACGTAGAGCGAGGTCAGGTGATCGAAATCGGCGCTGCGATCCAGTTCGAACAGCGGCACAACGCGCATCCGCTGCTGAGATGTGCCGGCCGCGCTGAGCACCGTCACCGGGTGCTGGTCGTCGAAGCTGTGCAGCAGGGTCAGCTTGACATCGCTGGCAAGGGCGCGACTGTAGCACTGGGCCAACAGCGCTGGCCGCGAGGTGTCGAAGGGCGGCGCATGGCCGGCGGCCGCCACCATGGCGTCCACGATCTGCAAGCCATCGCGCTCCAGCGGATCGACGCCCAGCGCCAGGCAGGCCGGCTCGACGAAGCTGACGCCGCTGAGCACGCGCACGACCAGCCCGCGTGCGGCCGCCAGGTCGCGGATCAGCCAGGTGGTGGCCTCGCCCACAGCCGGATCGCCCGGCACGGCGTAGATCACCCCCTGAGGCCGGCTGCCCAGCTCGATCACCTGGTCGGCGATCTGCCGGTAAACCGACGCGAAGTCCTCGGCGCGGTTGTAAATGGCGTCGAAGCTGTGGATGCGCAGGCTGTCGGGCAGCGCAGCCAGCGTAGGATGCTGGTCGGTGCGCACGGTCAGCTCATCGGCCGCGTGCAGCAGGTCCCAGGCGGCCTTGGTCAGCAGGCCAGGATCGCCCGGCCCCAATCCAACGATAGTGATAGTGGTCAAAAGGTTGCTCCAGAATTACCAGGCTCAACGACGATCTCCAGGGCGTCCCGCCCGGCTCGGCGAGGACGCCTCACGATCATTCCCTGCGACAGACTGAGATTATAGCTCAAGAGGCCCGGCGCAGCCAAGCTGCACCGGGCCTCTCAGACACTTGCTACGGACGCCGATCCGGCTGCCAGGATCAGGACTGATTCCCGACAGTCGAACCAACAACCGATTACCGGTTACCGATCACCGGCCACCACCAGCGCCGCCGCGTGAAGGTGTCGTTGATCACCTGCACCGTGTTGTCGCCGCGGTTCGAGACGTAGACTTTGTTGGTGGCCGGGTTGACGCCGATCATGCCAGGGTCGCGTCCCACCGGCACAGTTGCCAGCACGCTCATCGAGGGACCGTCGATCACAGTCAGGGTATTGCGGGCGCTGTTGGCCACAAAGACGCGGCCGGTGGTCGCATTGACCGCAATGCCGGTGCCGCCCTGCACGCCGCCATCCTCCACCAGCACTGTGCCAATACGGCTGGCCCCGCTGAGCGCCAGGCTATAGACGGCCACCCGGTCGGGCGCGCCGCCCGCCAGCGCGTAGAGCACGTAGAGCCGGTTGCGCGTGGCGTCCACGGCCAGGGCATAAGGCACGCCCACCGGGGTGAAGGTCTGCGGCCACAGGCGGACGTTGGCGCTGGTGTCGAAAATGTTGACCGTCCCGGTATCCCGGTTGCTGACGTAGGCCCGCTGCAATCCTGGATGGACAGCCACGCCAAACGCGCCGCTCTGCGCCTCCAGGGTGGTCACGAGGCCGTTGCTGGCGCCGTCGATCACAGCCACGCGGCCGCCGGTCTGTAAGGTAACATAGACTCGATTGAGGGTCTCGTCCACGGCCACGAAGGCCGGATGGCCGTAGCCCAACGAAGCGAAGTCAATGGTGGCCAGCAAGGCGCCGCTCGCGCCGTTGAAGATTGTGACAGTGTCGCTGGCGTAATTGCCCACATAGACCTTGTTGGTCGCCCGGTTGACGGCCACGCCGAAGGGCTCGCTGCCGCTGGCATAGCTGGCCAGCACCGTGTTGGTCGCGCCGTTGACTTTGTACAGCCGGCCGGCGCTCTTGCTGCCGACGAAGAGCGTGTTGGTCTGCGGGTTGACCGCAATGCCCTTGGGATGTGGCACGTCACGGATGATCGGCGGCGGCGGGGTGGTGGCTGTTGGCGTGGCTGTAGGCGTAGGCGTGGCGGTTGGCGTGTTGGTGGCGGTTGGGGTCGCTGTAGCCTGGCGGTTCTGGAAGCGCACGGTCGTACACTCGCCGCCTGCGGCCACAGACACGATAAAGGCGGTTGGACCGACTGGCGCCCAGCCCGCCTGCGCCGCCTCCGCGATCAGGTACTGGCCGGCCGGCGCGCCGTCAAAGCGGAACTGGCCCAGGCCGTCAGTACTGGTCAGCCGCGCTGGCCCGCTGGCGCCCTGCAGGCTGATAGTCCAGCCAGGCAGGCCGACTAGCAGATCGTCCACCTTGGTCCCGACGACACAGCCTGCGCCCTGCGGCGTCGGTGTGGCGTCGCCCGGCGTCAGGGAGCGCTCATCCCAGCGGACTGGCAGGCCCTTGACCAGCAGAGGCAGGTAGAGACGCTCGTTCATCTGGGTCGGCGGCAGCGGGGTAGGCGTGGCCTGCTTGTTCTTGAAGCGGATACGCAGGCAATCCTCGCCCGGCTCCAGCACAGCCACCTCGAACTCAGCCGGCGTCACGGGCGCCCAGCCTGTTTGCAGCTCCTCCCAGAAGCGATAGACGCCCAGCGGCAGCCCATCGAAGCGAAAGTAGCCGGTGTTGTCAGTGACCAGGGTGGTGATCGGCCCGCTGCCGTCGGCCAGTTGGGCGCGGATCGTCCACCCAGGCAGGCCGATGTGGAAGTCGTCCACCTTGTGGCCATCCACGCAGGCCACGTTGAGGCGCTGGCCAAAATCGAATACCGTGCTGTCGCCAACACTCACTGAACCCGGCTGGGTCCCGGCTGTCGTCGCTGTGTAGTCAGGCAGCGTTGCAGCCGTAACAGTATAGATGCCCGCGGCTTGCGGACTCCAGGTCAGGCTGCCGCTGGCGCCGGTCACGTCGAAATCGCTTTCGCCGAACTCGTTGACCCAGCTCACCGGCACGCCGCCCAGCGGCGGCTCACCCGCGTCCCAGACGCCATTGCCGTTCAGATCCTCGAAAGTGCGGGCCAGCAGCGCGCCGAAGCAGCGGTTGCCGATCAACGCCTGGGCGGTTTGGCCAGGGACGACGGTGATTTCAGGCGGGTAGGGCGATGTGGTCACCTGGCAGTCAGGCGGGATCTCTTCGGATACAGCGTAGCGACCCGCAGGCGCCTGTGGCCAGGTGATGCAGCCATCGCCGCCGGTTATGCCGGAGCCTGTGGCGCCGAACTCATTCAGATAGGTCATGGTGACGCCAGCCACGCCTGGTTCGCCAGGATCGCGCGCGCCATTGCCGTTGCGGTCGTTGAACTTGCACGACTGCAACGCGCCCCGACCCTGGATGCCAAAGCTGACGCGGCTGGTCACGCTGGAAGTCACGCTGGTCGCAACGGCGATTGGCGTCGTCGCTGCATAGCTGGGGGGCACGGTGATTCGGACATCATAGTCGCCCACACAGCGGTTGGGCCAAAGCGCCAGGCCGGCCGCGTTGCTGACGCCGCTGAGGTCATCGCCGCAGGGAGAGACAAAGCTGGCCGTGGCGCCCTGATAGGGCAGATCGCCGGGATCCTGTGCGCCGTCGCCGTCGGCATCCACGTAGACTAGCGCTTCCAACGCGCCGGGGATGAGGCGATTGCCGAACAGCACGGTATTGGTAATGTTGGCCGTCACCTGGGCGGTCAACGGATTGGGTGTGGTGGCAACGAAACCGGGCGGCGCCTGTTCCGTGACCAGATAGGAGCCGATGGGCACGTCGCTCCACAGGATTTCGCCATTCTGGTCGGTGATCTCGCCCAGAGTCTGCCCCTGGATCAGCAGGCGGAAGAGCACACCCGGCGTCCCCTCATCGCCCGGATCGCGCACGCCGTTGCCGTTGCGGTCATTGAACTTGACGATGCGGAGGTTGCCTGTGTCCTGCGTGACCCAGAAATTGGCCTCAGCGCTGGCCTCGTTGCCCGACTGCAACGAGTAGTAGATCAACTGGATGCGGTAACGCTCGAACAACTGGCCGAAAGGCAGCGTGTAGCTGAGCGGCAGCGTATAGCCACGCGCCACGCTCATGCCGGTAGCGCCGGGATAAACCTGGCTATCTACCAGCGCGCTGGTGTCCAGGTTGGTGATACGAAACGAGACCGACATAGGCGTGGTCGAGGCGATGATCTGCCATGCGATCGACTGGGTTTCGCCCGGCCGGATGGCCGTCGGCGGCGACGGCGCATTGGAGAGTGTAATGCTGGCGTCGGGCGACAGCGGCGCAGCCTGCCAGATTCCCGACTCGCCGGTTCCCAGGGCGCTTTCGCCTGTGCGCAGCGCCGGTGCAGGCGAGGGCGCTGCCATGGCTCCAACGGCCCAGAGCAATGCCGCCAGGAGCAATCCCGCCACTGCCATTGCACCAGCAAACGTCTTTGTAAACCTGTTCATGGTATCCTCCAGACCTTCACGACTGGTTATGTCACCCAGCAGGCCAGAACGTCGCTGCGTAGAGCTGGTATCAAGGCCCGTCGTAGAACAATGAGAGTGTGCTGCCGGCTCGATTGGCCACATAGATCAAGCCGGTCGCCGGATTGGCTGCCACACCGAAGGGATCCACGCCCACCGCGATCGTAGTCCGCACCTGGTTGGTCCAGCCGTCGATCACGCTGACGGTGTTGCTGGCAGAGTTGGTCACGTAGACCCGATTGGTGGCCGGGTTGACCGCCAGGCCGCCGCCGCCATCAGCCCCGCCCTGGCCCACAGGGATTGTAGCCAACAGCAGCAGCCCGCTCAGCGATGCCCGATAGACCTGCACCCGGTCAACCATACCATTCACGGCCAGCGCGGCATAGAGATGGCTGGTATTGGGATTGAAGGCCAGGGCGAAGGGCACTGCGCCGGCCGGCTGCGGCCGGATCGTCTGGCTGGCCAACAGGTTGCCGTCGCCGTCCAGGGTGACGATCTCCTGGCGATCCCGGTCGCCGACGTAGACGCGATTGAGCGGCTCGTTGACCGCCACGCCGAAGGGAGCAAGCAGGCCCGCGCTGACGACATTCAACACGGTGTTGGTGGCGCCGTCGATCACAATCACACCGGGCAGGCCGTGACTGGTGACGTAGACCCGGTTGGTGACGCTGTTGACCCCGACGAAGCTGAGGCGGACGCCCAGGTACAACTCCCGCACCACCTGGTTGTTGGCGCCATCGATCACCGACAGCCGGCCATCCTCAAAGCCCGCCACGTAGATGCGGTTGGTCACCGGATTGACCGCCACGCCAAAGGGGCGCTCTCCCACGGCGATCTCGACGACCGGCGCCTGCAAGGTACCGTCCAGCGCCAGAAGCCGGTTGTTTTGCCATGACGTTATGTAGACTATATTAGTGACAGGGTTGACAGCCAGCGCGTTGGGCCGCTCCATGCCAGCGATGGGCAGGGTGAGCACCGGCGGCGGGGTCGGGCCAGTCGTGGGCGTCGGTGTGACAGTCGGCGTGGGCGTAATCGTCGGCGTGTCGGTTGCCGTTGCCGTTGGGGTAGCGGTAGGCGTAGCCGTAGGAGTCGGCGTAGCCGTAGGAGTGGGCGTGACCGTCGGTGTGTCGGTCGGGGTCGGAGTCGGCGTAGCCGTGGGCGGCGGCATACGGCGCATGTCGGGCAGGTAGGCGCGCGCCTGCTGGCTGGGGGTCTGCGCCACAACTTTGATGGAGTAGCCCAGGCAGTCGCCGCGGCCGTAGTAGTCGCGCACCATCAAAAAGTAGCGGCCATCGGCCGGCGCCACCCAGACGATCTGAGAGGCCAAGGGCTCAGGCGAACCGGGGTAGTCGTCGTTGATCGCCAGCAACGTGACGCCATCCACGTCGTACAGCCGCAGCACTGTGTCGGTGTCCAGCAATAGCTCGAAAGTGGTGGCCGTGTAGACATCCCCCTGCGTTGCGTCGAAGGCGATCCAATCCTCGTCGCCCGTCACATGCAGAGTGTGGCCCTGCGCAACGCCATCCGTAGAGATCAGCCCAGCCTCGGCCGGGCTGTCATCCGGCTCGAAAGAATCGATGCACAGGGAGGATTCTGCCGCAGCCGGCCCTGCCCCAACGCTCTGCGGCGCGCCAAGAACCAGCCTGCCCGCGGCCAGCAAGATCAAAATAATGAAGGCCGAAGCCAGCTTGCCAGTTCCGTGTTGGGTCACGATGGTCTCCTTCGGGCGATGGCGCCAAAACATATCCTATCATATCAAGACGAAGCTTCACAATCCTGGTAACGGTGGCCGAGGATTTGACGATTGTGCGCGCCAGAGCAAATCTGTGGTATACTATCGTACAATCGGACTCAGAAACCGGGCGCCACAGTGGGCGTCCACTCTGACAGAGGAGTGTGCCATGAGACGGATTGCAGTTGCCCTGACCAAAGGCGGCGTCGGCAAGACCACCACGGCCGTCAACCTGGCGGCCGGGCTGGCCCTGGCCGGCCATCAGGTGCTGCTGATCGACGCGGACACCCAGGGCCAGGCCGGCAAGTCGCTGGGGGCGCAGCCGGTCATGGGGCTCAACGAGCTGGTGGCCGGCGAGGCCACGCCCGACCAGGTCATCGCGCCGGCCAGGGAAGGACTCTCCCTGCTGGCAGGCAGCAAGAGCCTGGCCGGGCTAAAGCGCCTGATCGCGCGCCGCGACTACGGCGCCGAACGCACCCTGGCCGAGGCGCTGGAGCCGCTGGATGGCCTCTACGACTACGTGATCGTCGATACAGCGCCCGGCTGGGACGTGTTGACGGCCAATGTGCTCTTCTATGTGGACGAAGTGCTGGCCCCCGTGTCACTGGAGGTGATGACCCTGCAAGGGCTGTTGGAGTTCGCCCAAAGCCTTGGCAACATCCAACGTTACCGGGACAACCTGACCCTGCGCTATGTCGTACCGACCTTCCTGGACCGCCGGGTCAGGAAGTCGCAGGAGATCATGGAACAGTTGACGACCTACTTCCCGACCCAGCTTTGCCAGCCGATTCGTTATAACGTGCGGCTGTCGGAGGCGCCAGGTTACCGCCAGCACATCTTCGAGTACGCCCCCACCTCCCCAGGCGCCGAAGACTACCGCACCCTGACAGAAAGGATCGTCCAAGATGGCGCGTAAAGAAACCCCCGATGTGTTAGGCGAGGTGCTGGCAGGCGTCAGCGAAACGCCCGCCGCGACTCTGCCTCCCGCCGCCACACCCCCGCCCCGCAGGCAGCGCAGCGCACGCGCGCCCAAAGAGACGGCGGACAAGGCTGAGCCGGCGCCCGTCGCGGTCGCCCCGCGCGGCTGGGACTACCTGGTGGTCTCATTCAGCGAGTACCGCGGCTGGCGACCGCGTTTCATCAACGGGCAGGAAGTGCGCAACTGGATGCACGCCCCGTTGATCCACGATTACCTGGCCCAGTTGGGTGAAGATGGCTGGGAAATGGCAGGCGCGGGCGGCGGCAAGGCCATGTATGGCGCCAGCGACTACTACCAGGCCTTTTTTAAGCGCCCCAAGCGGTGAGACGGCATGGCCGGCGAGCGAATTCTGATCGTGGAGGATGACCGGGCCGTGGCGCGCGGGCTGGAGTACGGCCTGCGCGCTGAAGGCTTCACCGTGCTCTGGGCCAACAGCGGCCAGGGCGCGCTGACTATAGCGCGGCGTGACGCGCCTCACCTGATCCTGCTCGACATCCGGCTCCCCGACATCAGCGGCTTCGACGTCTGTCGCCAACTGCGCAGCGAGGGCCGCCGCCAGCCCATCCTGATGCTGACCGCGCGCGATGAAGAGGTCGACAAAGTGCTGGGGCTGGAGTTGGGCGCGGACGACTATCTGGTCAAGCCCTTCAGTCTGCGTGAGTTGATCTCGCGCATCCGCGCCTTGCTGCGTCGGGCTTACGGCGAACTGGCGGCGACGGCGCCCGACCAAAGGCTGGCCTTCGGGCCGATCGTGATTGACACAGAGCGGTTGCTGGTTCTGCGCAACGACCAGCCGCTGGAGCTGACGCCCATCGAATTTCGTCTGTTGCGCTACCTGGCCAGCAACCCCGGCCGGCCCTTCAGCCGCGAGCACCTGATCGAGACCATATGGGGCTATGACAGCGAGGTGGGCAACGACCGCACCATCGACGTGCACGTGCGCCACCTGCGCCAGAAGCTGGAGCAGGACCCGGCCAACCCGCGCTGGCTGTTGACCGTGCGCGGCGTCGGCTACAAATTCGAGCCGTGAACGCGTCTGTTGGCGCGCCGAAGGTGAGATTGTTGCGAAACCTTAACCTGCCCCTAACCGTTCGGCAGCAGCCTCCTGCTACAATCAGTGTAGCCTCTCCAGACCTGCGAGGTTACGGAAAACCTCGCAGGTCTCAGAGCGGACCAGATTTTCAGGAGGATTGAGTAGACATGAAGAGACAAGTGTTGTTCAGCATGTTGATCGTTGCCCTGCTGGCAGTGTCCATGGGAGCGCCGTTGGCCTCGGCTCAGACCGAGCCGGCGGGCGAGCCGGGACTGGTGATCGTGCGGGTCGATGCCGATGGGCCTGCGGCCGCGGCCGGCGTCAAGCGCGGCGACATTCTGCTGGCCATGAACGGACTGGAGATCAACCAGCCGCTGGATTGGTTCCGCGCCCTGCGCAGCCTGGAAGCAGACAAGGCCGTTGAGCTGCAAGTGCTGCATGGCGACGATGAGCGCACCCTCCCCGTTACCGTGGCCGAGCGCAACAGCCGCGCTTTCCTGGGCCTGCAGGTCTACCTGGGCGGCGCCGAGGACACGACCGAAAGCGAGCCGCTGTTGCTGCCTCTGATGACGCCCACCGCGGGCGCACAGGTGGTAGAAGTGGTGGACGACAGCCCGGCCAGCGCCGCTGGCCTGCAGGCTGACGATCTGATCACCGCCGTGGACGGCAAGACGCTGGACGGCGAAGCCAGTCTGGCCGAGCTCATCGCCGATTACCAACCAGGCGACGAGGTCGCCCTGACCGTCGAGCGGCCTGGCGCTGACGAGGAAACGCTGGAGCTGACCGTCACCCTGGGCGAGCACCCGGACGACGCCGCGCGGCCGTTCCTGGGCATTCGCTACGCCGACAGCCTGCAGATCGCAGACCTGGAGAGCTTCCAGGGCGAGGCCATGCCCTTCTTCGAGCACCGCGGCGGCGAGACCATGCCCTTTGGCCGGATGATGCCCGATATGACAGGTACGACCGGGGCTGTCGTGCGCACAGTGACAACGGACAGCCCGGCCGCCGAGGCCGGCCTGGAGACTGGCGACGTGATCACGGCCATCGACGGCGAGGCGATCGATGGCCCGCAGATGCTGATCGACGCCATCTCGGCTCGCGAGCCTGGCGACGCCATAACGTTGACCGTAACGCGCACGGGCGAGGAAGAGCCAATCGAGCTCGAGGCTGTCCTGGCCGCGAACCCGGACGACGCCGAAAAAGCCTACCTGGGCGTCTCCATCGGCGCAACCATGATGCGCTTCCGCAGCCTGCAAAGCGGCGATCAGGGCTTCAGACTGCCCTTCAGTCTGGACCAACTGCCCTTCGATCTGGACCAACTGCCGTTCGACCTGGACCAACTGCCCTTTGAGCTGCCGTTCGAGCTGCCCGGCCAGCAACAGCAGCCAGTCGGGCCGCAAGCATAAAATCCGCAGTAAGGTTGCAGGCGCGAAGATCTTCGCGCCTGCAACCTTACTGACTGGCTCGGTCGGAGACCGGCCAGAGCTAAGGGGTGCGACCGGCTGGCTCGGTCAAGGGACGGGCCAAAGGCACGATAGCGCTCCGTCTTACCAATCTACCAATCTACCACCCCCCCATGTTCCACTCCATCCGTTGGCGCCTGGTTGCCAGCTTCGTCTTCGTCACCCTGCTCACCGTCAGCCTGATCGGCGTGCTGGCGCTCTCTTTGGTGCGCCAACAGGTGGCCAGCCAGGAAGCTGAGTACCTGCAAGCCAACGCCGACGCCATCGCGCGCCAGGCTGCGCCGTTGATGCAGCCGTTGGTCAACCAGAGCGCGCTGCAAGAGCTGGCCCGCACCTCGGCCTTCCTCAGCAACTCGCGCATCCGGATTCTGGATGCGCGACGCAGCGTACTGGCCGACTCGGGCCTGCAGGAGCAGAGCAACGAATACCTCTGGCTGCCCTCGCTGCTGGAGCTCTTTCCCGACCTGAATGCCAACGTGTTCGGCGGCGGGCCGGTGATGATGGCCGTGCCGTTGGACCGCATGGGGCGCATGCCTGGACTGCTGCGGGGTGACACGTTCACCCTGGCCGACCTGCCGCCCGGCGCCGAGTACACCGTGATCCGCCTGGAGGACACTCCTTGGGGAGGCCGGGTGGTCTTCGAGACGCGCACGGCGCCGGCCGCGACCGGCGGCGACGCGGAGCAGAGCAGCGCAGACGATGCAGCCACGCGCTCACCGCGCGCGGTGATCCAGCCTATCAGCGCCGACCGGACGCTGATGGGCTACGTCGAGTTGAGCGGCACGCCCGATTACAGCCAGCAAGCCCTGGCCACGGCGCGGCGGGCCTTCCTGTTGGCCGGAATCGGCGCCACGCTGCTGGCACTGGTCGCCGGCCTGTGGGTCAGCCGCAGCCTGTCTGCGCCGCTGACAAGTCTGGCGCTGGCCGCCGGCCAGATGAGCGCAGGCGACCTGTCGGTGCGCGCGCCGGTGCGCGGCAAGGACGAGATCGGCCAGCTCGGCCGGCAGTTCAACCAGATGGCCGAACGGCTGGAGGCCAGCTTTGCCGAGCTGGCAGCCGAGCGCGACTCCCTGCGCCGCTTCATCGCCGACGCCTCGCACGAGTTGCGCACCCCCATCACCGCCCTGCGCAGCTTCAACGAGCTGTTGCAAGGACCGGCTGCCGGCGACGAGGCTGCGCGCGCCGAGTTTCTGGCCGAAAGCGCCGGCCAGATCCAGCGCCTGGAGTGGATCACCAGCAACCTGCTCAACCTGTCGCGGCTGGAGGGCGGGCTGATCGACCTGGACCTGCGCGACCAGGACGTCGGCGAGCTGCTCGACTCGGCCGCGGCCCCCTTCAAGTTCATCGCCCAGGAAAAAGGCGTTGCGCTGCTCGTGCAGGCGCCGGACAAGCCGTTGACCTGCCGCTGCGATCGCCCGCGGCTGGAGATGGCCCTGGCCAACCTGCTCGACAACGCGCTCAAGTTCACCCCCGCCGGCGGCCAGGTGCGCCTCAGCGCCCAGCGGCAAGGCGACAATCAGATGCAGTTGGTCGTCGAGGATACGGGCATCGGTGTGCTGCCCGGCGACCAGCCGCTGATCTTCGAGCGCTTTTACCGCGGCGCCAACAGCAGCGCCCCCGGCAGCGGCTTAGGTCTGGCCATCGTCCAGGGCATCGTCCAGGCCCACGGCGGCGCGGTCAGCTTCATCAGCCAGCCCGGCCAGGGCAGCCGGTTCGTGGTGGAGCTGCCGGGAGTGGTTGGTTGACCCAGAGGTGAGTGGTGGAGGGAGTTGGGTGACGGCGTAACTCGTAACGAGTAACCCGTAACCCGGATGTGTGTGATGGCGGAGTTGGGTGACGGCGTAACTCGTAACGAGTAACACGTAACCCGGAAAGAGGCGCCATGTGCGCAGATTCCGGGTTACGTGTTACGGATTACGTGTACGGATTACGTGTTACTCGTTACGCCTGCCGGCGCCGCCACCGTCCGCAGGTCGCGCCCAAACGGGAACAGCGCCAGCGGGATCAGCTTGACGTGCTGCAGGGCGAAGGGGATGCCGATGATGGTGATGGCCAGCAGCGCAGCCGAGCCCAGGTGGGCCAGGGCGATCTCCCAACCGAACAACACCAGCCACAGGATGTTGAAGAGCACGCGCAGGGGGCTGTTGGCATGGTCGATCTCAACGACCTCCTTGCCGAAGGGGGCAAAAGTCGCCACGCCCAGCTTGATAGCCTGCACACCAAAGGGAATGCCGATGATGGTCAGACACATCAACAGCCCGCCGATGATGTAGCCCAGGCCTGCGATCAAGCCGCCAAAGATCAGCCAGATGATGTTGCCGAATAGAGTCATTTTTCGTTCCTTTGATTTGTATGCTGGATGGACCATTCATGAGACTATACGTGTTGGCAGTGGGTGGGTTTCGCGCGTGGCTGCGGTGATGGCGGGAGCAGCCGTGCGTGCCCAAGGATGCTCTTGCGCAGGCCCCAGGTATCGGCATAGCGCACGTGGTTGATCCAGCCCTTCACACTGGCATCCATCTCTGCGAAAGTGATGCGGCCGCTGTTGTACAAATCGATGTTGTGGTGAAAGCGGCGGGTGAAGTTGACGGCGTTGCGCTGCTTCAATAGACGGTGGGTGGGGAAGACCACGAAGCCCAACCATGGGATGCCCGTCGCCGCCGGCTGTACCTGCGCGGCCGTTTCATGGACTGTCAGGCGCTGGGTAGCCAGGTAGTCGATCACGGCCCGCTTCCACTGCCAGAGACGCTTCTTGCTGTCCGAAAAGAGGGCAAAGTCATCCACATAGCGTAGATAGGCGGGGCACTTGAGGGACTCCCGCACAAACCGGTCCAGTCCGGTCATGTACACATTGGACCAGAACTGCGAGGTCAGGTTGCCGATGGGGAGACCGCGTGGGCGCGCGCTGGCGAACAAATCGTCGCCGGGAAAGTAGACCATGGTGTACTCGTCCGCCAGCACGCCTGCGCCGCTGGCCAGGATCAAATCGATCAGCCACAGCACGTCCGCATCATGGACCACCTCGGCGATGGCCTGGCGCAGGATGGCGTGATCCAGCGACGGGAAGTGCTGCACCACATCCATGCGCAATACGTAGCGGTAACGGCGGGCATACTGCTGCAGGCGGTCGATGGCCTTGTGTGTCCCTTTGCCGACCCGGTTGGCGTAGCTGTCGGCGATGAAGCGCTGCTCGAAGAGCGGCTCGATCACGTTGCACAGGGCATGATGTACCACGCGGTCGCGGAACGGGGCCGCGCTGATCTTGCGCCGTTTTGGCTCATGGATGGTAAAGTGGGTGTATGGGCCGGGGCGATAAGTCCTGGCCTGGAGCTCAGCTTGCAGCTCGACCAGCCGGTCTGCGACCAGGAACTCGAAGCGGGCCACGCTGGCCGTGCTGCGCTTCCCCTTGGCGGCCCTGCGATAGGCCAGCCAGAGGTTATCCCAATCGATGATGGAGGCAAACATGGTGGAAAACTCAGAGGAGATGCAGATCTTCTCGCTGACCTACGACCTGCTGCGCTGGCTCTTGCCGCACACAGAGCGCTTCCCCAAGGAACAGCGCTTCGTCACCACCAAACGGCTGCAAGACTCGGCGCTGGATTTCTACGAGACGATCTACCTGGCCAACGCCCAGATGGGACGCACGCGCGAGGGACACCTGCGCACAGCCGACGCGCATCTGAAGAAGCTGCGCTCCTATCTGCGCCTGGTGTTCGAGTGGGGCTGGCTCAACAGCGGCCAGTACGCGCACGTCAGCAAGATGGTGACGCAGATCGGCCAGCGGCTGGGTGGGTGGATCAAGCAGACGCAGGGTCGCCAGGCGTAGCGCAACAAGAAACCCGGTTTCTCTTGCCGCAGAAACCGGGTTTCTGGATCTTAGGGGCGGGGCGCTTGCGCGCCCCGAGCTTCGGTATGCGCCTGACGCAAGCGGCGCCCCTGGACCGCTCATGGTGCGTGCAGACCAGACAAGCCTGGCGCTGTTCTTCTCCTTCGCCTCGGTTGGACGGCGTCGCAGGGACGGCGGCCAACATTGCCGGAACCGGACTGGCGCGGGCGGCCAGCCAGCCGTGCAGGCCCCGTGGCCCGCACCAGAGAAGGGACGGAAGGGCATGGACGCACCCCACAACCACCACCCGAAAACCGATGTTGTTGTTACGGTTGTTAGGGTTGTTCCTGTTGCGGGCGGGGGCGGCGGCGTTGTTAGGATTGTTGTTCCACGAGCCGCCCCGCAAGACGTTTCCGGGCTGCCTGACCCGTAAACCACGGGCGGCGTCAGTATAACTGAGTTACCGCTTGACAGCAAACTGCGCCAAGGGCTGACAGTGCTGGTTTCGCCGTAGAGCACCTGGCAACGCGCAAAGCCAGCCGACCGGTCGACCAGCACTGTCAGTCCTCTCCGGACGGGCCTGCGGCCCGCAGAATCAGAGTTCAGAGGCCAGAGCATCAGAGGTCAGAGCCAGGAAACAGGGACGCACCCCACAACCACCACCCGAAAACCGAAGTTGTAGTTACGGATGTCAGGGTCGAGCCTGAAGCGGGCGGGGGCGGCGGCGCTGTAAGGAAAGCCGAACCACGAGCCGCCCCGCAAGACGCGCGTGGCGTCGCCGCCAAGATCGGTCTTGCCACTGTCGTACTCGTTCAGGCACCATTCCCACACGTTGCCGCTCAGATCGGCGACCCCGTAGGGTGAGACGCCCTGCGGGTACATGCCGACGGCACTGGTCTTCTGCAAGTAATGTGGGCCAACCTTGCTGTACGTCTCGTTGATGTTGGCATAGCCTGACTGGTAATCGTTGCCGCCCCACGGGTACTGCCGGCCGTCGTGCCCGCGCGCGGCCTTCTCCCACTGCTGTTCGGTGGGCAGGGTGATGCGCCAGCCGACGGCGCAGCGGGCCTCTTTCGGCAGCAGTTCGGGATGGTCGTGCGCCATGGCCGTCAGCCAGGCGCAGAAGGCCATGGCGTCGTACCAACTGACGCGCTCGCGCGGGTGGTTCCAATACTCGAAACGCTGGTCGCCTGGTCGCTTTCTATCCTCCTCTGGCACAGACAATCCCTTCCACCAACGGTCGATGCGGAAGCCATCCGGCGCGTCCAGAAAGGTCTGGAACTGGGCGCGGGTGATGGGGTACTTGGCGATCCAGAAGTCAGGTTCGGTGCGTACCTCACGGTGGCCTTGTTGGTCATCGCCATAGATGAACTCCTGACGCCCAACGTTGTTCTCCTTGTCGGGCACGAATGCCCAGACGATGTCAGGAAGTTTGTCTTTGACGCCTACACCAGGACGACGGTCCACATCGGGGCGTTGGCCCAAGATCTCACCGGCCAGGTTGCGTTGTTCCGGTGTAGAAAATGCGGTTGTATCAACGACTGTAAGCACCGCTGTTTGCCGAAGCAGATCAAAGTCGCTGGAGCGCCGGTCGCGCCGACCAATCTCTTGTTCGAAGAGCTTGAGACTGCCAGCAATGTCAAGAGCGAGCATGGCGGCCTGGGGCGCCTCGTTTGCGTCTACGTAAGGCTCGCACAGCGACGAAAGCAACTGCCAGCCATCCAACGCCCGCTTGCCGCTGAAAAGGTCTTCGGCTGCAAGTCGAGCCACGTTCTCCCACAGATCCGGCTGCCTGCGAATCCGTTCAATCAGACCTCCAGGAAAGCAGCGTTCTTCGGACACCGCAGGGCGGCGATCCTCTGGCGCTTCGCAAGTCAGTTCACACGCCGCCAGGTGCTCTTGAAAGCCGCGATGGCTGAAGTAAAAGTGATTGGCTTTGGGCGACACCAGCAAGCCAGCGTGCTGCTCCAGGTAGGCGGCTACGTCCTGAAGACGCATGTTGTAGCCGGCTTCGGCAAGGATACCCAGAAGTTCTTTCACATGAAAGACCGTCATATCCTGGCCCACCTTCCTTTGCTCGTGGACGGTACAGGCCAGACACTCCAACACCGAGCGCAGTTCTTTCGGATTCTCGACCCCCAGGTTACTTGCCACCGAGGAATGCGGGGCGCGCCGCCGGGTATAACGGTCCAACAGCAGATCGACCGAAGCCCGATACAACGCCGCTTTGCCGGCCGGAAGTCGCCGTTCCGGTCGGTCGAGCCAAATCGCCGCCAGCATGGTGAAGAACATGGGCGTAGCGTAGAAACTCTCCTCGATTCTCCCCGCTTTCTTGTCCTGCTCCAGGGCCTCGATAAAAGCCTTGGCCTCCTCCTGAGGTTGGTCTGGCCTGACCTTGCCAAACAACGCCGGCGCCAGTTCGTGCAGTCGCGTCAGCGAGAGTGGTTCGAGCATGGTGTGTCCAAAGCCATTCAACGACCACTTATCCAGGCGGTAGGCGTGCGGTCGGGCAGTCACGATGATACGCAACGCCGGATAGGCGCCAGTCAACGCTGCGACCAAGTCCTTAATTTGCGTGCGCCGATGAAGATTGGCGGCGTCGGGAACTTCGTCTAGCCCGTCAAACATCACGATAGCCCTGCCGCCTCCGGCCAGTTCACGCAGATCTGGCTCAAAACCGGCCAACCCTTTAAGTATGTGAGCGCGGACATAGCTCCAGAAGTCCTCCGTAGTTGGCGACAGGGGCTCCTCTTTCGCACTAACCGGTAGAGGAGGGAAGCTTTTGGAAACCAAGTCTCTCAACTCAACGTAGATTGGTGTGAACCCTTCGTCCAGAAGCCAATCCCGTAACGCAGCTAGGTTCGCGTTCGCCGGCGCGCTGGCATCCCCTGCTCGATGGCGCAATTCCCCTGCCAGGCAAAGCGTCAAATGGCGAAGAAAACTGCTCTTGCCGCTGCCCGGATCGCCTAGTAGGACAAAGTGGGGCTGGACGCTGGCAGCGTCATGCGCCTCCATGTACCAAGTTTCAGGATTCTCCCGTTCAGTTTTCCCTTCAATAGGCCGGTTTGAAATCTTGGTCTGAATCTCATCGACAATCTCTTGAAGGGCGTCCGCTCCAACGCCAAGCTCGGCCCAGGAACGCAGCCTTGGCAGGCGATGCGACTTGTCCATCGCGGCTTCTGTAGCCAAGTCCGGAATCGATCTCTTGGTCTGTTCAAGTTGGTCCGCTGCTTCCTCCTCTCGCTCTTGTTTCACCCACCAATCGGCGATGCGCTGGTTTTCGGTCTTGATTGCAAGCCGGAAAGCCACGGGCAAAGGGACGTAGATGTCCAACAAGCTCACTTCCTCAGCGTGATTCGGCAGCATATCGGCCAGGTGAACCACGGCCCAGTCTCTGCTGAACCAACTGCGCAGGTATTCCATGTGCAGATTACTGAGCGTTTGTCGAACAAAATCAGTCACCACCAGCTTGGTCGGGTCAACGTCATCACGGTTGAACAATTGCACAGTCTCGGCATCCTCGACAGCAAAGCGCCCCCCGTCATGCGTCATCGCATTTTTGGCGCTTGCCAAGGCGTTCTGCACGTTCTCACCGTGGGCCAGGGCAGCATAAAAGCTGGGCGTGAACAGTGTTGCCAGGGCTTCGTCGCCGACATCATCGTCCATGCCGATGGCGCAATCCACGTGGCGCGCAACCAGCCGCGCCGCTGCAGCCGAATTACAGGCTGCCAACACCACGAGCCTGACCGGCCAATTCGCCCCCTCCTGATAGATTTGCAGCTTTTCCGCCAGGCCCTCAGCCGAAAGGGCTGGGGCATCCGCGCTGTGGTCGGCGGTGAAGTACAATGCGCCCTGGTAATCACCGTGTCCGGAAAGATGAACGACAGTAGGCTGGTAGTCGCGCAAGGCTTGCAAAATGTCGCCGACCTCGGCGGCAAAGAGGAACTTAACCTCGAAACGGTCACCATAACGATTGCCACGCAATGCCTTCGTGAACTCCTTCCGTTCCTTCTCCAGGTCGAGTTGCGGCCAGTCAGGCGGATTAGCCGTGATGAAGAGGATAGTCACCTTGGGGGATGTCGTCGCCATCGTGCGCTCACTCCTGGGGTGCAGACTGCACGCCTTCACCCTTCCACGCCAGCTTGACCTTCAGGCTGGCCTCGGCCTTGGCGCCGACGACATAGACCTTCATCTCGCTGTTGAAGCCCAGGCCGAACTCCATTTCGACGCCGGACAGTTCCCGCTGCTCCGGCCGTTCCCGCAGCCGTCCCAGCATCTCGCCCGCGTGCTGGGCCATGAATTCGACCGCGCCAAAGGCCTCCTGCACCTGCTCGTCGGTCAGCTTGCGCAACTGATCTTTCGGCCCGCGCGTCACGCGTATGGGCTGGTCCGGTTCGACCAGCGGGATGGTCGTCACCTGGATCGCCAATGGGGGTGTAGGTTGAACAGTATCCGTCATTGCTAACCTCCGCACTGGGTGGATTCACTGATGGCTGCACCGCTGCACGTTGATCTTGCACGGGCCAGAATCAGCGCCTGCTATCAAGACAATAGCACAGGTTGGGCCATGCGACAATGACATAGATCATATGAAGGCCTGAATGTTCCGATCTCTCCCGCCCAGTTTGGCGCTCCGCTTGAATTTTGCGCCGTTTCGTCGTACAATGAGGCTGGATGATCATCCAGGTTGGCGAAGGTACGACGATGCTGCACGAGGCGATGCTCTACAAACCGCTCAAGAAAGGCTATGTGCAATGCACGGCCTGCGAGCACTTCTGCGCCATCGAGCCGGAGGGCATGGGCAAATGCGGCATCCGGCGCAACTACGACGGCGCGCTCTATCTGCTCGTCTACGGCGAAGCGGCCGCGCTGCACGTGGATCCCATCGAGAAGAAGCCGCTCTTTCATTTCCTGCCCACGCAGCCGGTGTTGTCGCTCGGCACGGTGGGCTGCAACTTCACCTGCCAGTTCTGCCAGAACTGGCAGATCAGCCAGAGCGGCCACGAAGCCGTCGCGGTTGACCCCAGACCTTCGAGGTTTTCGGAAACCTCGAAGGTCTCGCGCGCGCCAGTCTCACGCGCTAACGGCCAGCCGGCCATGCCGGCCGACCTGGCGGCCTACTGCCGCCAGCACGCCATCCCTATGCTGGCCTACACCTACAACGAGCCCACCGTCTTCTTCGAGTACGCCTACGACACAGCACGGCTGGCCCACCAGCACGACATCCGCAACGTTTTCGTCAGCAGCGGCTTCGAATCGCTGGCCGCGCTGGAGATGATCGAACCTTACCTGGACGCGATCAACGTCGACCTGAAGGCATGGAGCGACAGCTTCTACCGCCAGGTGTGCGGCACGCGTATCCAGCCGGTGCTGCGCAACATCGAGCACATCGCCGCCCGGACCCAGATCTGGATCGAGATCACCACGCTCTTGATCCCCGGCCTGAACGACGACGAGGGCGAGCTGCGCGAGATGGCCGCCTGGCTGGCCGGCGTCTCGCCTGACCTGCCCTGGCACATCTCCGCCTTTCACCCCGACTACCTGCTGTTGGACCGCCCTCCCACGCCGCACAGCACCCTGATCCGCGCCTGGGAGATCGGCCGGGAGGCCGGGCTGCGCTACGTCTACGTGGGCAACGTCCACGACGGCGATCGCGCATCCACGTTCTGCCCGCACTGCAACACGCTGCTGGTCAGCCGCAGTTGGTACACCGTGCAGCAGCATTGGCGCGAGCCGGGCGTGTGCCACGGCTGCGGCGCAGCAATAGCAGGCGTTTGGGCGTGAGAGAACAGGAGAAATGGTTAATGGTGAATGGGTAACGGTAAATTGTTAACGGTGCGCGCCTCCGCTCATTAACCATTTTCCGTTAACCGTTCACCATTAACCATTTCCGAGGATCCGTCATGAACACACCTACCATCCGTCCCCCCGCCGTGGCCGGGACCTTCTACTCCGACCGGCCGGACAAGCTGGCAGCGGCGGTGGAGAGTCTGCTGAGCCAGGCGCAGGACGCAGGGCTGCAATCGGTGCGGGCCTTGATTGCCCCCCACGCGGGCTATCGCTATTCCGGCCCGATCGCAGCCAGCGCGTTTCGCCAACTGTCTCCGACCGGCGCCGGCCAGCGCCCTACGGTCTATCTGCTCGGTCCCGCGCACTACGTCTATGTGGACGCCGTGGCGCTCTCGCCGGCCGCTGCCTTCGAGACGCCGCTGGGCCGGGTGGCGCAGAACCGGACCGCCATCGACGATCTGCTGGCGCGCGGCCATAGCTACGAGCTGCACCCATTGGCCCACGAGCCGGAGCACAGCCTCGAGGTGGAGTTGCCCTTCTTGCAGGCCACGCTGGCCGATTTCGACCTGGTGGCCATGCTGTGCGGCCAGCCCGACGTGCAGCAGGTGGCGGCTGACCTGGCGAACCAGTTGCGCCCCAACGATCTGGTGGTGGTCAGCTCCGACTTGAGCCACTTCCACCCCTACGAAGTCGCGCGGACGCTGGATCGCTCGCTGCTGGAGGCTGTCGTGGCCGGCGACATGGCGCGCGCCGGCCAGGGCGAGGCCTGCGGCCTGCAGCCGATCCTGCTCCTGATGCGCCTGGCGCAACTCAAGGGCTGGACCGCTCACCTGCTGGACTACCGCAACTCCGGCGACACCAGCGGCGACAATCGGCGGGTCGTCGGCTATGCGGCCGTGGCGTATGTGGCGTCGCCGGAGATACCACAGCGGATGGAAGACAGCCAATAGAGTCGGCGCGCGGCGTGCTTCAGCGCAAGTGCATCACGTATCGCAAACGCAAGCCGCCCACAGCACAACCAATCAACCAGTCAACCAGTCAACCAATCCACCAATCTGCCCCCCAATCTACCACCATGGTTATCGGCGTCGCAACAATCGAACTTCGTCTCCCTATGAACGACTCGCTCAAAGGCAAGCGCAGCGTGATCAAGCCGATCATCGCGCGCCTGCGCAACGAGTACAACGTCTCGGTCGCCGAGGTGGGCGACCAGGACAGCCTGCGCAGCGCTGTCATCGGCGTGGCCTGCATCTCATCCGACAAAGCCTATGCCCACGGCCTGCTGATGAAGGCCATGGAAAGCGTCGAGCGCTGGCGGCTGGATGCAGAGCTGGTCGATTACGAGATCGAGCTGATCGACTGAGCGGCGTGGCTCGGTCAGGAGATCGGCCACACAGCAATCCGGTTACGCGGCGTGGCTCGGTCAGGAGACCGGCCACAGCAATCCGGTATACGCGGGGTGGCTCGATCGGGAGACCGGCCACAGCAGCCCGGTTCACCAGGCGTGCTCGCGGCCGTCCCAGGTCAGGAAC